>CAXUEU010000011.1:40741-42345 GCA_964250195.1 uncultured Acidobacteriaceae bacterium
GGGCTGGTTGTTGTAATGGGGGGGTGTTTTGAGCGGGGGGGCGTTGGGGGGCTGGGTGCCGCCCTGGGCGAGCCTCTTCATGTTGCCGAGCCAACCGGCATAGCGTGCGTGGCGAGTTCGGGCGTCCTTCGCGCGGGCCGCTTCGTCCGGCAGCACGGAATCGTCCCGCACCGTCGCGTAGCGCAGGCGGGTCGTGGAGGCGGTCACGGCCTCCGCGGCGAGGGTCCCGTGCGGCAGCGCATAAAGCTCGCCCCGGCGCGGGGGTCGCGCGTAGGTGTAGCTGTGCTCGGTTCCGCCGACCAGCACTTCGTTCTCGACGGACCGCACCGTACCCGGGCCGCCGCTGCCTCCGAGATAGCGGCAAGGCAGGTTCCCCCACTCAGCGATCCCGCAGAACCCGCCGACCCTGGCCCAGACCTGGTCGACCGGTGCGTCGACCAGGATGGATTCTTCGACGGCCGCATAGTGCGGGTGCTCGATCTGCAGCGGGCGCTCGACTTGGAGGGGGCGCTCGCCGGGGAGCCCGGCACCCGCGAAAAGCGCGAGCAGGCTGAGTCGGATTGGGATGGTCACGGAATTCGAGGCTAGAACGAGAAGCTGAGGCCGCCCGCGATCGTCCGCTGCGCCTGCGCGAAGAATACGGTGGACCCATCCTCGGAGAGGAAAGGCCGGTAGCCCTGGGCCAGCAGGTTGCGCACGTCCAGCACGGCTTCCACCCTCGCCGAGCCCACCCGCTTGCGGCACAGCGGCTGTCGCATCTCCAGGCCGAGGTAGGCATCCCGGGCGCTGCCATCGTCAAACGGCGCGACCGGGGTCAACGTGTCGAACGGCTGCCAGCGATAGCTCGCCCGCAGGAGGGTGTCGCTCGCGGGCAGGCGCGTTCCCGCGGCGAGGGCGGCCGCCGGAGCGGTTTGGGCTCCGAAACTCGGCAGGATACCGCCCGCCGGGGGCGCGGTGATCGCCTCGCCGAGGGCGAAGCGCAGCGACAGCCAGGTGTCCGGGCTCAGCTGGTCGCGCAGCAGCGCCATCACGCCTCCGTGGCTGTAGCCGCGTCCTGAGACCGCGATGATGCCCGTCTCCGGGTCGAACAGCACGTCCTTGCCGTCCACCAGCGCCGCGCCCCCGTCCGCGAGCCCTTGGACCACAGGGTGGGCCAGGCGATCCTCGAACCCCGCGATCTCGCCGGTCCAGGTACCGCTGCGGCGGGTCGCGCGCAACTCCTGATGCAGACCCTGGGTGAACCGGAGCCGGCCGCTCTCGGCCGTGAGTCCGTCGGCGTCGTTCCCGCCTCGACCCAAACCGGTTTCCAGGCCGGTTTCCGGACCGGTCGCGACGCGGTACTCGACCCGCGAGGCTCCGGCGTGGACGCACAGGTTCGCGAAGGGGTGGCCGGCCGTCGCGAGCGCCGCCGCGCCCAGCCGCGCCGCCGCCAACTCCGTGCCCGCGTTCAGCTCCGCCAGGTCGCCCGCCCGCCAGGTGCTCTCGGAGCGCACCCGCCCGACCGCCAGGCCAGTACCCGCGCCGCCGCCGGCATTGCCCCGAATCGCGGGCCGTTCCGAGTAGCTCGCCACCATGGTCATGGTCCGGTCCGGGGTGAGCTCCTG
>CAXUEU010000012.1:0-41821 GCA_964250195.1 uncultured Acidobacteriaceae bacterium
TCGCGGAAGCGGGCGTCCTCGGGGCGGTTGCCGCGGACCCAATCGGCGAGGTGCGCTTGGGGCAGACCCGCTTCCGCGAGGGCGTCGTTGATCGCGCAGCCGAGCCGGATCGCGGTGCGGCGCTCCGCCTCGCCGATGCGCCAGTCGATGCGCGCGAGGGGCATCCCGAGCGGGTCTTTGCGGTCGGAGAGCGTGACGCGGCTGTCGCGGTCGGGGGTCTGTTCGAGGAGCACGTCGAGGTCGAGCCCGGTGACTCGGCGCGGGAGGGGGCCCTTGCGGACGAAGCGGCTCCATGCTCCATGGGCGATCTGCCCGGAGTGTCGGACGGCGACACGGGCCAGCCGGCGGCGGCTGCCGGAGAGGCGCGCGGTGCGCAGGGCGTGCCATGCGTCGTCGTGGGCGAAGTGCTGGGTGATCCAGGCGGCGCAGTTGAGCAGCTTCTCCTCCTGCTGCATTGCAGTGGACAGCGACAGACCGCGCTGCATGCGGTAGCCGGACCGGTGGTGGAGGATGAAGAACTCGCGCGTGAGGGCCCGAGCGGCCGCGGGCGGGAATGTCCCGAGGACGGCGCGGGGGTGGTCCATGAGGTAACGGCCCACGAGGTCGCGAGCGTTGCCGACCCCCCGCGGGTCGATCCGGTTGGAGGCGAGCAGGAGCCGCGCGTTCTCGATGCCGCCGGCGCACAGGACGACCACGCGGCCGCGCACGGTGTGGCGCGCGCCCTCCGGGGTCGCGATCTCGAGCTCGCGGACGCTGTTGCCGCCTTCGTCGGTGGTGATGTGGGTGACGGTAGCGTTGATGAGCAGGCGGATGTTCGGGGCGTCCAATCGCTCGAATCGCTCTCCGTAGCGCATGTGGTCGGGGTTGGTCGGGGAGCGGCGGCTGAACTGCCAGAAGACGTTACGCAGGCCGCCGCCGCGCTCGCGGAAACGGTCGGGCAGGCCGGTTTCGGCGAGCAGGCGGTCGTCATAAACCGTGGGGGCGATGCCCAGATACCGTGCCGCGCGCTGCTCGAAAGGGGCCATATCGCGCGCCCCGAGCGGCCAGCCGGAGCCGGGCACCCAGTCGCGGGGCTCGTAGTCGAGCGCGTCGAAGGTGGTGCAGCGGCCGGACCAGGTGTGGGACGCGCCGCCGAGGACGCGGTTGCGAACCTTGCTCTGGTCCATCTCGCGCGGCTCGCCCGCGCTTTCGATTTCGTTCTGGGCGAGCGCAAACGAGGTTTCCTCGCCGAGGCCGCCGCTCTCGAGGACGAGCACCTGCCTGGATGTGTGGGCGAGTTCGCTTGCCAGGGTGAAGGCAGCCGGTCCGCTGCCAACGATGCACAGATCGGTTTGGAGGGAGCTGCCCGCCGGCAGGGTTTGCAGGTCGTCGATACGCATCTCTGTCTTGCCTCGAACATAGGGTCGCGAGTCGCGGCCCCCGAGTCAACGAAGGGAGCCGCGCTTTGACCGAATCTGGGATACCCCGCGAGCGGGGGCGGGAACGCCCTCTCAGGCTTGCTGCTGTTGCTGGCCGGCTTCCCCGAGGGTGACGCGGACGCTCATCCGGCGCTGCCCGCGAAAAAAGACGACCACGACCGCGTCGCCGACCTGATGTTTGTCCATGATGTCGGAAAGCTCCTGCTGGGAGCTGAGGGGCTGGCCGTCAAGCGAGACGAGCAGGTCGCCGCCGAGCAGGATTTGGTAGTTGCCGAGCAGGGCGCGCTCCCCCCCGCCACGCAGGCCGGCTTGCTGGGCGGCCCCGCCGGGCACGGCTTGCTGGACCAGCAGACCCGTGCTGGAAGCGAGGCCGATCTGCTGCGCCAGCTCCGGGCCGATAGGCAGCGAGACCACCCCAAGCGAGGGGCGGCGGGAATGGCCGTAGCGCTCGAAGTCGGCGAGCACCGCGCGGGCCGTGTCCATGGGTATGGCGAAGCCGATGCCGGCGCTCTGGTCAGTCTGCTCGTTGGGGTTGGTCGCGATCAGGGTGTTGATGCCGATGACCTCGCCGCGCGAGTTGAGCAGAGGGCCGCCGGAGTTGCCGGGGTTAATGGCCGCGTCGGTCTGGATGGCGTTCTCGATTTGGCCGCCGAGCGGGCTGCGCACCGAGCGGATGGCGGAGATAATGCCGGTGGTCATGGTGCCGTTGAGCCCGAAGGGGTTGCCGATCGCGTACACCTTTTGCCCCGGGACGAGATTGTGCGACTCGGCGAGCAGGACCGGCTGTAGGTTCGGTGCCTCGATCTGGAGCAGGGCGATATCGTGCCGGGCATCCTTGCCGATGACGCGGGCTTTGTAGCGGTGCTTGTCCCAGGTCTGGACCTCGATGTTCTGCGCGTCGGCGATGACGTGGTAATTGGTCGCGATGTGGCCCTGGCGGTCGAGGATGAAGCCCGACCCCTGGCCCTGGCTCGGGACGGCGCCGTAAAAGAAGTCCATCTGCACGGTGGTCGAGGTCACGTTGACCACGGAGGGAAGCAGCCGTTTGTAGACGCCGATGTTGGTCAGCTCCTCGGCGTCGTACTCCGGCGCGGCCTTGACCTCCTCAAGCACGAGCGGCGCGTCCATGCGTGCGCCGGTCGAGGGAGCCGGCGTGAATGCGGGCACGAACGCGCGGCCCCCGGCGAAGTACCAGACGGCGCAGACGAGAGCGGCGGTGATGACGAAGCGGCGCATCATGAGTGGTTCCTTTGGGGGGTGCCTTCCATGGGGATCGGTGCCCTTAGTTTAGGGGAGCGGCGGCTGTGCCCGTCCGCCGGGGTTCCGCCCGGCCTCTTCCCGCAGCGTCCGGAGCACGGCGAGCGCTTCGCGCCGCAGCAGCACCAGGGTCCTCGTATTCTCGATCACGTAATCGCACTCCCTTCGCTTCGCTTCGTCCGGCAGCTGTGCCCCCATGCGCCGCCGCGCTTCTTCTTCCAACCGAGCTCGAGCCGGGCCGCTCTCGGGTGCCATCCGGGCCGCATAGCGGGCGGCGCGCAGTTCCTCCGGTGCCGTTACCAGCACGAGCCGGTCAAACCGCTCGCGCCATGGCCGCGCGCCCTCGGACACCTCGAAGATCAACGCCGATTCGACAGCGGCCAGGGGCCGGCCTTGCCGCTCGAGTTCGCCGAGGAGCCGCTCCTGCTCCCGCAGCACCGCCGGATGCACGATCGCGTTAAGCTCCTGAAGCCGCCCGCCCGCGAAGGCTTCCCGCGCCAGGGCTCCCCGATCGAGCTCCCCGTCGGGGCGCACGACCGCAGGGCCGAATGCCGCGGCGATTCGCGCGTACACCGCTTGACCCGGCTGCATGAGCGCGCGGCCCAGCGCATCGGCTTCGAGAACGGGGACGCCCTCCTCGGCCCAGACTCGCGCCACCGAAGACTTCCCGCTCCCCAGCCCGCCTGTCAGCCCGACCCGCAGCATGCGCCTAGAATACGTCCATGGCTCGCTTGCTTGCCGATGTGCTCGAGTTGCTCGCCTGCCCGGCATGCCACGGGCCGCTCAAAACGCTCGGCGAGGCGACCGGCGGTGCAATGGGGACGATCGCGTGCGGGGCGTGCCGGCGGGTATACCCGGTGCGGGACGGGATCCCGGTGCTGGTGGCCGCCGAGGCGGTTGTTGGCGAATCGGTTTCCCGCGGCGGCACTGTCATCCGGGAAACATAATGTATGCTTGCAACGCGAGCGGGTATTTGTAACTCCTACGGGGTGTACGCAGCCTGGACAGTTTTGGAGGGAAGAGCGATGAGGAGCGAGCACCGCGTGGAGAAGTTTGACAACTACGATCTCCGAGCCCTGGGAACCGTGCTCATGCAGACCGACATCGACTCTTTCCAGGCGTCGGAGGTGCTTTCGGCGTTTCTGAACGGCCGGGGCTACGGCGTGGACGCCCGTTTGGTGCAGGACGCGGTGATCCGGATGGAGAGCGGCCAGTGCGAGGCCGCGGATTTGCAGCGGGAACTGGAGCGCGTCGCCCTCGTGATGTAGTGTTCGCCCCGCCATGCAACCGATTCGAACACGCCCCCTCGCTTTTGAGACATAAAACTCGTTTGCCGCGCAAAGACTCAGTTCCGTTTTGGGAACGAGGTACCGTTACGGGAACGCGCGGTTGAAAAGTTGGCATCTTGACACCCCGCCTTGCATCTTTACCGGCATGCCCGCCGCCAGATTCCGTCTCCTATTTGCAGCATTCCTGATCCACGCCAGTTTCGTGGGAAGCACGGCCGGCCAAGGGCAGCAGCCGCAAACCCCGGAAGCGACCCCGCTGTACGGCAAGGGGCCGGTTCCGGGGGCTCTCGGCAGCGGCCCTGCCGACCTCCCGCGCGTGTACCCGTTCCTGCCCGCGACGCGCTCGTCCCGGGCCGCCGTGGTGATCTTCCCCGGGGGAGGCTATGCGGCCATTGCGCTCGGGCACGAGGGGTTTCAACCCGCCCGCTGGCTCAATGCTCAAGGCATCGCAGCCTTCGTGGTCGACTACCGCGTCGCGCCCTACCGGTATCCCGTGCCCATCGAGGACGGCGCGCAGGCCGTCCGGCTGGTGCGCTCCCACGCCGCCGAGTACGGCATCGACCCGGACCGGATCGGCGTATGGGGCTTCTCCGCCGGGGGGCACCTGGCGGCAACGCTGGCCACGAACTGCCGCCTGAGCGACCAACCCGGCTCGGGGTTGGCCGGCATCGACTGCCTGCCCAATTTCGCGATCCTGGCCTACCCCGTCATTACGATGCAGCCGCCGGTCGCGCACGGAGGCTCCGTCGCGAGCTTGCTTGGGGCCGCGCCCGACCCGGAGTTGGCGCGCAAGCTTTCGCCGGAGAGCGCCGTGAGCGCGGCGACCCCGCCTACCTTCATCTGGGCCACCACCGGCGACCCGGTCGTACCTTCAGCGAACAGCGTACTCATGTACTCGGCGCTGGCGGCCAAGGGTGTTCCGGCGGAGCTGCATATGTACGACTTCGCGGACCATGGCTGCGGGCTGTGCGGGGGCATCCCCGCTTTGGCGGGCTGGCCCATGCTGCTGCGCGGATGGATGGAGCGGCGCAATCTCCTGCCGCCGGATGCGCCCCCGCCGCCGCCGCCCGCGCCGAACGAGGGGGACTGGCCCGCGGGGATCGACGGGCCGGGGCACAGGAGTTAGGAGTTAAGTCCTGGAACTTAACAACCAAAGCATTTGCGCGTTGACTTTCAACTCCTGATTCCTAAGTCCTATCCTGCTAGGCTGAGGACTATGGCCTTATCGCAGCACACCGTACCTCTCCAAGCCGCGGGCGCGCGTCTCGATGCCTGGCTGACCGCGCAGCTTGAAGGCGTGAGCCGGTCCCGGGTGCAGCTCTTGCTCGAGCAGTCGAGCGTACTGGTCGACGGCGCCGCGGCCAAGCCGTCGCTGCGGCTCGAAGGCGGCGAGCAGGTGGAGGTGCTGCGCGAGCCCGTGCTCGCCCCCCTGCGCGCCACGCCGGAGGCGATTCCGCTCACGGTCGTCTATGAGGACGCGGACTTGTCCGTAATCGACAAACCCGCGGGCATGCTGGTCCATGCCGGGGCGGGGGTGCGCTCGGATGCCGAGGACGAGGACGGCGAGCCGGTCGAGAACCCGCGCGACCGGGGCACGCTCGTCAACGCGCTGCTTCACCGCTACGGCGAGTTGAGCGACGGCGGCGGCGACGCGCTGCGGCCTGGGATCGTGCACCGGCTCGACCGGCAGACGAGCGGGCTGATCATCGTCGCGCGCAACGATGCCGCGCACGCGAAGCTGAGCGCGATGTTCGCGGAGCGGGCGCTCAAGAAAACCTATGTCGCACTGGTCCACGGCCATCTGGAGCCGGACCGTGGAACGGTCAGCGCGCCCATCGGCCGCGACTCCGTCCGCCGGACCCGCATGACGACCCGGCGCGTGACCGGCGCGCGCACGGCCGTGTCGCACTGGATCGTGACGCGGCGAATCGAGTCGCCTTTCGGTAAGTTCACGCTGGTGCGGGTGCGCATCGAGACGGGGCGGACGCACCAGATCCGGGTGCACCTCAGCTCGCTGGGCCACCCGGTGGTGGGCGATACCCTTTACGGCGCGCCTGCGGAGATCCGCGCGGAAGACGGCGTCAAGATCATGAAGAAGAGCCGTCGGCGCGCGCTCGAAACCGTTGAGCTGACGCGCAATTTCCTTCACGCGGCGGAGCTCGAGTTCCGGCACCCGCGCTCAGGGGAGCTGCTCAGCCTGAAGGCGGAGCTGCCGGGGGAGCTTAGGGAGTTCCTGGCTCGGCTGGAGGGCTGAGCGATTGCTCTTGCTCGCCGCATAGAAGGGATCGTCCTGAGGAGCGCAGCGAGGTAGGCGCAAGCGCTGCCGTTTCGCTCAGGATGATCCCATTGCGGCGTCCCGAGTACCTGATTGGGGTGCTTTTATGATTTCAACGAAGCCGCCAGCTCGCCCCTCGCAACCTTCGCCTGCTCGCCGCTCGCGAAATCCTTTACGGTTAGCATCCCGGTAGCGGCTTCGTCCTCGCCCAACAACACGATCGCGCGGGCGAGTTTGTCCGCGACCTCAAACGACTTTTTGACGCGGAAAGATCCGTCCCCGAGCTCGACGCGCAGGCCGGCCGCGCGCAGCTCCCGCGCGAGCGCGAGGGCCGCCGGGTTCTGCGCTTCGCCGACCGGGGCGATGTAGGCGTCAGCCTTGGACCCGGCAGCCGCCGCGGTTTGGGATTGAAGTGTCAGCACGAGCCGGTCCGCGCCGATGGCGAAGCCGATGCCGGGCGCGCGCGGGCCGCCCAGCATCTCGGAAAGCCCGTCGTAGCGGCCGCCGCCGAGCAGGGCGTTTTGCGTCCCGAGGCCGGCGTCATGGGTGAACTCAAAGGTGGTGCGGGTGTAATAGTCGAGACCCCGGACGAGGCGCGGGTCGATCCGGTAAGGGACGCCGCAGGCATCCAGCGCCGCCAGCACTGCCCGGAAATGGGCGGTCGAGGCTTCGTCCAGGTAGTCGGCGATTTTCGGAAGGGCGTCGATCGCGGCCTGGTCTTCCGGGACCTTGCAGTCCAGCACCCGCAAGGGGTTGGTCTCGGCGCGGCGGCGGCAGTTCTCGCACAAGCCCGGCGCGACGGGAACGAGCGCCTCGCGCAGGGCCGCCACATACCTGGGCCGGTCGGCGGAGGAGCCCACGGAGTTGATCGCGAGCCGCCAGCCGGCGATGCCGAGCTCGTCGAGCAGGGAGGCGAGCATCTCCAGTACCTCGGCGTCGCGCAGGGGCGACTCCGAGCCCGAAGAGGGCGCGCCGATGACCTCCGCGCCGATCTGCGAGAACTGCCGGTACCGCCCCTTTTGCGGGCGCTCCCGGCGGAACTGCGGGCCGATGTAGTACAACTTTTGCAGCAGCCCGGCGTCGCCCAGCTTGTGCTCGATATACGCGCGGACGACCCCGGCCGTGTTCTCGGGACGCAGCGTAAGGGACTGCGCTTTCTCGCTCGCCGCCCGGGCGCGGTCCTCCCAGCGGGGTCCCCGGCCGACATCGTCGGCTGGGGTGAAGGTGTACATTTCCTTCGAGACGACGTCGGTCTCCTCGCCGATGCCGCGCGCGAACAGCTGGGTGTCCTCGAAGATGGGGGTGCGGATCTCGCCGAAGTTGTAGCGGGCGAAGACGCGGCGAGCAGCCGTCTCGATGCGGTTCCACAGTTCGGTCTCGGGGGGCAGCAGGTCGCGGATGCCGCGTACGGCTTTCAAGGGGGTCTTCACGGTCGACTCGAAGTTTATCAGGGCCACTCCGCCGCGGGCGCGCCCCGGCAACCGCTCCGGGCCGCGCTTCATCTCCCTACACGACGACCAAGGGGCGCACACGAATTTTCATGAAAGAACGCAAAAGCCTGATTCTCGCCGCCCTGCTCACATTCTTCGCGGGGCCTTTCGGCATGCTGTACAGCACGGTCCTCGGGGCCATCATCATGGGTGTGCTCTATCTCGTGCTGGGCATTCTGACGGCCGGGTTCGCGCTGATCGTGCTTCATCCCATCTGCATGATCTGGGGAACCTGGGCGGCGCACCGCGACAACGTCAACGCGGGGGCGTGAGCCTTTCTTGTGACGGCCTGCCGGCCGGCGCATCCTCGCGGGTCTCTTGAGAAAAGCACCCTATCGCCCGGTTGGGGCGTGCCGGCTCACGGAGCAACGGCTTTGAACGCGCGCAGGTACTGCGCGATGTAGTCCAGGTAGTTGGCCGCATACATGCGGATCATCGCGAAATCCTCATCGGTGACCGTCCGCCGCACCTTGCCTGGCAGACCCATGACGAGCGACCGAGGCGGCACCACCATCCCCTCGGGAACGACCGCCCCCGCCGCGACGATCGAACCCTCGCCGATGCGCGCGTCGTTGAGAATGCACGCGCCGATGCCGACAAGGCAATCGTCGCCTATGGTGCAGCCATGGACGGTCGCGTTGTGTCCGACGGACACGCCCTCGCCGAGGTGGACGGGATAGAGGTGCCGCATCCCGTGCAACACGGCGCAGTCCTGTACATTGGATCGCGCGCCGATGCGGATCGAGTGGACGTCGCCGCGTACCACCGCGTTCATCCACACGCTGGCTTGCTCGCCGAGGATCACGTCGCCGATGATTTGCGCGGACGGGTCTACGTAGCAACTGCCGGGGATGTGCGGGGTGAGGCCGTTAAAGGTGCGGATCATGAGGTATTGTCGCCCGGGCGCGGCGAGGGCGAAATCCGGGTCATCCTGAGGAACGTAAATCCTTTGCTTTGCTCAGGATGACCCCTCTACACAACGGTGATGGGAAAGCCACCCTACGCTGAAGCGTCGCGAAAACCCTTGATCCTCGCATGGGAGCGATTTACGTGCTCGGCCTGCTGCGCGATCAGGGCGCGAATCGTGTCGGAAACCGCTTGGTCGTCGAGCGCGTCTTTGTAAGCCTTGGTCGCGACATCCTCACCCTGTTCAGCCGTTTCAAGCAGGGTGTGGTCGCCGCCGCCGAGCCGCGCCTTCAGGTCGCCCCATACGCGGTGCATCGCGCCGAGAGCCGTACCGGTCTCGTCGATGGCACCGTCGGTCACCCGGTTCACGGCGCTTTCGATCTCGCGCGCGTAGCCGCCGCGCACCCGAGCTTCCTCCATGAAGTAGGAACGCTGCTCGGTGTTCTTGATGTGCTCCCCGATGTCGAGGAAGCCCCGCTCGCTGTCCTTCAAAACCGCTACCAACCGCTTGATGACCGCATCGTCGTTCGCCATTGTCGTCTCCTGTCAATAGGGAGATGCAGAGCATGCGGGCCTCGTCGGGCTTGTGCTGTCGCGGCATGAAAAGGCGCGCCTCGCAGGGAGGCACGCTTTGTCGAATGCCGAGCGCTAAGCCGCTTTCGCCGTATTCCCGAGCGCCTGCTTGGCTTGGCCGACCAGCGTCGCGAACCCCGCCGCGTCGTGGATCGCCATCTCCGAGAGCATCTTCCGGTTCAGCTCGATGCCGGCCTTCTTGAGGCCGTTGATGAGCAGCGAGTAGGAGATGCCGTTGATCTTGGCGGCGGCGTTGATGCGCACGATCCACAGCGAGCGGTACTGGCGCTTCTTCTGCTTGCGCCCGCTGTAGGCGAACTTGAGCCCGCGCTCGACGGCTTCCTGCGCCGCCTGGTAGAGCTTCGATTTCGTGAGAAAGTAACCGCTGGCGCGCTTGAGGATTTTCTTGCGGCGGTCGTTGCGTTTGGTTCCACGTTTGACGCGTGGCATGGTTTCGCTCCTTTTTCTGTGGTTCGGGTGTTCGCGGCTGGAGGCAGGCCGGGATGTTTCCGGACCTCTTCACACGCGTCTTGATTTATGGGGTGGATCTCAGGCGTAGGGAATCATGCGCGCGACCTTCTTGTAGTCCGCGTCCGAGACCAGCGTGCTGTGGGCCAGCTTGCGCTTGGTCTTGGTTTTCTTCGAGGTCAGGATGTGCCGCATCTTCGACTGGCCCCGCTTGATTTTGCCGGTGCCGGTCTTCTTGAAGCGCTTCGCGGCGCCCT
Organism: uncultured Acidobacteriaceae bacterium; assembly: GCA_964250195.1. Classification (GTDB taxonomy): domain Bacteria; phylum Acidobacteriota; class Terriglobia; order Terriglobales; family Acidobacteriaceae; genus EB88. Next base: position 9,934 of record CAXUEU010000012.1, read on the forward strand.
TGTGGGTCTTGAGTTTAGGCATGTCTGTCCTGCTTGCGGATTCGAATCGTGGTGCAACCCGAAGTATACATGCTCAGTTCCGCAGCGAGGCCCCGAACTCCGCGGCCAGCAGGTCCAGCAGCTTCGAGGGTTCGTGGCTCGGCACGATGAAGTCCGCGCCGGGGTAAAGGTGCGCCGTCACCGGGGCGGCCACGATCACCGGAATGCCGGGATGCTTTGCCTTGATGCTCGCGATCAAGCCGTCACAGTCGGGGAGCAGTCCGTGGACCAGCACCGCATCCACCTTGGGAAACCGGTCCAGCAGCGTGAGCCCATGATCGGGGTTGTAGGCGGTCAGCACGTTGTGCTTCGCGGTCTCGACCACCAGCTTGCGGGCTGAAAGCCCCTCGGGCTGCTCCTGCTCCATCATCAACACCACCAGCCTGCCCGCGGCCTGCGCCATACGTTCTCCCGGCGCGCTCCGTGCGGCCGACTCCGAGTCTAGCGCACTTGCTTACTGCACGGTCTGCGCGACAGGTGCCGGAGCGGGCGGCTTCGGCGGCGCGGCCTTCTTCGCCGCGGCTTCCTTCTCCGCCTGGAGCCGCTTGCCCGGCGCGAGAATCGCGTGCAGGGTGGTGCCTTCCATCCTCGGCATGAACTCAACCAGGCCCGTGTCCCCGATGTCCTGGATCAAGCGGTTGATGATGTTGTAGCCCAGGTCGCGATGCGCCATCTGGCGTCCGCGGAAACGCAGACTCGCCTTGACCTTGTCGCCCTCGCTCAGGAAGCGCACGGCCTGGTTCTTCTTCGTCTGGTAGTCGTGCTCGTCGACCGTGACCGAGAACTTGACCTCCTTGACGACGATGATCTTCTGCTTCTTGCGAGCCGCGCGGTCGCTTTTGTCCTTCTCGTACAGGAACTTGCCGTAGTCCTGGATGCGGCACACGGGCGGCACGGCATTGGGTGAAACCTCGACCAGGTCGAGCCCGCGTTCACGGGCGATCTTCAACGCGTCGAACGGGGTCAGAATCCCCAACTGTTCGCCGCTGTCGTCGATGACGCGCACTTCCCGCGCGCGGATACGGTCGTTGATGCGGATGACTTGCTTGGCGGAACGTTTATCGATGACTGCCTCCGGTTAGGTGCGGGCTTCCGCATGGTGCGGCGGGTCAAGCACCCGCCCTGAGCATACCATCTTCCACAAACCCCCGCAGCTCTTTCCGCTGCTCTTTCCCTGGATAGATGCCGGATGCCACCCGCACAGCCACGAGTCGGTTCGCCGGCGCCGGCGCTTCGAGCCGCACGGAAAGAAAGTTCGCCGTCATCGCCGTGCCGTCGCGCAAGGTGACCGCCGAAAGCATGCGCCCGACGAACCGCTCGGCGAAGGCCTCCTTTTTTGCAGTTGCGACGGCGTCCATGGCAGCCGCGCGCTCGCGGACCGCGCCGGGCGGGACAGGCGGGAGCCCGTAAGCCTGCGTGCCCGGCCGCGTCGAGAACGGGAAGACATGCAGATAGGTGAGCGGCATCGCCTCCACGAACGCGAGGCTTTCGCGGAACAGTGCCTCTGTTTCGCCAGGGAAGCCGACCATGACGTCGGCCCCCAGAGCCGCTTCCGGGAGCATCCGCCGCAGCGCGTGGAGCTTCGCCGCGTAGTGCCAGGGCCGGTAGCGTCGGTGCATCGCCCGCAGGGTCGCATCCGCGCCGGACTGCAAGGGCAGGTGCGCGTGCGGGGCAAGCCTGGGATGCTCGCTCTCGGCCTGCCCGCCCCCGGCGTGGGCGGCAAAGAGCCCGAGCATCTCCGGCGTCCAGTCCATCGGCTCCACCGACGAAAGACGCAGGCGCGGCAGAGCGGTCTGTTCCAGCAGTGCGCGGACGAGCTCGGCGAGGGTTCGGGCCGGGCGGAAGTCGCGCCCCCACCGGCCCAGGTTGATGCCGGAAAGCACCAGCTCCTGGCCGCCCCCCTCGGCAAATTCGCGAGCTGCCGCGACAGCGCGGTCCAGCGGCACCGACCGGCTGGGACCGCGCGTCTCCGGGATGACGCAGAACGAGCACCGGTTCCCGCACCCGTCCTGTACCTTGAGCACCGGCCGCGTGCGCCGGGTGCCCGCCGGCGCGAGCAGCGGCAGGTCGTGCTCGTGGGCGAACGGCTCTTCCCCGATGCCGGTGAAGGGCCGGCGCAGGGCCGAGAGCGGAACGAAGCCGCCCGCCGCGACCGCCGGCACCAGCGCCTTGTGGCTGTTGCCCACCACGGCCGCCACGCCGGGCAGCGCCGCTACCTCACTGGGGGCGCGCTGCGCGTAGCAGCCGGTGACCACGATGCGCGCGCCGGGGTTGGCGCGCCCGGCGCGCCGGATCCAGGCGCGCGCGGTCCGCTCCGCCTCCGCAGTCACCGCGCAGGTGTTCAGCACCAGCATATCCGCCTCGGCGAGCACGGCCTGGCGCAGGCCGCGGTTTTCGAGCGAGGCCGCGATCGCGTCGCCGTCCGCTCCGCTCGCGCGGCAGCCCAGCGAGTGAAGGAAGTAACTCTGCACATTACCATGGTACTTCCGGGCTCACCTCATATCCGTGCCCGCCTGCTAAAATCGGTCTCGCCTGAGTCTAGGGAGGACAGAAACATGACAGCGAAACGCCGCATTCTTTTGGTGGACGACGAACTCACCATCCTCCTCACGCTCAAAGCCGTGCTCGAGGTCTCGGGCTTCGAGGTGGAAACTGCCGCCTCCGCGCGCGAGGCCCGGTCCAAGATCAAGGCGCACGAGTACGAAATGGTCATTACGGACATGCGCATGGAGTCCGAGTCCTCCGGACTGGACGTCGTGCACGCCGCCAAGGAAGCCCCCTACCGGCCCGCGGTCGCCATGCTGACCGCCTTCCCTCTGCCGGGCTCCGAGTGGGAAAACGACGCCTCCGCCGACAAGATGCTGGTGAAACCCATGAACACGCACGACTTGCTGACCCAGCTGGAGGCCCTGCTCGCCTCGCACGAGGCCAAGAAACGCCGCGCTGCGGTGACGGCGTAGGCGGGCTTAGGCGGCTGGCTCCCCTCCGCGCGCTCATAGTTTTCTTCTGATTTTCATACTCAGTTTGAAGTGTTGTCCTGTTCCCGGGCGCGTACATGCCTCCAAATGCACGAAAGTAACTGTGCTGCCCGGTTTGGCAATGCCTTTGCTATAGCTAAATTGCATACGATTCTGTACCTTCCACGCCGGGACGAGTCCTGTCACGCGATGGAAGGTCTCCGGAGGACCATGCGACCCAAGCCTTTCCGCGCCCCCACCCCAGCCCTCCTCCTGACCGCAAGCCTGCTGTTGGCAATGCTTCCTGCCTCCTTTGCAGCCGACGTCACCGCACGCATTCGTGGAACAGTCACCGACCCAAGCGGCTCCGTCATTCCGGGTGCTGCTGTAACCGCGACCAATCTGGCCACAGGTGTCGCGTTTCAGGGCAAGACGCAGGCAAACGGAACTTATGAGTTCCTCCACCTGCCGATCGGCACCTACACAGTGAGCGTTACCGCGCCTGGATTCTCCACTTTCAGCGCTTCGGGCATCCATCTAGACATCGATACGGCGTATGAAGAGCCGGTCCAGCTCACTGTCGGCGGGGCAGCGCAGGATGTCAGCGTGAAAGCGGATGCGGTTCAAGTAGATTCAAGCAATATCCAACTCAACAACATAGTGGAGGCGGCGCAGATTGTGGAACTGCCGCTCGTTGGTAGAGATTTCTCCCAACTGGAGCAGCTCCTGCCTGGCGTGCAAGCTTCCAGCGACCGGTTCGGGAGCTATTCGGCTAACGGTTCGCAGACGCAGCAATCGAGCTTTCTGCTGAATGGAACGGATACCAACGATTTGCCTCTGAACGGGTTGAGCTTTCGACCGAGCGTGGATGCGCTTTCGGAGTTCAATCTGATCACTTCCTCGCTGAACCCTGAGTACTCGCGCAACTCCGGCGCGATCGTCAGTGCTACGTTCAAGACCGGGACCAATCATTTTCACGGCGATGCATTTGATTTCTATCGCGACACTTTTCTGAACACGAAGAGCTATTTCCAAAAAACTCCATCAAAATTTCACCAGAATCAATTTGGAGGTACGCTGGGCGGCCCTGTCCTCCGCGACAAGCTCTTCTTCTTCACCTCGTATCAAGGCATCCGGGCAGTGGCGCCCCAGGCTGTCTCTGTAAACACCGTCTACTCGGCAGCGCAGAGGGCCGGCAACTTCAGCGGCACCAAATTCTCTGCTACCCATGTCATTCCTGCAACCATCAATATTTCCGGTTGCGCGGGTCTAACTTATGCGGCGTGTTTTACGAATGGTCAAATACCCGGAGGAGCGGCATCTTTCAATCCCGTGTCCGCACAATTGCTCCAGGCTTACGTGCCACTCCCAAACAGCACTGGAAACACCTTTCTTTTCAATCCGACGACCAGCACGGTGCAGGATCAAGGCATCGCCCGCGTGGACTTCAACCCTACGCAAAAGGACCAGATTTGGGGCGTAGTGGTTTTACAGCACAGCCCAACCACGGACGTGCTACCTTTTACAGGGGCCACGCTGCCCGGCTTCGGCGACACGAATACTAGCGAGATTCACCAGTATGCTGCTTCCTACACGCGGCAGCTCAACGCGACAGCGCTGAACGAGTTCAGCCTGCACTACACCCGCTTCAATTATGGAGCAGTGACGCCGCAGCAGGTCGTGCAGCCGGGGAGTCTTGGTTTCGCCATTACCTCACAGAATCCGGAGGTTGCCTCCGCTCCGAAGGTCACCGTGGGCAGTAACTTTACACTTGGGTTCAGCAACAACGGCCCTCAGCCCCGTATCGACCAAACTTACCAAGTCGATGACAACTTCTCGAAGGTGGCCGGGCGCCACTCCTTGAAGTTCGGCTTCGACGGGCGTCGCTTCAACGTCGACAATCCTTTCTACGGCAACAATAACGGAACATACGGGTTCACAAACGGGAACACGATAGGATCCGGCAGCGCAGCGGTTGACTTCCTGCTCGGCATTCCAAACAGTTATGCGCAAGGCGCGGGAGGCCGTATTGATGCACGTGCCTTTGAGTTTTATGTCTACGGCCAGGACAACTGGAAGCTCACGGACTCCTTCAATCTCACGTACGGCGTAGGTTACCAGATCGATACCGCCTTTCACAATCGGCAGTTCGGTGGCGAGGGCGTGGTCTGCTTCCTGCCCGGCCAGCAATCCCGCGTCTTCCCTACAGCGCCGGTCGGGTTGAACTATCCTTCCGACCCAGGCTGCAACGATGCAAGCGGTGCAGTCGCGGCATACAAGGATGTAGGTCCGCGCTTCGGTTTCGCCTGGTCTCCCGACCTGGGCGCACTGTCGGGCGGCTCCGCGCATAAGTTCTCGATCCGTGGCGGGTATGGCATTTACTTCAACCGGTCTGAAGAGGAAACCTCGCTCAATAATCTTGGCACTCCTCCTTTCGGCCTCAACTCAAGCGGTGCGGTCGATTACCAGGCAAATAAGCCCGGATTCATCAATCCCTATCAGGACATTCAAACGGGAGCTACCTACGCCAATAAATTTCCCGCTGCTATCGCTCAACCGGGCCAACTCATCGACTTTACAACCTACGAGCCGTTCAGCCTAAGCCAGTACGCGCCCAACTTTCGTGTCCCGTACTCGCAAAACTTTCAGCTTACGATGGAGCGGGAGCTGCCTTCTGCGATTATCGCTCGCTTGAGCTATGTGGGCTCGCTCGGGCGGCATGAGCAGATCACGGTTGAGGGCAACCCGATTACAGCTGCGGGCGCGGCGGCCTGCCTTGCCGATCCGGTCTGCTCCAGCAACCCGGACACGCAGGCGCTCCAGTATCCTTCGCATTCCACTTACGGGAACAGCAACATCTTTCCAAGTATCGGCCTGATCGCGACAGAGGGCAGCTCCAACTATCACTCCTTCCAGGCCAGCGCCACAAAGGCCACCACACACGGATTGCTGTTTCAGGCGAGCTATACGTTCAGCCACGCACTCGACAATGCTTCCAACTACGAGAACGCCGGTTATGGCGGTTCAGTGCGCGGCTACAACCAGTACCAGCCCTCTCTGAATTACGGCAACTCCTCCTACGACGCTCGGCATCGATTCGTGTTCTCGCCGGTATACGAGGTGCCGGCATTCCGAGGGGACGGACGATTGAGCAAAGTCGCCAACCTGCTCGGAAGCGGCTGGGAGATCAGCGGGATCGAAACACTAGCGACTGGCTTCCCGTACGATATCTCGTACGGCGGACAGGTGTCCTATTCACTTCGGTGTGCTTACGCAACCTCATACTACGCCTGCCCTGATGTTCCGGTGCAAACTGGAGGGCTGCAGCGCCTGACTCCGCGTAACCAGACGACGTACAACGGTGGAAATCCGTCTTGGTTCGGAGTCGCAAATTTCTCCCAAGAAGCGCTCGGCACCTTCGGGAATATCGGGCGCAACGCGTATCACGGGCCGGGGATAAACAACACAGACGTTCAGGTTTCCAAGATCCTGCACATTCCCGGCAAGGAAGAGGGCCCGTATATCCAGCTGAGGCTTGAAAGCTACAACGTTTTCAACCACACCCAGTTCTCAAATCCCGACGGGAACATCAATGACACGACATTCGGGACGATAACTTCGGTACAGCACCAACCGAGGGTTTCACAGCTCAGTGGCAAGTTTGTTTTCTAACATACAAAACGGCCCGGCGTGAGCCGGGCCTCCCGTTTCCCTCATAGAGGCCTAATCCGCTTCCTTCCGGGCCTTTTTCCTGTTCCGCTTGCGCGCGAGCGCTTCCTTCACGCGGCGCTTTTCTCCGGGCTTCAAGTAGAAGCTGTGGCGCTTCACTTCCTTGATGATGTCCTCGGTCTGCACCTTGCGCTTGAAGCGCCTGAGTGCGTTTTCGAGCGGCTCGCCTTCCTGCACGCGAACTTCCGCCAAATTCAATCCACCCCGATCCCGGCCGGACGGCCTCACGCCGGGCCACGCCCGGCGAGCCTCAAGTATAGCGCGCGGTGAGGTATTCTCGAAACGATGCTTGAAAGCGTGGAAAACGGGAACTGGGATGCGCGGTTCGGCGCGCTCCTCCAGGAAGCCGAGCAGGAAGCCGCCGCGGTGCGTACCCCGGAGGACGCGGAAGCGTTCCGTTTGCGCTGGCTCGGGCGTAAGCAGGGTCGGCTCAAGTCGCTGTCGGAGGCGTGGCTCAAGGCGGCCCCGGCGAGCGAGAAGCGCGAGGTAGGCCAACGCTTCAACGAGCTCAAGGCGGCGGTGGAAGCGGCACTCGCGGCGCTCGAAACCCGCCCCGCCAACCTCGATCACGAAGCGATCGACATCACCCTGCCCGGCCTCGCGCCGGTTCGGGGCGCGGAGCACCCGCTGATCCGCACGATGCACGAGATGCTCGCGGTGTTCGAGCGTCTGGGCTACTCGGTCGCGACCGGGCCCGAGGTCGAGACGGACTTCTACAACTTCGAGGCGCTCAACTTCCCCCCCGGCCACCCGGCGCGCGACACGCAGGACACTCTGGTGCTCGCCGGGCAAGGGAGCAAGCCGGCGCGGGACCGGCTGCTGATGCGCACCCACACCTCGCCCGTGCAGGTTCGCAGCATGGAAGCCGCGCCGCCCCCCCTGCGCATCGTGGTTCCGGGCAAGGTGCACCGCAACGACGAGTCGGACGCGACGCACTCGCCGGTCTTCCACCAGATCGAGGGGCTGTGCGTGGACACGAACATCACCTTCGCCGACCTGAAGGGCACGCTCGACCATGCCATGCGGGAGTTTTTCGGAGCCTCGGTAAAGACCAGATTCTTCCCGTCGTTCTTCCCGTTTACGGAGCCGAGCGCGGACGTGCAGATCTCCTGCCCGTTCTGCGCGGGCCGGGGCTGCCGCAAGTGCAAGCACTCCGGCTGGATTGAGCTTTTGGGCTGTGGGATGGTGCACCCGGAGGTGTTCCGGGCCGTGCAGGGCAAGCAGCCCGCGTACGACCCGGCGCGGGTGTCGGGGTTCGCGTTCGGGATGGGCGTGGACCGGATCGCGATGATGAAGTACGGGATCTCGGATATCGGGTTGTTGTATTCAGGGGATGTTCGGTTTTTGGAGCAGTTTGGGTGACCACCTGCGGTGGGCTAACTTCGGCGTTGCGCGCCGGTAGGAAACTTGTGTGAGCGAAGTCACGATTCGAGAGGCGGTGGAAGTAGACATACCGGTAATTCTGCACTTATATGCAAAAGTTGGCTTCGAGGGCGGCGAGCAGTTCTCGATTGCAGAAGCTGCGGCTCATTTCACGATTCTCAACAGCTACCCCTATCTACGCGTTTTTGTGGCAGTCTGCGCAGACGAGATTGTCGGAACCTATCAACTTCTCTTCCTGGATAGTCTAGCCAAGCGAGGCCGGAAGTCGGCTGTAGTCGAGAATGTCGCCGTCGCTCCAGATAGTCAGAGTCAAGGAATCGGGCGCGTCATGATGTGTCATGCGTTGGATCAAAGCCGCGCGGCCGGTTGTTACAAGATGACTCTTTCCAGTCAGATGAAGCGAACGGTTGCTCATGAGTTCTACGAATCGCTCGGTTTTGAAAAGCATGGCTACAGTTTTCTGATTCAACTAAGGCAGTGACAATAGTCACTTAGTGGCCCCGCTCCTATGCTCCCCACCCTGCTAGAGGCCGCCGCAGCCCGAAGAAAATCCGCGACCAGGCGCACTCTTGACACCGCGCCTGATATCTATCATGATCGTCATCATGGGGGGAGGGGACGTGCCGCAAAGCGAAAAAGCCAAGGTGTTTCGCAATGGACGCAGTCAGGCGGTGCGCATTCCCGCGCATTACCGCTTTAAGTCTGACAGCGTGTATGTTCGCCACGATCCGGTCAGCGGTTCGATCATCTTAAGCGAGAAGCCGTTTGCACCGTCCATAGAAGAAATCTTCCGTATGTTTGATGAGGCTGGCGGCGCTGATTTTGAGATCGAGCGCGATCGCTCGATGCCGCGTCCGGCACCTAATCTGTGAGCGAGACCCGCCGGCTTCTGGACACCAATACGGTCAGCTACCTGATGAACGGTCGTTCGCCTGCGGTTCGTCGGGCCTATGCAGCTGCGCAGGGACAAGGGCTCGCGATGTCAAGCATTACAGCTGCCGAGATTCTCTATGGAATCGAACGGCGTCCGGAGGCCACGAGGATCGCGGCGGCCTTTAAAGCGCTTTGCCGCACGCTTCCGGTGCTCCCGTGGAATCTTGCGGCCGCAGCAAGTTACGGACGACTGCGCGCGAAGATGGAGCTGGCAGGCAGGAGCCTGGAACTCGAAGACATGTTCATTGCCGCGCATGCGCACGCTCTCGGCGCGACTCTCGTCACCCGTGACAAAGACTTTCGTGGGATTGCGGACGTGATTCGCACTGAAAACTGGGCAACGGACGTGTAAAGAATCAGGCCGGAAAGGTACGCTGGAAGCGAATGAAAATTCTCACCCAGTGGCTCCGCTCCTACCTCCCCGTCCTTCAGGCGGCAGACGCCGAAATCGCCGAGGCGCTGACCCTGCGCGGCATCGCGGTCGAGGGCGTCTTTCCGCTCGCGGACGGCTCGCTGTTCGAGATGGACATCACCACCAACCGGGTCGATGCGATGAACCACTACGGCATCGCGCGGGAGGCTGCGGTTATTTTCGCGACGCCGCTGCTGCCGCTCGATCCGCACCTGCCGGAAGCCGTGCCGGGCGAGGCGTTTCCGGTCCGGGTAGAGGCGCCTGACCTTTGCGGGCGATTTACTTCCCGTGTTTTGAAAAACATTAACATCGCCCCCAGTGAGGGCGAGGTCGCCCACCGATTTCAATTGCTGGAGCAAAAGCGCATCTCGAACGCGGTGGACGCGACCAACTACGTCACCCAAGCCATCGGCCAGCCCACCCATGCCTTCGACCTGGACAAACTTCAAGGCGCGCTGGTGATCCGGCGCGCCCGCGCCGGGGAGCGACTCAAGACTCTCGACGGGGTCGAGCGCGAGCTCCACCCGGACGATCTGGTCATCGCCGACGAGCGCCGCGCGCACAGCCTGGCCGGGGTCATGGGCGGTTGGGAGTCGATGATCACCCCGGCAACCCGCAACGTGCTGGTGGAGGCGGCCTGGTTCGACCCCGCCGCGATCCGCCGGACCTCGAAGCGGCACGGTCTCCATACGGACGCTTCCCACCGGTTCGAGCGCGGGGCCGACTACAACGCCGCTCCGCTGGCCTCGGCGCTGGTAAGCCGCTTGATCCTTGCGGCCGGCGGGCAGGTCTCCGGTCCCCTGACAGACATCCAGGATCCGGTGGCTCGCGCCCGCACGAGCGCCCGCCCGCCGGTCCGGTTGCACATGCGGGAGGTCCACCGGATTCTGGGCCCGACCGACCACCCCGGCGGCCTGTCCGCGAGCGAGGCGACGACCATCCTGTTGGGCCTCGGCTGCGCGCTTGCGACCGACGAGGCGATCCCCACGCACGATTTGGCCCACGGCATGGTGATGGAGATCGGCTCGGCGATGCCCGGCGCACCGGCGGTGAGCGAGGAGGTGCCTGCCCCCCCCAGCACTCCGGAAGCAGCAACGGATCCGTCCCGCGCCCACGAACCCGCCCCGAACGCGGCCGAAGACCACCCCCACTTCGACATCACGCTCCCCTCCTGGCGGCTCGACCTCCAGCGCGAGATCGACCTGATCGAGGAGATCGCGCGCGTCCACGGCTACAACCGCTTCCGCAACACGCTGCCCGCCTTCACGGGGGCCGTCCGTCCGGCGCTCGAGGCCGCAGCCGTCGGCGCCACGCGGCAAACGCTGCTCGCCGCGGGCTGGTCGGAGGCGATCTCCAGCACCTTCTGCTCGGAAGCCGACGCGAAGCTGACCGCCGCCCAGACCAACACGGCGGCCCGCATGGAGAACCCGCTCAGCGAGGAGGCCGGCATGCTCCGCCCCTCGCTCGTCCCGGGCATGCTGACCATGCTCGCGCACAACCTGCACCGCGGCGTCGAGGACTGCGCGCTGTTCGAGCTCGGGAACGTCTTCCTGGCCAATGGAAGCGCGGTCGACGAGCGGCGGAGCCTGGCTTTCGGCGCATTCGGCAGCCTGCAGGCCCGTCCGGTCGATTTCGCGACCGCCAAGGGTCTGGTCGAGGCGCTCGCCCGCCGGTTCACGAGCCGCATGCTTTACTTCGACCGCTTCCCGCCGGAGCTCGGGTTGATGCCGCTCTGGCTCCATCCCGGCCGCTCGGCTCGTCTGGTGATGGACGGGTCGACCATCGGTTTCTTCGGCCAGCTCCATCCCGACGAGGCCGGCCGCCGCAAGCTCCGCGCCACGGTGCTGCTGGGTGAGCTGCGGTTCGACCGGTTGCTGGCGCTGGGCCTGCGGCACCCGCTGCCGCGCGAGCTTTCGCGCTTCCAGCCCGTACGCCGCGATTTCTCGCTGCTGCTGCCTCGGGGTATGCCCTGGGCCGCCGTCGCCGAGGCCGTCCAGGATCTGCACATCGCGGAGCTCCAGTCCGTCGCGCCAGTCGAGGTGCTGCGCGTGAGCGAGACCGAGGATTCGCTGCTGCTGCGGGCCGTCTTCCAGTCCGCCGATCGCACGCTGCGCGAGGACGAGCTGCAAGCGTGGTCGCGCTCTATCGAGTCGTCCGTGCAGGGCCTCGGGGGCCGGCTCCGTGCCTGACCTAAAGCCTTACGCCAGCGCCCGGGGGACGGCTTCGTCCCAACGGCCTTGGGCCTTCAGGATCAGCTCGACGACCTCGCGCGCGGAACCTCGGCCTGCCGCGCGCTTCGTTATGTAGTGGCAGACCTGCCGGAGCTCCGGAGCGCCGTCGGCCACGCACACCGCGAGGCCCGCGCGCTCGGCGACGGGGATGTCGGGCAGGTCGTCGCCCATCCAGCAGACCTCTTCTGCTACGACGCCTGCCCGCGCGAGCACCTCGTCGAAGGCGGCCAGCTTCTTCGCCTGACCCAGGTAGACATAGTCCACTTTCATCTCCTGCGCGCGCCGCAGCACGGCGGGTGAGCGCCTGCCGGTGATGAAGCCGGTCTTGATCCCCATGGTGTGGGCGAGCGACATACCCTGTCCGTCCTGCGCATTGAAGATCTTCATCTCCGTCACGGTACTCGTGCCGGACTCGTCGGTTGCGGCGAGGAGGCAGATGCCGCCGTCGGTGATGGTTCCGTCCACGTCCATCAGGAAAACCTTGATTTTGCGCGCGCGCGCGCGCACGTCAGGGGAAGCGAGTTCTTCTTGCTCAGCCATGAAACTGATAGTAGCGGGTTGCTCCTATACTCGGAGCTGAGTGTCTCCCACCACCCAAGCCGAGCCCGTTCGCCGCGGGAAACGTCACGCGCGGCAGTTCCTGCACCACTTAGGTCCGGCCTTTGTCGCCTCCATCGCCTATATCGACCCCGGCAACTTCGCGGCGAACTTCGAGGCCGGCGCGCGATTCGGCAACCGCCTGCTCTGGGTTCTGCTCTGGTCGAACGCAATGGCCATCCTGATCCAGTACCTGTCGGCCAAGCTCGGCATCGCGACCGGCAAGACCTTGCCGCGCAACTGCCGCGAGCATTTTTCGCGCCGGACCTCGTTCCTGCTCTGGGTCGCGGCGGAGCTTTCCGCCCTCGCCACCGATCTGGCGGAGTTCCTGGGCGCGGCGCTCGGCTTCTACCTGCTGTTCGGCCCATGGTTCCTGGCGCATGGGTGGTCGCGTACCGGCACACTGTTCCTGGCGGCGCTCGGGACCACCGTCTTCGTTTTCGCGCTGCTGGCGCTCGAGACCAAGGGCTTTCGCAGGCTGGAGTTGGCCATCATCGGCTTTGTCGCCGCCATCGGCCTCTGTTATGCCGCCGAGCTCACCTTTATTCACCCGGCCTGGCGCGACATCGCGGCCGGCGTGCTGGTTCCGCATATCGGACGCGCCAGTATCTATGTCGCGGTGTCCATGCTCGGCGCGACGGTGATGCCGCACGTGGTGTATCTGCACTCCGCGCTGGTGCAGCCGCGGGTACTCGCGCAAGGGCTGCCTGCCGTTGGGACGCACCATAGCTACTTGTCGCGGGTTCGGCTGCTGTTCTACGAAAAATACGACGTGCTGCTCGCCATGAACGGGGCCTGGCTGGTCAACTCGGCCATGGTGGTGATGGCGGCGGGCGCGTTTGCCCATTCCAAGGCTGCCGCGAGCGGATTTTCAATCGAAGATGCGCACCGCACTCTGGGTCCCTTGCTCGGGCCGGCTTCGGCGACGATTTTCGCGTTGGCCCTCTTGTGCTCCGGGTTGAGCTCGTCCACGGTCGGTACCATGGCCGGTCAGGTGGTGCTCGAGGGCTTCCTCGATGTGCAGTTCCCGATCTTCCTGCGGCGGCTGCTGACGCTGATTCCTTCGCTGCTCGTAATCGCGAGCGGGCTGGATGCAGTCAGGATTATTATCCTGTCGCAAGTGCTGCTCTCGTTCACGCTGCCGTTTGCCTTGGTACCGCTGCTGATCCTGACCGGGCGCGGCACCGTGATGGAGCGTTTCGTGAACCGCCGGGCGACCGCCTATGCGGGCTGGACGGTCGCGGCGGTGATCGTCGCGCTGAATGGGATGCTGCTATGGCAGGCGTTCGCAGGCGAGTAGGTACGACGTACCGTTACGGTAGTCTCACAAAGCGACTGGGAGCAGGAGGGCCGGGCTGCACTGAACCCGCCATCGGCAGAAACGTCAAGCGGGCAAATCGGGATTGGCCAGGCAATCGGCCAAACCGGAGTTCGCCGCTGGAATCGGTGAACTCCGGTTCTTCTGCTGGAGGTGGCCATGGACAATGCATCATCCAGCTCGATGCACTTTACAGTCCAGGTCGTGCTTGATCGGCGAGTCTGGGCTATATGTGTAACCAACGCTTCAATGGTCCTGCTATTGCGGAAACGCTAGCCCTAACCCCCTTGATGGCTGACGTTCCGTTGAGGGGCCTATCCGTTTCCACACATTTACTCAAAGCCCGTCTCTGGTGCAAAGTCAAGGCTCCGCCCGCGTTCGCGACAAAATCTTTCCCATCGACCTTGAGCCAACGCTAGAATATAGCCCGACGATGCCCCGGCGCTCCCCATCCCAGCCCCGCCTTAAGCGCTTCCGCCATGGCCACCGCGATCGCGGCCGGGTTTTCCTGCGCCCTGTCTCCTGAGTTCTCGTCCTTCCTCCGCACCCCGCAAAGGACTTCCAGCCTTATGAGCACTCCCATGAACAGCTTCAACGCGCGAGCTACCCTCCGCTCCGGCGAGCGGGGCTACACCATCTACCGCCTTGATGCCCTCGGGACAGGGCTTGCCCGCCTGCCCTGGTCGCTCCGCATCCTGCTCGAGAACCTGCTGCGCCGCGAGGACGGCATCACCGTCACGGCGGACGACATCCGCTTCCTGGCGAACTGGACTCCGCAAGCCGAGCCCTCGCGCGAAATCGCTTTCATGCCCGCGCGCGTGCTGATGCAGGACTTCACCGGCGTGCCCGCGATCGTGGACTTGGCCGCCATGCGCGACGCCATGCGGCGGCTCGGCGGCGACCCGCAGAAGATCAACCCGCTCCAGCCGGCGGAGCTGGTCATCGATCATTCCGTCCAGGTCGACGAGTACGGCTCGGCCGACTCCTACAACCTCAACTCGCTGCTCGAAACCGAGCGCAACCGGGAGCGCTACGCCTTCCTCAAGTGGGGCCAGACCGCCTTCCGCAACTTCTCCGCCGTGCCGCCGGGCATGGGCATCTGCCACCAGGTCAACCTGGAGCACCTGGCCCGCGGCGTCTTCACGACCGAGGTGAACGGCGAACAGCTGGCCTACCCGGACACGCTGGTCGGCACCGACTCCCACACCACCATGATCAACGGCCTGGGCGTGCTGGGCTGGGGCGTCGGCGGCATCGAGGCCGAGGCGGCCATGCTGGGCCAGCCTGTCTCCATGCTGATCCCGCAGGTGGTCGGCTTCCGCATCACGGGCCGCCTGCGCGAGGGCGCGACCGCCACCGACCTGGTCCTGACGATCACCGAGAAGCTCCGCAAACACGGGGTCGTCGGCAAGTTCGTCGAGTTCTTCGGGCCCGGGCTGCCGGAGCTTTCGCTCGCCGACCGCGCCACCATCGCCAACATGGCCCCGGAGTACGGCGCGACCTGCGGCATCTTCCCGGTCGACGGGGAGACGCTGCGCTACCTGCGCCTGACCGGCCGGGCGGGCTGGCTGGTCGCTCTGGTGGAGGCGTATTCCAAGGAGCAGGGGCTGTTCCACGGCCCGGAGACCCCGCAGGCCGAGTACTCCTCCACGCTCGCGCTCAATCTGGCCGAGGTCGAGCCCAGCGTCGCCGGCCCCAAGCGCCCGCAGGATCGGGTCGCGCTCGGCGCGGTGCCGGAAGATTTTGCCCGGCAACTACCCACCCTATGCGGGCCCAAGGCCGGCAAGTTCGGCGAGCGCCAGGCCCAGCGTTGGGAGGGGGAGGGCGGCCACGCCTCGGCAACGGGCGACGTCGAAAGCACCGAAGCCGCCCCCGAGCCGGGCAAGCTTGCCGGCAAGCCCATCCCGGTACTTACCCCGAGTGGACACACGCCGCACCCAGCCGCCGCCACCGTTCGCGAGCGCTTCGGTGTGGACCCGGACCGCTACCTCGACCACGGCTCCATCGTGATCGCCGCGATCACCTCCTGCACCAACACCAGCAACCCTTCGGTGATGGTCGCGGCCGGGCTGCTGGCGAAAAAGGCCGTGGAGCAGGGCCTCTCCACCCCGCCTTGGGTCAAGACCTCGCTCGCGCCGGGCTCGCGCGTGGTCACTGACTACTACAAGCGTGCCGGGCTTCTCCCGTTTCTGGAGCGGCTGCGCTTCCATGTGGTCGGCTACGGCTGCACCACCTGCATCGGCAACTCCGGCGCGCTGCCGACCGATGTTTCCGAGGCGATCGAGAATCATGGGCTGGTTGCGGTTTCGGTGCTCAGCGGCAACCGCAACTTCGAGGGCCGGATCAACTCCGACGTCCGCGCGAACTATCTCATGTCCCCGCCGCTGGTGGTGGCCTACGCGCTCGCGGGATCCATCAACCGCAACCTCGAAACCGAGCCGCTGGGCCGCGGCTTCGATGGCAGGGACGTGTATCTGCGCGATATTTGGCCCACGCAGGCCGAGGTGACCGAGGTGGTCGGCGCGGCGCTGACCACCGAATCCTTCGAGCACGAGTACTCGACGGTGACCGCGGGAGACGAGCACTGGCAAGCCCTGCGCGTACCCACCGGCGATACCTACAGCTGGGAGCCGGACTCGACCTACATCCGGCAGGCACCGTACTTCGACGGCATGGCCGCCCGGCCCGCGCCTGTTCGTGATATCGCGGGAGCGCGCGTGCTGGCCGTGCTCGGCGACTCGGTCACCACCGACCACATCTCCCCCGCCGGTTCCATCAAGGCGAGCTCGCCGGCAGGCCGCTACCTGGTCGAGCGAGCGGTCAAGCCCGCGGACTTCAACTCCTACGGGTCGCGGCGAGGCAACCATGAAGTGATGGTGCGCGGGACTTTTGCCAACGTAAGACTCAAGAACAAGCTCGCCCCGGGCACCGAGGGCGGCCTGACCCGCCTGCTGCCCGAGGGGCGAGAAACCACGATCTTCGAGGCCTCGCAGGAGTACGCCCGGCGGGGCACGCCGCTGATCGTCCTGGCCGGAAAAGAGTACGGTTCCGGCTCCTCGCGCGACTGGGCGGCCAAGGGGCCCAAGCTGCTGGGCGTGCGGGCGGTGATCGCCGAAAGCTACGAGCGCATCCACCGCTCCAACCTGGTCGGCATGGGCATTCTACCGCTTGAGTTCGCGCCCGGCGCCTCGGCCGCCTCGCTCGGGCTGTCGGGCGAGGAGGTCTTCGACTTTCCCGGCCTCGAAGCCCTGCTCGCGGGCAAGCTCGCCTCCCGCAGTCTGCAAGTCCGGGCCACCGCGACCGATGGAGCGGTGACCGAGTTCCCCGTCCGCGTCCGCATCGACACCCCGGGCGAGATCGGCTACTACGAGCACGGAGGGATCCTGCAGTACGTGCTGCGCCAATTGGCGGGGGTGGCGTAGAGGCTGCGCCCGTTACTTACGTCATTTTCGCCTACCTGAGCCTTGCTGTAGTGTCGTGGACAACGAAAGCTTGAGCGGGCGGACGGCATGAGGGAGAAAGCGGAAGACACTGGCCATAGCGGAGAGAAGATTCAGCGTATCTTCGAAGTGGCCGGTGAAGATTTGCGAGAGGCAGGCCTGCTCGTACTCGTCTTTCTGATCATCGACTATGTGGTGCCTGGAAGTTCCACGACCCGGCACACAGCGCTGTTATGGGCTGCCGTAAGCGGGCTGTCAAGTTTCCTGCTCGGCTACATCGTGGAATGGAGGCGCAAGCCGTGAACTACGTCAAGGTGTTCGCTACAGGTCAGATCCTATTTGGGCTCCTGGCCGTCATCGCCGTGGAGATTTATCGATTCAAGAACAAGGACCTGTTTCGGAAATAGGTTATCTGCCGTCCAGTGTCCCACGCACCGCGTAGTACGCGGGCAATGGCTGGCACGCGTCGTCGAACAACAGGCAGTGCTCCTGCCGCGCGGGGTGTTTCGGGCGCAGCTTGGCCTTGCTGGGCGAGTTCAGCCAGGAGCTTCCGTCGTTCACGCCCCAGCACAGCACGTCGTTCACGTTCGGCTCGCGCAGCAGAGGAGTCAGATACCGCCGGTACACGCTCGCGACCGCTTCGGCGCGGCCGGCATCCGGCAGGGCGTCGTCGTTGACGTCCATTTCCGTGACCGCGGCCTGCAGCCTCATCCCGTAAAGCGCGCGGACGAACCCCCGCAGCCCGGCCCCGATCTTCCCGGAGGAGTCGGCCGAAAGGTGCGACTGCAGGCCCACGCCGTCTACCCGGCGCCCGAGCCGGTCGACCAGAGCCAGCGTCGCCGCGCGTCTCGCTTCGTCGAGCTCCAGCCCGTACTCGTTGAGGAACAGCTTGGCGCGGGGATCCGCGGCGCGGGCAGCTTCGAACGCGATTTCCAGGTAGCGCAGGCCCAGCAAGTCAAGCCAGGGCGTCTTGCGCAGCCCATCCGAGCGTCCGTCCTTCGGCTCCACCGCCTCGTTCACCACATCCCAAGCCACGACCCGGCCCTTGTACCGCCCCACGACCCGGCCGATGTGTTCGCGCAGGACCGCCTCGGCGTTCATGGGGGTCACCGCGCCGACGAACCAGGCGGGCAGCGCTTCGTGCCAGCACAGGTTGTGCCCGCGCACGGCGATTCCATGCGCCTCGGCAAAGGCGACCAGCGTATCCGCCTCGCTGAAGTCGTAGCGGTCCAACGCCGGACGCAAAGCAGCCCACTTCATCGCGTTCTCGGCCACCAGGATGTTGCATTGCTCCGCTACCGTTTGCGCGTAGGCAGGCTCATACTCGAGACGCTTGACGTTTACCGCCGCGCCGAACCGGCGTCCATGCGCCGAAGCCGCCGCCCGCAGCGACCCGGTCCCGGTGGAGGCGTCCGTCGCTTGCCCATGGACCCGGGTCGCGAGCCCGGCTGCAAGAAGACCCTTGGTGAATGCCCTGCGCGTCGCCACCCCACCCCCTTACACACTGAGAGAGGGCGGCCCGCAAGCCGCCCACCTTTCGCGCGCGCGGAGAACTAAACCGCCGCCTGCGCTTCCTGAATGTGCGGCGGGAGGTACTGATCCAGGGTCGTTTTGCCCATGTCGATCTCCGACGTCTTCCCGGAAAGTACCACCTTGGTTTCGGCGATGCCCAGGAAACCGAAGATGCTTTGAAGGTAAGTGCCCTCCTGGTTGTACTTCTCGGCAGGGCCGCCGACGGAGTAGTCGCCGCCGCTCGAAATGATCACGGTGGCCTTGCGGTGCTTGTCCCGCAGCAGCCCTTCGTAGCCGTTGGGACCGACGTTGAAGGTTTTGCCGATGCGCACGATGTGGTCGATCCATGCCTTGAGCCGCGCCGGGATGTTGAAGTTGTACATCGGCGCGCCGACCACGATTTCGTCCGCGCCCTTGAGCTCGGCAATCAGGCTCTCCGACAGCTCGAGCGCCTTTTTGTGCTCCGGGGTGTGCTGGTCGGGCGAGGAGTACGCTCCGGCGATCCAGTTCATGTCGACAAACGTGAGCTCGGTCGCGGCCAGGTCGCGGTAAACGACATTGCCGCCGGCGTTCTTCTGTTTCCATGCCTCGGCGAAGGCCTTGCTCAACTTGCGGGAAATGGAGTGATCGCCGCGTGGGCTTACGTCGATGTGCAGCAGAGTGGGCATGGGGCTCCTGTGCGCCGCAAAGGCGGGTGGGTCTCGGTTCCACAGCAGTGGATGCCGGACCGCCGAGGGGCGATGCGGAAAATGCAGCCGGCGCGCGCCGAGGTATAGGTTCACGCGCCCGCTAGGCAACCCCTGCAGGGAAAGCGCAGTTGGGAAAGCTGCCGCCCGTCTTCTATAATCGGGATTCGCTCGAGCCGTTGCAAGATCTTCAGCAGGAACCGAGGGTGTGCCTATCTTTCCCGAAACCCGAGGGGGCGTGAGCCTCCCAAGCCGCAACAGCCGGCGCGCCCGCTCGAAGCGCCGCCTGCAACTCTTCTCCGTTCTGCTTTTCTGCTTCTCCGTTGATACGCTTACGTGGGCACAAGCGAACACCATCGCCTCCATCCGGGTGATCGGCAACCGCCGCATCCCGAAAGAAACCGTGCTGGCCCGGCTCTTCTCGCACGAGAACGAGGCCTACGACCCCGCCACCGTCGAGCGCGACTTCAACTCGTTGTGGAACACGGGCTACTTCGAGGACGTCCGGATCGAGCGCGAGGACAGCCCCAAGGGCGTGATCCTGGACATCTACGTCCACGAGAAGCCGACCATCCGCGAGATCAATTACAAGGGGCTCAACTCGATCACGCAGTCCGACATCCTGGACGCGTTCAAGAAAGCCAAGGTCGCGCTCTCGCAGGAGTCGCAGTACGACCCGACCCACATCGCCCAGGCGGTCACGGTCATCCGCGAGCTCGAAGCCGCGCACGGCCACCAGTTCGCTACCGTGCGGACCGACGTGAAGACGATCCCGCCCTCGAGCGTGCAGCTCAACTTCTCCATCAAGGAAGGACCCAAGGTCAAGGTCGGCACCATCTCCTTCACCGGCAACGAGCACATCTCGACCCGCGAACTGCGGGCCTCCATGAAGAACCTGAAGCCGATCGGGATTCCGCACTCGGTCGTGCTCGAAAATCTGTTCGCCCGGACCTTTGACGCGACCAAGCTCGAGGAAGACACCGAGCGCGTTCGCCAGGCCTATCGCGACAAGGGCTACTTCCGCGCCAACACGAGCGAGCCGGAGACTCACATCCGCAGCGAGGGGGGGCTGAGCCTGTTCACCTTCCGGCCCAAGGACGGCAAGGATATGGACGTCCATATCGCCGTCGAGGAGGGCGGGCGCTACCGGTTTACGGGGATCAAGTTCACGGGCAAGGATGTCGCTAAATTCAACCAAAAAGCCCTGCGCGCGACCTTCACGCAGAAGGATGGGGAGCTGTTCAACGCGACCGCCTTCGGCAAGGGCCTCCAGGCGCTGCAAAAGCAGTTCGCCGCCGGGGGCTACCTCAACTTCGTTCCGACTCCCACGCCCCGCATCGACGATGCGGCCAAGACGATCGCCTTCGACGTGGATCTGGACGAGGGCAAGCAGTTCAAGGTCTCGCGCATCGAGTTCTCCGGCAACAAAATCACCCGCGACTTCGTGATCCGGCGCGAGCTGCTGGTCGAGGAAGGCCAGACCTACAGCTCCTCCGCGTGGGAGGCCAGCCTCCAGCGGCTCAACCAGCTCGAGTACTTCGACCCGCTCAAGGTGGACCAGGACACGGAGACGCATCAGAACGCGGACGCGGGCACGGTCGACCTGCTCTTGAAGGTGCACGAGAAAGGCAAGAACTCCATCGGCCTGAACGGCGGCGCTTCCGGCGTGTCCGGCTCGTTCCTGGGACTCAATTACCAGACCAACAACTTCCTGGGCCTGGGCGAGACGCTCTCGGTGCAGGCAAGCACGGGCAACCTGGCGCGCAATCTGAGCCTGGGCTTCAACGAGCCCTACCTCAGAAACAAGCCCATCAATGTGGGTTTCCAGGTCTTCAACAACAAAACCGACTACAACTCCAACAAGAACCCGACCCTGACCGGCGCGAACACCTCCGCCGGGCAGAACCAGAATGCGGCGACCAGCTCGCTGGTGCAGAACTACAACCAGACCTCCTCGGGCTTCACGCTCTCGGCCCAGTACCCGCTCAAGCGGTCGTTCAAGCGGGTGGGCATTACCTACTCCTGGAACCGGTCCAGCGTAACCGCCTTCTCCGGGGCTTCGCAGAACCTGTTCAACTCGCTGGCGTTCCGCTCGGGCATCCAGGGGCAGAACTCGCTGACCGGCATCCTGACCAGCCAGATCTCGCTCACTTACGGCTACAACCACCTGGACTCCTCGTTCGCGCCGCGGTCGGGCTCGTCGCTCCAGGGCGCGTTCCAGCTGGCCGGGCTGTTCGGCAATGTGCGCTTCATCCAGCCGGTCGTCGAGTTCAAGTCCTGGCACCCGGTCAGCGGCTTCCGGCTCGATCCCCAGGGGCGCAACGCGATCGGCTACCGCCTGCAGCTCTCCTACATCCAGGGCATCTCGGGCAGCGTGGCCCCGCCGTTCCAGCGCTACTACACGGGCGGTGAGAGCGACATTCGCGGGTTCAACATCCGGTCCGGCACGCCCTATGCGTTCATCCCGACCCGGGTGCTGTTCAACCTGACTAACCCGGACGGCTCACCGGTTTCCCGCCAGCCCGGCGCGGCGCAGACCAATCAGCCGCTGCAAATCCCGCTGCCGGTGTACGGCATCGTATCGACCGGCGGCGACACTTCGCTCGTGAACAACATCGAGTACCGGATCCCCCTGGTGGGGCGAACGGCGGCGCTCGAAATCTTCAACGACTTCGGCATCGACGTCGCGCTCAACAAGGGCCAGCTACGGCAGTCGCCGCAAGGCATCGCGAACCTCGACTCGCCCCTGTACGGCTGCCGGACCTACGTGAACGGGGCCTGCCAGGGCGGCGTGCCGATCACCTTCAACCAGAACGTACAGATCATCCGCGGCACCAACTTCGTCCCGCGCGACTCGATCGGCGCGCAGATTTCGGTGCTGCTGCCGATCGTGAATGCGCCATTCCGCATTTACTACGCGTACAACCCTCTCCGGCTGGTCAAGGCCATTCCAGGCGACAACCTGATTACCCGCGAGCTGTTTCCGCAAGGAACGGCGGGGGACTACACCTTCGCGCAGGCGACGCAGCTGTACGGCTCGCTGTACCAGCTGCGCGAGCCGAACAAGACGTTCCGGCTGACGGTGGGCACGACCTTCTGATCCGCTTGCGGAGTGGACGAGAGCGTCGGGGAGACATCCTCCCCGGCGTTTTCTATTGGTCGCGTTCAAGCACCGTATCGCACAGCCGCTCGGCGTAGGAGGCGCGCATCAGGCTTTCTCCGCAGAAAACCCGTGTGCGCCGGTAGCCGCGTCGCGCGAACCAGTTCGCGAACCCGAACTGGTCGCCGAGCGTGACACCGGGGACGAGCGGGGAGGCCGGGAGCCAGTCGCGGGTAACTTCGCCCTCGGGCCCGGGCTGCACCGTGCTGACGACGATGTACCGGGGATGCAGGGCAAGGGTTTGTTCGACGGACTGGTAGTTGCGCATCGCGGTGCTCCAGAGCCAGAACCGGTGCGGCGGCTGGTTCATGTAAATATTCCGAGGGAAGTACAGCAGTGGGGCCGAGGAAAAGTAAAGGTAGCCTGCGACGGTTGCGCCTTGGCCGACCTTGTTGTCCTTTAGATACTGGGCAGTCATCCGCGCGGGGGAGTAGGGGCGGGTACGTTCGGCTGCGAGGGCGTGGGCGGTCCAGGCAGCTTGTTCAAAGGTGACAAATAACAGGAGTAGGCTTGTTGACGCTGTCAACCAAGGTCGAAGCTGTGTGTCCTCGCGCTTGGGCCAGGTAATCCAGGCGGAAACGAGGAAGCCGGTGTAGAGCGTCCCAACATGGCGCGGGGCGAAATACAGTGAGCTGAAAACGGCGGCCATCAGCAGCCATGGGAGCAGGCCCGCCCTGGGACGCGCTTGGATGATGACAGCGGCGACGAGCAGCAGCGCGAGCACGCGTGACCGGGAAAGCGGAAAGGTGAGCACGCCGAGCACCCGACCGGCGCGGTTGAAGAACCCCTGCGCGCCATGGCGGAGGTGAACCGGAACGGGCGCGGGCTGGAGGCCGTCCATCGGCAGCGCGGCGACACTCGGCGCGAGCGTTAGGTGGATGCCCAGCGGGCGCACGGCTTTCGCGAGCGAGTTGTGAAGGTTGCCTCCGGCCTGGAAGTCGACGTCCGGGGCGGGAGCCATGGTGACGGCTGCGAACAGGAAGAGAGGGATGGCGAGCAGGAGCGCCGTACGGCGCGGGTTCCGGGCAAGCGAAGGGCCGTTTCGGGAGTGTGCCGGGGTGGGCTCGAAGAGGAACTTACCGATGACGGAAAGGATTCCCGTTTTGGGAATCGCGGGTGCCGGGTGTGGTGTTTCCCCTTGCGCGGCCCCTTCGCGGGTGAGAAGGTTGGCTTGGCTGGACGGAGACCACGCGCGGAGGGCGACCGCGAGCAGACCCGCGCTGAGCAGGACGCCGTGAACGCTTAGGTTGGCGAGCAGTCCGGTGAGCAGGGCGAGTGTTTTTGGGCGAGGGTGCCCGCTTCGCAGAAGAGCGGCGGCGGGGAAGGCGAGCACGGCGAACAGGCAGTAGGACCGGGTGACGATTGCGTCCTGGAAAAACAGAAAGAAGGTGAACGGGAGGGTAAGACGGAGCGCGCGCGGGAAGGGGGAGCGGAAGAGCAGGACGGTGACAGCGGCGGCCTGGGCAAACGCAGCGGCATAGCGGGCGGCGGCGAAAGTCAGGTGCGCGGCCGCGAACAGTTTCAGAAAGGCGTGCCAAAGCCCGCCGGTCCCTTCGTAGTGCAGGAGGTGGAAGAAGAGCGCGGCCCAGGAGTTCTCGCCGGCAAGCAGCCAGGCCTGGGATTCGTCGGCCCACGGAACGTGGAGGTGGACCGCCCATGCGGCGAGCGAGCACCATACGAGCAGGACGGCGAGCTCCGGCCACTGTCCCCGGCGCAAGGTCGGGCTTCGCGTCACTGCGGGCGCAGCAACATCACGAGGATGCGTCCGTCCGTCTGGAACGTGCCGCCGGTCGCGGTCTTGGCATCGCTCACCGGGTCCGGCGGCGTTACGTAGGCCGCCGCATCGAGCACGCCGGCCGCCGCGAAGGATTGCTCGATAAAGTCGCGCTCGGCGTCGATGTTGGGGTCGATGTGGTGGGTCACGCCGTTATTGCGGTCGTCCCGCTCGAGCCCGTTGTCATGCGTCGCGGAGCCCACCCACAGCGGGTGGCCGCCGACCGTCTGGCCTGAGTCCCATACGCGCAGGTGGTGCCGAACCAGGGCGACGGTGAGGGGGTCCGCGCGGGCATAGGAGAGATCCTGCGGGCGCTTGTAGAGGTACAGCGTACTCATGGGGAGTTCGGTGTAGCTCTTCTTCGAGAGGGTGGCGAGAAGGCCGTGGAGAACCGCGTCGTTATTGGAGGTATCGACCTGGACCCACCCGGCGGCCGCGAAAGCCTTCTCCACCTCCGCCTTGGTGCCGAGGATCGAGTAGTTGACAACGTCACCCGGATTGCCCTGCTCATCGGAGACGCGACGCGGAACAGACGCCATCAGGTTCGCGGGGAGCAGCGTTTGAAGGTTGACCGGGGCGGCCTGCGTGGTGGCCGCCGAAGCTTTCGACAACTTCACCGTCGCCTTGTAGCTGCCATCCACAGTCAGGGCGGTGCCGGTGTTGGCCGCGAGAAACAGCTCCCCGGCGGCGGCGACATCCTGATTGAGCGAAGCGCTGATCGCGAAAGGCACGGCTGCCGATGCGTCCGAACCGATGCGGCCGATCAGCGCGCCGGCGTTTGCGTTCTCGGCGGGGAAGGTGCGGAGCAGGTCCTTCCAGCCCTTGGCGACGCCCTCGGGACCGGTAGTCCGGCCGTCCGACAACGTGAGCGAGCCGGTGGCGCTGATGCTGAGACGGTCGCCGGGCGCGACGGAGAAGCCCGCGTCGGTCCAGCTTCCGTCGCCCGGCACGGTGACGGTGTAACTGCCTTTGCGCGAGGCAAGCGACGCGGCCGTGGGCACCGCGAGCGGTATCGCGGTGACGGATCCGGTGAGGGAAGGCACGGGTGTTTGCGGCCAAACAGCGGGGATGGAGAGCGAGAAAAGCTGAATCAGGACGGCAATGCGCATCATCTCCCGGTTAAGATGCGGAGGGGCAGCGATGGTGGTTCGTCCAGTCGGGGAACACGGGTACCAGCTCACGCAGTGGGGCTTGGTGAATGCGTATCTGGTGCGCCACGCAGAAGGCTGGACGTTGATCGACGCCTGCCTCGCCCGGCGCGGCGATGGAAACCGCAATCCGCCGGGCCCGCGCGAAGCTCCAGGCAGCCTTGGGCGTACTCGCTGCCGGGCTTTGCGCCTGCCGGCCGCAAAGCGCCGGGTTATGCGAGCACCACAGGGAAAACGGGAGAAGAAGCAGACGAAGCAGGATGTGCATGGCGCATCCCTCCTTGCTGATGGCGAGGAGAAAACACCCACGCGGGAACGGTTGTCCAAGCAGGCCGATCAAGGGCATCCGCGAGGACGGCGACGGGGATCCCGCGGGTAAGATTTCGTGATGATGGATGCCGACGCATCTGGAATTTCATGGCGGCGTGTGTTGCCGCTGAAACGGCCGCAACGGACGGCCGCGGCCGCCTCGCTCCTGCTGGTGCTCGCGCTGCAACTGGCGCGGGTGGCGCGGGTAGACTCGGCAACCTGGGATGAGGCGCACCACCTCTACGACGGCTACAGGATCTGGACCCGGCACGACTACCGGTTGAACGCGGAGGTGCCGCCGCTGGTGAAGCTCGCCGCGGCGGCCCCTCTGCTCGCGATGCACCTCGCCGTCCCACCCGGCCATGGGCGATCGCAGGCGGCGGATGCATTTCTGGACGGGCGGGCCTTCGTGTTCGGAAACGGCGGGGACCGGGTGCTGTTCCCGGCGCGCATGGCCTGCACGGGATTCACGCTGCTGCTTGGCTGGCTGGTGTACGCGGCGGGCAGGCGCATGTTCGGGGTGCCTGCCGGGCTGCTTGCGTTGGCGTTGTTCGCCTTTGACCCGCTCGTGCCGGCGCACGGTGCGCTGGTGACGACGGACGTCGGCTGCGCCTGCTGTCTGTTCGGAGCGGTGTTCGCGTTTTACCGATACACGCATGCTCCAGGCGCGGTGCGGTTGGGAGTGACCGGCCTCGTCGCGGGTCTGGCGATGGCGGCGAAGTTCACGGGGCTGCTGATCGTGCCCATTCTCGTGACGCTGGCCGTTTCCGAAGGTCGGCGGGCGCGCAGCCTGGTTGTGCTGGGCAAGCGGCTCGCGGCGTGCGCCGGAATTTGTTTGTGCGCGTGGGTGGTCGTGTGGGCGTTCTACGGGTTCCATTACAAGGCCGCGCCGGATGGACTGGAGCTGTCTCCCCGGCTCGGGCCTTATATTCAGTCGATGCCGAACGCACACGATGCGGCAAGGCTGGCGGCCCTGGCGCATCGCAAGGTACTGCCCGAAGCCTACCTGTGGGGGCTGGCGAACACGAAGAAAACGGAGTGGGAGTACACCAGTTATTTTTTCGGGCGGGTCTACCGGCACGGTCCCTGGCAGTACTTCCCGGCTGCCTTCCTGATCAAGTCGACCTTGCCGTTGTTGCTTTCGCTTGCGCTGCTCCCCTCTCTCCGCTTGCGGGAAAAAGGCCGAGAGCTGGGATTCCTGCTTCTCCCCGCCGGTTTGTACTTCGCCGTGGTGACGAGCTCGCACTTCGACATAGGAGCGCGGCACTTGATGCCGGTCTATCCGTTCCTGTATGTGACGGCCGGTGCGGGCGCGGCGGCGATGTTCGGGCGCGGGCGGCTTTGGAAGGCCGGCGCGCTTGGGCTGTTGCTATGGCAAGTGGCAGGGTCTCTCCGGGCCGCGCCCGCGTATATGGCCTATGGCAACGAGGCATGGGGCGGGCCCGCGCAGGTTCATCGTTACCTGAGCGACGCCAATGTGGACTGGGGTCAGCAATTAAAGGAAATCAAAACGTATCTCGACCGCAACCACATCGCAAATTGCTGGTTCGCTTACTTTCCGGATGGCGCGGTCGAGCCAGCCGACTATGGAGTCCATTGCCGGCGGCTGCCGACGACCAATACCCTGTGGTGGCTGAAGCTGCCGATGGAGGTCCCTCCGGTGATCGAAGGGACGGTGCTGATCAGCGACAGCGACCTGGAGGGGATCGAGTTCGGGGATGGGAGCTTGAATCCCTACGACAGCTTCCGCGCGCTGACGCCGACTGCCGTGATCATGCACGGGGTGGATGTGTACCGGGGGCGCTTCGCGGTTCCACTGGCCTCGGCGCTGGTGGCTGTGCGGCGGTCGGGAGAGTTGGCGGAGGCAGGAGATGCGGAGGCGGCGCTCAGCACGGCGCGGCAGGCGGCCGGGTTGGCTCCGGGCTCGGCGATCGTGCAGCTCAACCTGGCGGACAGGCTTACCGGACGGGCGCTGTGGGCGGAGGCGCTGGAGCACTACCGTGAGGCGGAAACGGCGGTGCAAGCGAATCGGCCGGATTTGCAGGGAGAGGAGCTGCTGCCGAAGATCGCGGCGGGGATGGCGGCAGCGGAGGGGCGGCATTGAAGGGGTCGTTCAGAGTGCGGGTGTCATATCAGGGCTAGGGGTCGCCGCTTCGCTTTCTGGGAAGACCGGATCCGGCAGTCTCTGCTTTTCGCTGCTTGCTGCTGCCAAGACTGTCTGGAGCTTTGGTTTCGGCAATACGTGCAACGCGGGCAGGCTCCCGTGCTTTGTACGTATCGAGGCGGTTTTCCGCGCTGAGTCAGTCTGTTTGGGGCGGAAGGTGAGTGCCCTTCGCCCCAAAGCTCCTCAAGTGGAACAAGCTGCAATGGTTTAGGTGCCTTCCGACCAGCCGGCCAGGTAGGCTTCCTGCTCCGGCGTCAGAATGTCGATGTCCACGCCCATGGCCGCGAGCTTGAGCTTGGCGACGCGCTTGTCCAGGTCCTCGGGGACGGGGAAGACGTCCTTGGGCAGGTTGGCGTGTTCGCGGACCATGTACTCGGCGGCAAGCGCCTGGTTGGCGAAGCTCATGTCCATGACGCTGGCCGGGTGGCCCTCGGCGGCGGCGAGGTTGATGAGGCGGCCTTCCGCGAGCACGCAGATCGTCCGGTTGTTGGCGACCGAGTACTCCTCGACGAACGCGCGCGGGATGCGCTTGCCGGTCGACAGCGACTCGAGCGCCGGGATGTCGATCTCGACGTTGAAGTGGCCGGAGTTGGCGACGAGCGCGCCGGACTTCATCGCCTCGAAGTGCTCGCGGCGGATGACGGACTTATTTCCGGTGAGGGTGACGAAGATGTCGCCGACCTTGGCGGCCTCCTCCATCGTCATGACCTGAAATCCGTCCATCACGGCCTCGAGCGCTTTGGTGGGGTCGATTTCGGTGACGATGACGTGGGCGCCCATGCCGCGCGCCCGGTCGGCCAGGCCGCGGCCGCACCAGCCGTAGCCGGCGACGACGAAGCGGCAGCCCGCGATGAGCGCGTTGGTGCAGCGGATGATGCCGTCCAGGGTGGACTGGCCGGTGCCGTAGCGGTTGTCGAACATGTGCTTGGTGAGCGCATCGTTGACGGCGACCACGGGGTAGCGGAGCACGCCCTCTTTCGCCATGGCGCGGAGCCGGATAACGCCGGTGGTGGTCTCCTCGGTGCCGGCGATGACGCCTTCGAGCGCGTCCTGGCGCTTGGTGTGGAGCAGGGTCACGAGGTCGCAGCCGTCATCCATGGTGAACTGGGGCTTGTGGTCGAGGGTGGACTGGAGGTGGCGGTAGTAGCCCTCGTTGTCGACTCCCTTGATGGCGAAGGTCTTGATGCCGTACTCGGCGACCAGCGCGGCGGCGGTTTCGTCCTGGGTGGAGAGCGGGTTCGAGGCGCAAAGGGCGATGTCGGCCCCGCCGTCGCGCAGCGCGAGCATCAGGTTCGCGGTCTCGGTCGTGACGTGGAGGCAGGCGGCGATGCGGATGCCCTCGAGCGGCCGGCTGCGCGCGAACTCCTCGCGGATTTGAGCGAGCACGGGCATGGAAGCGGCGGCCCACTCGATGCGGCGGCGGCCTTCGGCGGCCAGGGCGAGATCGCGGACCTCATGCTGGACGATGCTGTGGATGCGGGTGTCGGGCTGGATCTCGGTCGGGGCTGGGGCGGTAATGGTGGCCATAGGCGTGGGCGGGCCAGCCGCGCGTACGCAGACCGGGCCTTCAAGTCTCCTGTATCCCTAGGGTAGCACCGCGTTTACAAGGGAACGGAAGCGAGCCCAAGTCTTACTTTGAGGAAAGAGGATTCCCTGCATACTCTTCGATCCAGGCAGGCGGGTCGGGCTCAGTGCGGCCGTCTACCTCGACATGCAATTCCTGTGCCCAACGATAGCCCCACATGAGTCCGTATCGCGTGATATCGGTTTCCCGAACCGCATAGGCGCGGTCTTGCTCCGCCGTTTGCAGCGCGACGAACCGGAATCCTCGCTTCACAAAAAGGTCGATAACCTCTTCAACGCTGTCCGCGTTCAAGGGGCTGTCGTGCAGAAGCATGATGTGCGGCGGCTCGTATCCGAACACTTTCTTGTCCAACGCCGTGTAATAGTCGATCTCCGCCGCTGAGTAAGCAAGATAGGCAGAACGAATCTTCGCTGCCGTTTGAGCGTCGTGACGCGATAGAGCCAAAACGTAGGAAGCATTGAACTCATAGTCGGAGGTGTCGATCGTGCAGGGTGCCAACCTATAGCCACGAGCAGCCATGAACGCAGCTGCCGCGTCGTGTTTCTCTCGTGTGTCGCCCGTGTGGTTATAGGGAAAGCGAAGAAAGACCGGCTTGCGCGATGATTTTGCGAGCAGAGGTGCAATGGTCTTTTCCCCCCGCACGATTTCATCCTCGATTTGCACAACCGACAAGGCATTTACATCCGGATGGGAGTAAAGGTGATTTCCGAGATCGAAACCCGGCTTGGTCCATTTTTCGAGGATCGCCGTGCTTGCCGGCAATCCGAGCGATTCCGCTGTACGTTCAATCACGAATCCTGTTGCGGGTATGTGGCGGCGAGCGAGTGCTCGCAGAATCGTGGAGTTTACCTCGGCAGCCTTCTTTGCATCCTTGGAGCTGGTCGGAGTTGGGCTGCCGGAGGCAAAGGGCAGGTCGTCCACGGTCAGGGCTGCTGTGTGCTCTTGCCCGAGCGCAGTTATAAATGACGTGCCTACCCAGGCTGCCGCCAACGCGAAGAGCCGAAGACGATTCGCGAGCTTGATCACAGAAGTATGCTTTCGGCGGCGAGGAGCTTTTCCTTGCGCTCCAGGCCCCAGCGATAGCCGGTGAGGGCCCCGGATTTGCCGACGGCGCGGTGGCACGGGATGACCAGGGCGAGTGGGTTGACGGCGCAGGCGCGGGCGACGGCGCGGGCGGCGGTGGGCTTGTCGAGCTGGGCGGCGATCTGCGAGTAGGTGCGGGTCTCTCCCCGGGGAATAGTCCGGAGGGCGGCCCACACCAGGGCTTGGAAGGCGGTGGGGCGGGGATCGAGTTCGAGAGAGCGTTCCGCGGGCGAGCCCGGTTCGGGAGCTTGGATCGGAGCGAAGATTTGGCCGGCGAGGGCGGCCAGCGATGGGTCCTCATGGAGGATAGCGGCGCGGAAGCGGTGCTGGAGCTCGGCGCGGAGCTCCTCGGGGTTGTTGCCGAGCAGCACGGCGCACAGGCCGCGCGGGGTGGCGGCAAGCAGGGCGAAGCCGAGGTCGAAGGGGGCGGGGAGAACCGTGCAGGCGACCTGCTCACCGGGCGCGCCCTTGCGCGGGCGTTTGGGCGAGGCCTGGCCCTCTTTCTTGCCGCCGACTGGACGGGTTGCGCACATCGATGGCTCTTCTCCGGGGGGAAGCGGCGAGCTTTCCCCACCTCGGGAATTATCCCCGGAAATCCTGCTTTTGGACTGAACAGTTTCGCCGAAAGTGCCGATAGAGGCGATGTCGCACTTGCTACCGGGAAAAACAGCCCGGAAAGGGCGACCTGATCTTTGAAATCACGGCTGAAACAGGCCGGGCTGGGCCTTGCGCGGACCGGGCAAGCCGAAATGCTCGTACGCGAGCCGCGTGGCGACGCGGCCGCGCGGGGTGCGGTCGAGAAAGCCGATCTGGATGAGGAAAGGCTCATAGACCTCCTCGAGCGCGTCCTGCTCCTCGGACAAGGTAGCGGCGAGCGTGTTGAGGCCGACCGGACCGCCGTCGTACTTTTCGATGATGGTGAGCATGAGGCGACGGTCGAGCTCGTCGAAGCCGTGCACGTCGACCTCTAATAGTTCCAGAGCGTCGCACGCCGTTTTGCGATTGATCGATCCAGTCCCGCGCACCTGGGCAAAGTCGCGCACCCGGCGTAGGAGTCGGTTGGCGATGCGCGGCGTTCCGCGGGAGCGCATGGCGATCTCGGCCGCGCCGTCTGAGTCGATAGGGACTTGCAGAACCTCGGCGGACCGCTCGACGACGAAGCGCAGTTCGTCGTCGGTGTAGTACTCCAGGCGCAGGAGAATGCCGAAGCGGGAGCGCAGGGGCGAGGAAAGCAGCCCGGGGCGGGTGGTGGCGGCGACGAAGGTGAAGGGCTTGATGTCCATGACGTGCGTGCGCGCGCCGGGACCTTGACCGATGATGATGTCGAGCTTGTAGTCCTCGAGCGCGGTATAGAGTTTTTCCTCGAGCACGGGTTGAAGCCGGTGGATCTCGTCGAGGAACAATACCTGCCGTTCGCGGACATTGGTG
>CAXUEU010000013.1:0-40713 GCA_964250195.1 uncultured Acidobacteriaceae bacterium
ATCCAGACGGGCGCGCCCTGCTCCACCGCGCCCTGGTTCCAAGACGCCCCTGCCCCGGAGGCCCGCGCCGCCCTCCTGCTCGCCCTCCTCGAGCTCGCCCGGGAAGGCCGCGTCCTGCTCCACCAGCCACGCGATGGCGCGCCCGTCTGGATCAAACGCATCGGAGAGTAAAGGCGAGGGCGGGGTACAGTGAGCGAGGAGCCGAGGAGGCCAGGGATGGACCAGGCGGGCGGCACAAAATTGGAAGAGGAGATGAGCAGCCTGCTGGCGGATCCGAGGTTCGAGAACCTGCTAGCCAAGGCCGAATCGCATCAGTGGCAGTTCCGGCCCCAGGAATCCGAGCGGCTTGCGGCCTCGGGCGAGCTGAGGCCCTTGCTCCAGTCGCGGACCCGGGAGTGCTGGGACGAGCTGAAGGCTTGCCGGAGAGCGGGCATGAACATGGGGGAAGCCCAGGAAGTCGCGTTTCAGAAAATCCTGGTCGCGGCCGAGCCGGCGAAGTTGCGCGCCTCGCGGCCTCGCGGCACGCTAGGAGCCTCGGCATGGACCGAATAAGCTATCGCGGAGTGAGGGAGAGCGGCGCGGCGCGGGTCGACCGCCTCGTCCAGCGTCAGAGTCAGGATTCGGCCGGCGGCGCGGCGCTCAACCCGCGGCTGAACTTGCGCCGGCATAGCCCGACCGGGTTCGAGTGGGGCTACGGGGGCTCCGGACCGGCTCAGCTCGCCCTTGCGCTCCTGGCCGACTGCCTGGCGGACGACCGGAGGGCGCTCGCGCTCTACCAGGGGTTCAAGGATGCGGTCGTCGCACGGCTGCCCCACGAGGGCTGGATGCTCGAGCAGACCGAGATCGAAGCGGCGCTCGCGAAGCTGGAGCAAGCCGCAGCCGGCTAGACCGCTCGCTTGCGGTACCCTGGATCGCATGGCAAGGGAAGCAATCCCGGGTATCTTGGACGCGATCGACCGCGAAATCGCCAATCTCCAGCAAGTCCGCCGCCTGCTCGCGGGCGGGGACGAAGGCGCGCCGGCACCCGCCAAGCGCGCCGCAGCCAAAGCTCCGGCCCGGCGGCCCGGCCGCCCGGCGGGGGCCAAAGGGGCCAAACGCCAGCTCAGCGACGAAGCCCGCGCCCGCATCGCCGCCGCCCAGAAGAAGCGCTGGGCCGCGAAAAGGGACACGCCGGAAGAGGCAGCAGCCAAATAGAAGAGGGGTAAAACCCGAGCCGGAGAGGGCGCAGGCGCGGGCTACCACATGCGCTGGCTAGGGCGATCCACACGGCCCTGTCAATTCCCTTCCCCGCGTTCCTCAAAGAGCGACCCCGGCATGGCCGCGGGCGGCCGCAACGCACGGAAGTCGAGCCAGCCCTGCTCGGGCGCGCCCGGGTGGCGCTCCCGCCACAATTCCAAGAGCAAGGGCGGCATCTGCACGAGCGCAATTTCCCGCCGCTCCACAATGCCATGATGCCGGGGGCAGAGCGCGATCATCCGGTCGAGCTCCGAAACCCCGGGCACCCGGTGATGCACTACGATCGACCATTTGCCCCGCCCCGGCCGGCCGCACACCCGGCACCGGTAGCCGTCGCGCTTGAGCACCGCCTCCCGCAGCCCACCGAAGTATCGCTCGTCATGGTGGCGCAGCGTGTAGCAGCTCGCGCACAAACCCCGAGCTCGGATCGCCAAGCGCCCGCACCGGCAATGGAGGTTCCGCTGCATCGGCCGCTTCACTTCCCCGCCCTCCATCGCCGGGCCCGGCACCGTATCGCGGTTACCTCTAAGAGCCGCCCGGCCCGCCTGTAGCTTAAACCCGTATGCGGCCGTGCGCTACACAGCTGCAAAGCCGCCTGCTACGTGGCGGATGGGTATAGGCCAATGCTACAACGGAAACAGTCGCGCCGCGAACTCGCCCACAGTAAGGTGGTTTGAATGCCTACCCTGATACCTTTTGCCGAAGCCCTTACGCGAACTGACACTGTAAAGCGTCACCTCCTGCTCGGGAACGGCTTCAGCATCTCTCTATTTCCGGATTGTTTTCGGTATGACGCACTCTTGGAGGCTGCGGACTTCTCGGCGATTCCGGAAGTGCGCCAGGCTTTTCTGGCACTTGGGACAAGTGATTTCGAGATTGTGATTCATGGACTACTTCGGGCAGGCTTGCTGCTGCCGCTGTATTCCTCCGACGGCCAGACCGTCTCGCGCATGAGGGAGCATGCGACGCAGCTAAAGGAGTTGCTTGTGCAGGCAATTGCGGGCAAACATCCCGAGCGTTCCGGAAGCGTGACCGAAGAGCAGTATCTCGCCTGCCGACGATTCCTCGCCTGTTTCTCCGGGGACAGCCGCAACCGGAAGAAGTCCGATGGCGATCTGCGTGGAAGGATATACAGCGTCAATTACGACCTTCTTCTCTACTGGGTATTGCTGCATGAAGCCGCCGCCATGGAATCGCCCGAACAAATCAGCAGCGATGACGGTTTCCGAGCACCCGATAATGATCCAGAGGCAGAATATGTAACGTGGGACGGAGAGGGTTCGCTTAGTCAGACCATTTTCTATCTTCACGGCGCGCTGCATTTGTTTGAGCGTGGACCTGAGTTGCAGAAGCGATGCTGGGAGCGTTCCGGGGGCATACCTCTGATTGAGCAGATAAGAACAGCTCTTGATGAGGGCAGATTCCCTCTTTTCATTGCTGAAGGCGATACCAACGCTAAGTTTGAGCGCATCCGCCACTCAGGATACCTGCACAAGGGTTTGAGAAGTTTCCGGGGAGCTTGTAATAAGAACGCGACTCTATTCATCTTTGGCCATTCTCTTGCAGAGAATGATTCGCATATCCTTAGGCAAATAGAAAAAGGACATTGCAATCAGCTCTACGTAGGGATTTACGGTGATGCCACATCTTCTGCAAATCGGACCACGATGGAGCGCGCGCGGCAGATCGGAGCCGCCAGACATGAAAGAAATCCGCTGGAAATCCATTTCTTCGATGCAGCCTCTGCAAACGTGTGGGGATCTGGTGCTCATTGAGTTTGGGATCAAGCGTCGCTCACGTCCGGCTCCGCTTTCCGTTTAGGAAGAGCAGCGCGCTTCCCCGGACCACGCCGCTGCCAGCCGCTTCCGCGAAGCCCAGCTCGAGAAGCCGGGCGAGCGGCGCGGCGAAGCCGCCGCTTTTCGCGTTCGAGTAACCCGCGCGCGCTGCCAGATCGACGCGCGTTACGCTGTCGGGATGAGCCCCGATCAAGATGCCGAGCAAGCGCCGCTCGCCCTCGCCTAGCATGGCGGCAATCCGGGCTTGCAGTTCCTCGGTGCTCGCCGGGCGCTCCGGCCTGCTTGCCGCGCCGCGCCCCGCCGCGGTCAGCGCCGCGAAACCGCCGTTCGACTCCAGCATCCCTTTCCGCGCGAGCGCCGCCGTGGGCGCGGCGAAGCCGCCGCTTTTCGCGTTTGAGTACCCAGCGAAGGCCGCCAACTGAACCTTCGAGGGTGCTTGGACGCCGACCGCCTCCAGTGCCGCCAGCGCGTCCAGCACCTTTTGCTCGCCCGTCGTCAGCCGATCGCTGGGGTCTGATTCTTCCAACCGCGCCGGTCTGGGCATAGCCGGCGCCGGCGGCCGCAGCTGCTCTACTATCCGGGCCGGCGCGAGTTCGGGAGCCGGGCCCGCCGCGCCGCCGTCGAGCCTGGCGATAAGTGCGCGCAGCGCGGCGAGGGTTTCCCGCCGCGCTGCTTCGACCGTCGCGAGGCTGGCTTCGAGTGCCGGAACCCGTCCCGCCGCGGCGCGGGCCTCCGCGAGCTCCCCGCGCAGCTCGGCCAGCTCTCGCTCCGACGCTCCTCCTCCTTTGCGGCCCTTCCCCGCTTCGAGCTCCGCGATTCTCTGCCTGAGGTACTCGGGCGAGCTTTCCCGCGTGCGCCGTGCCGCGTCCGCCACCTCCCGGCCCAGCCGCTCCAGATCGACCGCGGCCAGCACGCGCGCTTCCCGCTTGCGCTCGCCCGGCTTCGGCGTTGAGCCGGAGTTGAAGGTCCGGCGCTCCCGGATCTCCACCCGCCGGCCGAGCTCGAGCGACGCCGAGCAGACGTAGGCCGTGCCGACAGGCAGTGACGGCAGGGCTTCCCCCACTTCGCGGGCGAACTCCGGGCTTACCTCGCTCTTCAGCCATTCGGCCGTCGCCGCGAGATCGCTCGGGTGGCTCATCCTGAGCAGCGTCAGGATGTCCACCTGGCTGAGCACGTTCTTGCTGATGGCCGCCGGACGCTGCGTGATCATCGTCACACCGATACCCCGGACGCCGCCCTGCTTGACCAAGCGGCTCACCATCCCCAAGCACGCCCGGTGGCCCTTGCTTTCCACCGTCTGCGGCGCGAACGTATCCGCTTCGTCCAGGAACAGGTGCAGCGCCGCCCGGTTCAGCCGCAGCAGCTCGCTCGCGAAGTCGGCCACGAAGCGCAGCTGCTCCTCGACCACCATCGAGCCCACGTCGAAGATAGCCGAGAAGCCGTACTCCACCAGCGCCCGCGCCAACATCCGCCCGGCGTGCGGCTCCAGAGGGGCGTCCGCGTGGTCGCCGCCGAAGACCACCACCGGGTAGCCCGGTCCTTCCCCGTCGGCGGAGGAGCGCAGGCCCCACCACGCGCCCGTAGGGTCGATGGCCGCAATCTGCTGCTTGTGCAGGAGCAGTTCCTCGGCTTCGACCGATGCCGTGTAGCTCTTGCCGCTGCGCTTGCGCGCGAGAATGGCCTGCGTGGCGGTGACCAGCTCCAGCGGCAGCGTGAACCCGTCCGCGCCGATCGCAAGCCGTGCCGGGGGCATGCTCAGGGTGACTCCTTCCAAGGGCTCCTACTGCCCCAAGTATCGCGCGGCTGGGGAAACAAGGGATAGACTCTCAATCGTCCGCACTTCCCTGCTTCCGTCCCGCTGCCCCTCAGTCTACTTCGCGGCTCAGGGCGCGATAGGGGGAGAACCGTTCGAGGACAAGCCCACTCCACACACCGGGCGCGCGCGCCCTGGCCGCCGAAGAAGCGTGGCGGCCAGATCCGCGCTCCCCGCGCACGGCAGCTCCGCTAAAGTGCCCCCCACCCGCAAAACGGGATTGTTCGGTTTTCAGGCCCCGGAGAACCCGTCAAGGATGGCCGGCGAGCCGGCCCCCGCTAGCGCGGCGCGTTCCGCGTCCTTGACCGAACCTCCGGGGCCAGAACCTTGCCCGTTACGTTTTGCGTGTGGGGGAGTGCGATGCGGGCCTGTTACCCGCGCGTGCTTTGCGGCAGCTCGTAGCGGTACAGCTCCGGCTCGCCATCCAGGGTGTCGAGTGCTTCATTGACCAGCCCGCTTCCCTGCCCCGTTCTGTCAGGCTCATCATTGGCAGTCGCACCCGTTCAGCGCCGACCGCAAGAAGAAGAAGGCGGCAAGCAAGACCAAATACACGTGCCCCATCTGTGCTACGAACGCATGGGCGAAGCCGGAAACTTCACTCATTGGCGGGAGTGCTACGACCAGAACGACGGCGATATTACAGTCATGCAGCCCGAGGAACAGAACGTCGCATAAACGCCGCGACGGAACCATTCTCGACAATAGTCCTTTAGCAATAGCGACGTACAGGACTATAGGACTATCAATATAGTGTTTGAAGGGAGGCGGACACATGCAAGTCCTAGCGATCATCGGCCAAAAAGGGGGAAACGGGAAGACCACGATGACAGTCGGTTTAGCGGTGCAGGCGGTGCAGGCCGGCCGCACCGTCGCCGTGATCGACCTTGACCCTCAGACCACCGCCGCGAATTGGAGCGACCGGCGAGGCAAGGAATCTCCCGCCGTCGTCTCGTGTCAAATTGCCAGGCTTGGACAGGTGTTGCAGGCCGCAGCCAAGCAAGGCGCAGACCTCGCCATCATCGACACGCCCGGCAAAAGCACCGATGCCCTCATAGCAGCAGCGAAGACGGCCGATTTCGTCCTGATG
This sequence comes from uncultured Acidobacteriaceae bacterium, assembly GCA_964250195.1. GTDB lineage: Bacteria > Acidobacteriota > Terriglobia > Terriglobales > Acidobacteriaceae > EB88. Next base: position 5,933 of record CAXUEU010000013.1, read on the forward strand.
CCAATCCAGCCGCAGATGTACGACATCGAGACTTTGCGGAATCTGAAGGACGTACTCACGCTTGCCGGCAATCCCCCCGCCGCTGTCCTCGTCAACCATGCGCCTGTACAGGGAAAGCGGCACACCGAAACCCGAGAGGCGATTGCCGGACAGGGCTTTGCCGTCTCCCCCGTCGTGCTCTTTTCACGCGTTGCTCACGGGGACGCCGGGAACATCGGCCAGAGCGCCGCGGAACTGGAGCCGGGAGGGAAAGCCGCGCAGGAGATGGCCGACCTGTATGCCTATATTGCTATATCTCTAAAGGGAGCACGTCATGAAGAAAAGCTCGTTAGCCGCAGGACTTAAGGCCGCAGCAGGCCACGCATCACCGACAGCACCCCCCGCGCCCGCTTTGGAGGGAAAGGGAAGCGCCAAGAAACCGTTACCCGCTACCGTTCTCATCGGCGGTCACTTCTCCCCGGAAGTGCGCCGCGCCTTACTGCTCGTCCAGGCCGAGCGCGACAACACCGGCAAGAACCTCAAACAACTGCTGGGCGAGGCGATCAACGACCTTTGCGCCAAGTACGGCAAGCCTCAGCCGTACACAGGGGAAGTCTAAACAGGCTATTCGTATGAGCCTATAGCCCTGAACGAATATAGAAAAACGGCTTAAGAGCGGATTGCACTGTTTCTTGTGTACTCTGCTTGCAATAAAACCCCCGGCGTAGTGAGCGCCGAGGGCTTCCGGGCCTTACCGCACGAAATGCGGGGCTCAGTTCATCCGCGCGGAGAGCGGACGCCTATGCAAAGGATACCGCAGGACCTTCATCAAGCGCTGCTCAGGGAGCGCGCTTCCGCAACGCCGCCAGGTGAGCTCACCAGCCTTCGCGACATCCTCCGCAGCCCGCAGCAGAAAGCTCGCGCCGGGAAGGAGCAGGGAAGAGCCCTGTACGCCGCAGCCGGCAGCGAGGGTACGCTGTTCGCGACCAAGCCCGCGGTGCCTTCGCCGAAGAAGCGCGGCGGACGCATCCAGTCACCCTCGCTGATCGAGGTCGATGCCTTCGGCAAGCAGAAGATCGACATGGGCTTTATCGCTCGGGAGTTCTCTTCCATCGGGCTGCCGCACTCCGACCCCGGCGACCTCCGGGTCTACTACCGCACCAACGGCCGCCTCCGGTTCCGCGTCACCGCCGATCCCGATTCTTTTCTTCCCTACGGCATGTACCCCCGGCTGCTCGGCGCTTGGGTCGCCACCGAAGCCTGCCGCACCCAGGACCGCACCATCCATCTCGGCCGCAATCTCAGCCGCTTCCTTGAAGACACCCTGCACCTCAAAATCACCGGCGGCAAGAACGGCACCATCACCCAGCTCAAAGAGCAGATGTGGCGATTCTTCAACTGCGAGATTGCCGTGCTGGAGGACTTGGAAGACCCGGAGAACGCTGGTTGGAGCGGCAAGAGAGTTCGGCGTATGGGTATTTCGAGCGATCTGACAATCTGGTGGCATCCGAAAGCGCGCGACCAGGACGCGCTCTTTCAGTCTTGGGTAGAGCTCGGGGAGAAGTTCTTCGCCTCCATCCTCGCCCATCCAGTGCCGATTGACTGGATCACAGTCAACAAGCTCCGGCGTTCCTCGCTCGCGCTGGACCTGTATTTCTGGGTCACCTACCGGATGCACACCATGCGCGGAACCAGGGTCACCGTGCCGCTTTGGGGACCGGGCAGCCTCGCCCAGCAGGTCGGCGCGAACTATTTGCTCGGCACCGCGAAACAGCGCAAGGACTTCCGCTACAAAGTCGTGGACGCTCTAGCGAAAGTGCAGAGCTACTATCCGGCCGCCAAGATCGAGGTCGAGGACAAAGCCGTCACGCTCTTCAAGAGCAACGCCCACGTGATCCCCGCAAAGCTCATCCGCTAGCCCCGCCGCCGCTCTTCGCCCGCCTTTTACCGCGACTGTTTTCCCACACGAGGGGATGAATCGCGGAAGATTTCCACGCATAAACGGTCGCCGCGTTTTACGCATAAACGGTCGCCGTTTTACGCATAAACGGTCGCCGTTTTACGCATAAACGGTCGTCGCAGACCGCTGTAAACCATTCATAGCAAATGGTTTACATCGAGACCAAGTAGTACAAGTAGTTTTCAACTAGATAAACAAGTAGTAGAGAGCCCTGAGCTGTGGAAAACCCGCCGGGCAAAGAGCTAGCGGCAAAATCAAAACCTTCTCGATGAAGGAAAAACAAACCGCAATGCAGCAGGAGACGAGACCAGCCCGGGATCGAAGAAAAACGAAACAAGCGCATGACAGGGTTAGTCCAGAGCGAACACGTGTGCTGTAGCCAGTGGCTCAGCGGCTAGCGTATGGGTGCTTATGGGTGTAGATATGGTGCATGTTCCCGCCCGAGACGCTCCGGATCACGCCCGAGGTGCTGAGCCTCATCGCGGGTATCGACGAGTTCAAGGGGGCTTGGCGAGTCTTGGGCACGCTTGCCCCCGAGCGGCTGCGCGCCCTGCGCCATGTGGCCACTATTGAGAGCATCGGCTCTTCCACCCGCATCGAGGGCAGCAAGCTGTCCGATCGCGAGGTCGAGCGACTGCTGTCCAACCTCGCCGTCGGTTCCTTCGCCGGCCGGGACGAGCAGGAGGTCGCGGGCTACGCCGAGGTCATGGAAACCGCGTTCCGGGCGTGGGAGGGCCTGCCGTTCACCGAAAACCACATCAAGCAGTTCCACCGGGATCTTCTTCGCCACAGCGCCAAGGACGCCCGGCACCGCGGCGAGTACAAAAAGCTGCCGAACAGCGTCGCGGCCGTCGATGAGCGGGGCCGGCAAATCGGCATCGTCTTCGAGACGGCTTCCCCGTTCGACACGCCGCGGCGGATGGCGGAGTTGGTCGGCTGGTTCACACAGGCGCTTGCGGATGGGCAGCTCCACCCCTTGCTGCTGATTGCCGTGTTCACCGTCGTGTTTCTTGAAATCCATCCCTTCCAGGACGGCAACGGCCGCTTGAGCCGGGTGCTGACCACGCTGCTGCTGCTGCAAGCCGGGTACGCCTACGCGCCCTACAGCTCGCTTGAAAGCGTCATCGAGAACAGCAAGGAAAGCTACTACCTCGCGCTCCGGCAGACCCAGGCGACGCTGCGCGGGCCTGCCCCGGACTGGCAGCCGTGGCTCATTTTCTTCCTGCGCTCCCTGGACCAACAGAAGCGCCGGCTGGCCGCCAAGATCGAGCGCGAAAAACTAATGGCCGCCGCGCTGCCCAGCCTGTCCGTCGAGATCGTCGAGCACGTCCGGCAGCACGGCCGCGTCACCATGGGCCAGATCATCCGGCTTACCGGAGCCAGCCGCAACACGCTCAAGGAACATCTCGCCCAGCTGGTCGCCAAACAGCATCTCGCCAGGCATGGCACGGGGAAGGGAAGCTGGTATACCCTGCCTTGAGCCCGCACCCTCTCAGGAGAAAGACCCCAGGAAAAGCGACATCGCAAGGAACAGATTTGCCATCGTCGAAGGCGTGCTGTCCCGCTGCCCCGACTGCGAGGTCTTTCCTTGTAAAAACCAGACTGAAGCAACGGCAAAGCCTTTCTGAAGAAGGGAAAACCTTCGCTTTGCGGGCCGGAACGCGTTGACACCCTTTCCTTTCCCGGACGCTCCCGTGTACGTTGAACCCACGATGCGCGGAATGACCATGGACGAGCTGCAAGAGCGTTTGCTGGCGATGAAGGCAAAGACCGACCGAGCACTGGAACTGCTTGAGCCTGAGCGCGTCTCTGCCTCAGCAAAAGAAGAAACGGAACGGCTGGCGAGGGAGCTGAAAGAAGAGCTGAGGAGCGAGTACAAACGGTTAAGACCGGAGCGCGTTCAGCGAACGTTTACAAGCCCAGAGTCCGCCTTCTACTTTCCTGCTATTCACGAAGCGTGGGATTCCATCAGTCCGCTCCGAGTGAATGGGAGTGTCAATAAAGGCTGGTACGAAAAGCTTGAAGAGACCAGCTACAAACTCGGCAAATACTTGGGGCCACGGCAAGCGTGAACGCCGTCGTTCCGATTGTCGAGCACGGCAGCAAGGCAGAGCCCGCTTCCGCGCAGCCGGACCTCATGCTCACCGCGACGGCGATAGAACATGGCATGGTTCCGGTGACGCGCAATGCGCGCGGCTTCGCTGGCATCGACACGCGCTGTTTAGTCCTTGGGACGAGGAGGCTTGAGCCGCGATGCAGGACGAAGTGACAAACTTGCTGGCTGCCCGGCGGGGTCACTTCCTGCTCGAATCCGGGCACCACGGCGAGCTGTGGCTCGACCTGGAAGTGCTCTACCGCCGGCCCAGGCGCGTCGCACCGCTCACCTCCGAGCTGGCCAAAAGAATCGCCGGCTTCGAGATCGAAGCCGTGTGCGGACCGCTGATCGAAGGGGCCTTCGTCGCGCTTGCCGTGGCTTCGGAGTTGAATCTCGAATACGCTTATTCGGAACGCTTCGCGCGAGCTTCGGGTGATGGATTGTTTCCCTCCGGCTACCGCGTTCCCGAAGCCGCGCGGAGGATGTTGCGGGGCAAGCGCGTGGCGATTGTGAACGACGTCATCAACGCGGGTTCGGCGGTGCGCGGAACGCTGGCCGACCTCCGGGAATGCGGCGCGAGCGTGATTGTCGTCGGTACGCTGCTCACGCTCGGCACCGCGGCGGATGCGTTCGCCGCGCGTGAAGACGTGGCTTTGGAAACGCTGGCAAGATTGCCGAACGCGCTATGGACGCCGCGCGAATGCCGGTTGTGCGAAGCCGGCATCGGACTCGAAGACCCGGCAGGTTTTCAAGCGCAAGCAGCTTCCGTTTAGCCGTTCCTGAGTGAGGGTTCCAGGAAAAGGGCGCGCTGCTGGCGCATCGGGAGCAGAATCATGACACATCACCCCCGGTGGGGAACTGTGCAGGCGCGAGCGCGTGCACGCCGGTGAACACTGAAAACCCGCTAAATCGCTTGCACGTTACCGCAGGTGAACGCAGACACAGCCCAGGTTTCCACAGGAGCAACAGCGTGTTAACGCCTTTGTTGTTGGCTATATAGGCGTCGATGGCCCGAAACAGGTGTTTGACGAGGTTCGCGGGCCGGGCTATGGTTTCGTTCAAGGTTCCGCGCCCCATGCCCAGCCCTTTCGCTCCGCCCGCCATTCCCATAGCGCCTCTCGCCGAGGCCGATCCGTCAACCGATCAGGAACAGAACCCGCGCGCCCACTTCCGGGTAAAGACGGCCGGAACCAGGCTCACCGTGGCCGAGATCGAAGAGGTGGAAGCGGCGGCGAAGCGCGCGGGCAAGACGCTTGCCGAGTGGCTGCGCGAGGTGGCGCTCAGGGCGACGCGGCCGTCCCCGGCCGACCCGGTTGAGCTGCTGCTTCAGGAGCTCGCCGCAACGCGGTACATGCTCTTGAACCTGTTCCACGCGAGCGCCCAGATGGAGCAGCAAGGGCTGCAACTTCTGCCGGACGCGGTGCTCAAGGTGCGCGACGCGGCCGATGCGCGCAAGGGGGCGACGGCGAGGAAACTGCTCCAGGATTTTCTCGCGGGCGAGGGGAAAGGCGGCAGCGAGCGGGGGGCGAACCGATGAGATGGTGGGGCGGAGTGTACGTCGCGATGATCGCCCTTATGTTCGGGTTCGGGGCCGGGCTGGGTCCGCTGTTGTCCCCGCTGCTCTACACCTTGACGCCGCTCCAGCGGTACTACCTGGGAACGTACATGGCGAGCGCGTGGGACGCGAACGAGCCCGGCGCGACGACGGAAGTACGGTGGGTGGAGAAGGTCCGGCCCGCGCAGCCGCCCGAAGGAAAGCTCGAGCCGAAGGCGAAATCCGGGCGCAAGCGCGGAGCGAAAACCGGAGCCGGACGCGCGCCCGATCCGGCTCCGACGCTCGGGTTCTACCTGGCGCAGGAGCGCGATCTTATTCCCAAGCCGGTGACCGCGACGGTGTGGTCCGGCGACGCGCTGCCGTTCCTGTTGAGCGGGGAAGCGGCGAAGGAAGGCTGGACGGGCTTGGAGCACGGCTCGCGGCAACAGGTCGAGTCGGCCAAGCTCTACACCGAGCTCCGGGACGACTGCTTCGACGGCCGGCGGTGGGAGAGCTTCTTCCTCCAGCCCCTGCTCGCGGCCGCGACCCTGGTCCTGCTCGGGCTCGTCGCGCGGGCCTGGCTGCTGGGCCGGCGGGAGCGCCACCTGTGGGGCCGCCCGCTCACCCGGCGCGAGCTTCTGTGGACCTGGATGTTCGAGCCGCCCGAGAAGCAGCGGACGCTCGCCGGGCGACCGACACCCCGGCAGATCGAGGCTGCGGTCGCGCCGATTGCGCCGCCCCGGCCCAATGACGCTGCGCCGGCGGAGGCGAAAGCGCCATTCGTGTGGGACGAGTCCATGGGAATCGAGTGAGCCCAAACGAGAAACAGCAGGAGGGCAAGTGCTGGCTTTGCGGGGAGCACGGGCCGCTCACTCTGGAGCACATTCCTCCACATGTGGCTTTCAATCAGCACCCTTTGCTGTTACGGCAAATTTCCGAGCGGTCGGTGGAAACGGGCGTGCTGAGCTGGGACCAGGGCCGTCAGTACCGAAAAGGGTTTGCGGTGCGGAGCCTTTGCGGGCGTTGCAACAACCGGGCAGGCCAGCGTTTCGCTCCACCCTACATCGAGTTCATTAAGACGGTCGCTGAAAGAATTGGGAGCACTCGCCTGCGCCATCGGCTCACGATTCAGAAGATTCGCAAGCCTCAGCTCATCCTCAAACAGGTTATCCAACAGTTCGTGACCGCGAACGGGTCTACATTCGTTGAGGCAAACCCTTGGATGCGGCGTTTCTTACAGCCGGAAACCTCAGCCAAGCTCCCTCCCGAGATTTGCGTCTACCTCTTCGCGACGAACATGTCTGTCGCGAGAACAACGGGCATTTCCGGGCATGTGCAGGCCGGGCCGAACCATGTGCGGATCGTTTCCGAGTTCACCTACTGGCCGGTTGGCACGGTGCTCTCGTATGGAGAACTACCGAACGAGGAGCTCGCGCCGATTCACCACTGGGCGCGCCTGCCTTACAAAGGCAACGAGACAAGGGATCTCACGCTTACCGTGAACGCCGCCGCGTCAGCCTTGCCGATCGACTTTAGGACCACGAGCGAGATTTTAAAAGACCGGGGTCAGCCGGTATCGATCCTTCCCAGCGAATCCTCATTGGAGTCCATGCGCGCGGAAGTTCTGAGAAGGTCGGGCTCACCGGACCAGCAAGGGTTTGTGTACACGGCCAGTCCTGAACAGGTGGAGCTATTCCGCGCCGCAAGGAAAAGCTAATGCTGTCCATCTCCAAGCCGCTGAGCGCGGGCCAGGCGCAGCGGTACCACGCGCAGGAGTTCGCGTCCGAGAAGCAGAACTACTGGAGCCAAGGGCAGGGCCATACGGAGTGGCAGGGCCGGCTCGCGGAGGGCTGGGGGCTGGCCGGGCCGGTCGGGGCCGAGGAGTTCGCGCGGCTGGCCGACGGCGAGCACCCGTTGACCGGCGCGCGGCTGGTGCGGCACTCCCCGGCGAAGACGTATGAAGGCAAGGGCGGCAAGGAGATCACCACCGTCGAGCACCGGGCGGGATGGGACGCGACGTTTTCCGCGCCGAAGTCCGTGTCGCTCACGGCGTTGGTCGGGGGCGACGAGCGGGTGAGGGAGGCGCACCGGGCGAGCGTGCGGGTGGCGCTCGCCGAGCTGGAGCGGTACACGGAGGCGCGGGTGGGCGGCGCGCACGCGCCCGAGCCGACGGGGAAGCTGGCGGCGGCGACCTTCGAGCACGACACGGCGCGGCCGGTCGAGGGCTATGCCGCGCCGCAGCTCCACACCCACGCCGTACTGTTCAACGTGACCGAGCGGGCGAGCGGCGGCCCGCGCGCGCTTCAACCGCAGCAGCTCTTCGCGAGCCAGAACTACGCGACGGGGGTGTACCGGGCGGAGCTGGCGCTGCGGCTGCGCGGGCTGGGCTACGAGGTGGAGCGCGGGGAGTACGGGCAGCCGGAGATCCCCGGCTACACGCGGGAGTACCTCCTGGCATCGAGTCCGCGCCGGGAGCAGGTGCGGGACCATCTGCGAGCGGAAGGCTTGCAGAGCGCGAAGGCGGCGCAGATCGCGGCGCACGCGACGCGGGACCGGAAGGAGCTCGAAGCGCCCGAGGAGGTCTTGCGGAAACACCGGGAGCTGGCCCGGGAGCACGGGGACCAGGCGGCGCGGGTAGTCGAGCGGGCGCGCGAGCGGGCGCTCACTCAGGAGCACAGCCCGGATAGGGACCGAGCACTGGCGGCGCGGCAGGCGGTGACGCACGCGCGGGAGCACCTATTCGAGCGCACGGCGGTCGAGGGCGAGCGGGCCATCCTCACGGCGGCCCTGAGCCGGGCGATGGGCGAGGCCGGCTCGGCCCAAGTCCGGCGGGAGTTCGCGCGGCGCGCCGAGGCAGGCGAGTTCCAGGCTGTCCGGCACGGGAGCGCTGGCGCAGGCGAACGCTACACCACGGCCGAGGCCTTGCGGATGGAGCGGGAGATCCTGGCGGCGGTGCGGGAAGGGAACCGGCGGGCGGAGCAGGCGGCCGCGCTCGCGCCGGGGCGGACGGCGGAGGCGGTGCTCGGGCGGCACGGGCAGTTGGACAAGAAGCTAAACCCAGGCCAGCGGGAGGCCGCGGCCGGGGTGCTGGGCTCACGCGAGCGCATCATTGGGTTGGACGGGGTAGCCGGGGCGGGCAAGACGACCACGCTCGCGGTGATCCGGGAAGCGGCGGAAGCCTCGGGCTACCGGGTGGAGGGGTTCGCGCCGACCAGCCGCGCGGCGCAGAAGCTGGGCGAGGCAGGGATCGAGACCCGGACGCTGCAAGCGCACCTGGCGCGAGGCCGTCAGGAGGACACGGGGGAGCGGAGGCTGTACGTGGTCGACGAAAGCTCGCTCGCGTCCACGCGGCAAATGCACGCCTTCCTGACGCGGCTGAACCGCAATGACCGGGTGCTGCTGGTGGGGGACACGCGGCAGCATGAATCGGTCGAAGCGGGCCGGGTGTTCGCGCAGATGCAGGAAGGCGGGATGCGGATCTTGCGGCTCGATACCATCGTCCGGCAGAAGACCCCGGAGCTTCGGGCGGTGGTCGAGCAGCTCGCGCGGGGCGAGACGGCCGTAGCCATCACGGGGCTCGAGGAGCAGGGCCGGGTCCACGAGCACAGGGGCAGGGAAGAGCGCATGGCGGCGATCGCGCGGGAGTACGCGCGCTCCCCCGGGAACACGCTGGTGGTTTCGCCCGACAACCGCTCGCGCGGGGAGATCAACCGCGCGATCCGGGCCGAGCTCCAGGCCGGCGGCGCGGTCGCGAAGCAAGAGCACGAGACGCGGGTGCTGGTCCCCCGCCAAGACCTCACGGGCGCGGACCGGGCATGGGCGGCGCGCTACGCCGCAGGCGACGTGCTGCTCTACAGCCGGGGCTCGAAGGAGACCGGCATCCAAAAGGGCGCGTACGCGCGGGTGGCCGCGGCCGACGAGCGGGCAAACCGGCTCACGGTCGAGCTCGCGGACGGCCAGCGGGTGAGCTATGACCCGCGCCGGCAGCAAGGGGTGTCCGTCTACCGGGAGGAGCAGCGGGTATTTTCTACAGGGGACCGGGTGCAGCTCACCGCGCCCGCGCGCGCGCTCGGGCTCGCGAACCGGGAGCTCGGGACGGTCGAGCGGATCGACGGGGGACGGCTCACAGTCAAGTTCGACGACGGCCGCAAAGCGGCGATCGACCCGGCGCGGCACCCGCACCTCGACCACGGGTACGCGGTGACCAGCCACGCGAGCCAGGGCCAGACCGCCGACCGGGTGCTGATCCACGTCGACACCGCGCTCGGAGCGAAGGACCTCTTGAACAACCGCATGGCCTACGTGGCGGTCTCGCGCGGGGCGCTCGACGCCCAGCTGTTCACCGACAACCGCACCGCGCTCGCCCAGGCGCTCGGGCGCTCCGTGTCCAAGGAAAGCGCCCATGCGCCCGCGATCGAACGGCAGGAGCGAGCGCCGACGCGGATGCACGAGCCCAAGCACAAGTGGGGCTTGGGGCGGTAAAAGGGAGGGAGGGAAAGCTTTTCACAGCATGAGCTCGCGCGGGCAAAGGCTTGTCCTGGTAAGACGAGAGCAAAAAAGAACGGAGAAGCGAAAAAAGTGCTTGCGCTTGGGCAGGTTCTCAGGAATTATGGTTCCGATCTGGAAACACTTCCAATTTGCCGAGCCTGCATTGCTGACGCACTGAATCTCAGGAGACGTTCAAAGACGCACTTGTAGAACCCCTGCTGCACCTGCTTCCGACTTCATTTCCTTGAGGTTTCGATGCGCTTCTCCGTGCCTTGCTCGCCTGCTCGTCACCATGCCTCGCAGTTCGTTATCGCAGCCCTGCTTTGCTTCTTTACCTCAGGAGCGCGGGCGCAAGTGCCCGATCCGGTTGTTCCAGATAACCGTCCCAACACAATTTCACCGATCGGTATTTTGCCGCAGGCCGCCACGGAAGGCACCAACGAGCAAGTGACACTGGCCAACGGCGCGCTGCACATGTTCATTCCGCTGCTGCAGATTCCGCAACGTGGCGGTTGGACGCTGCCCATCGGCTACTCTTACGATAGCAATTATTTACATAACATTCAGTTGGTCAGCGTAGGCGGAGGGGTCAGCAATAGTGACGGCTATCCCGTCCCGGTAGATAGCTTTAGCTACGATGAAGTATTTGCAAACTCTACAGACTCCTTGATGGCTATCAATCTGCCGAGGCTGCGAAACAGCACGGAATATACAGGTGCAGTACCTCAAAATAGTCTTACCGGGCCGGAGCCAAATCTCCACGTCTTCTGTGTAACAAACTGGACGTTCAGCGACTGGAATGGAGTGTCTCACACCTTCACCAACTCGTCTTCTTGCAATCAGAATAAAGTTCGCGGCTACGGTATCATTCAGCTCACCGATGCAACGGACGGCTCTTTCTACAGACTGGATACGAATAACCCGAAAGATATTGTTGTATATGAGAAGAACGGAACGCAGTACCACTTCACGGGGTACAAGGACATCTATGACAACATTCCGCCAGGAGATGCTGCTTCGGGATATCAGGTTGAAGCCAACTGGTCCAGCCGCACCATGCGCATGGTGGACGTAAACGGCAATACCGTGAGCGTGAACGAGGTTTACGGAACCTCGGAAGCTGATCTGACCGATACAGTAGGCCGCCGAATAGTGTTCCATCTCGGGCAAACTGCTGACGGCCAGCCGGGCGATTCGATCGCCTACAACGATTCCAATTCGACCAGTCCAGCCGATCAGCGAACGATTACCCTGAGTGGGCTCGCCCCGGGTCCGGTGAGCTCCACAGCCATGACGTTTCCCAATACGGACTGCCGTTGGAACGGCGGTACGCAGACTTCGCCTTACACAACTCCCACGGTGGCTCCCACCCACGGTTCGGGCGTGCCAGCGCCTACAACCAAGACGTACACGCAAACCCTTACCTTACCCGCTGCCGATACGTCCGGCCGCGCGCGCGTGTTCCAATTCGCGTACGATGCTGCGGACCATCTAACTAAAATCAGCTATCCGGCTGGGGGGTACACCCGCTACGAATGGAAGGACTACATCGGGCCGCTTGATATGGGATATGTCGAGTGCAGCGCTGACATGTTCCAGGTGGCGAACAAATATGAGTGCCGTTCGTCCAGCGGACAGTGTTCCCAGGAAGATCAGACCGTCTACACGCCTTCCGTGTCCACCAATTTTTCAAGCGGAGCGGATACAACTTCACAATACAATCAAATCATGACAGTCGCCGACCCGAGCGGCCGGAAAACTGTTCATGCGTTCACGGTCAACGGCCAGGTGAGCCAATCTCCGCTCGAAACCGATGTCACGGTAAGTGACACGAGCGGGAAAATGCTGCGGTCCACCCATACCGATTACACGGCAGCGCCACACTTTACCGAGCTGAGCTTTCCAAAAAAGATCACGACAACGTACAACGATGCGCCGTCGCCTCTGTCCAGCTACGTTCAATACGCCTATGGCCAAAGCTACCCTCTTCAGGTAGGCGGGTCCACACAAACGGTGTCGCTGGACAACGTGACCCAAGCCGACACGTACGATTTCGGGGGTACGTGGATCCGCAGCGTGGCCACAAACTGGAAGCCTGACTCCGCCTTCGCGAGCCCACACACGCTCGACCGGGTCGATACACGGACGACGACCGACGAAGTTCTTGGGGCAAGCGTCAAGGCCACCTACGGCTACGACACGGCAGGCAATACGACGAGCGTCAGCCGGGCCGGCAGCGATGGGCAAACGCAGACCATCGGATACGGGGCGTACACGAACGGCTATCCCTCGTCGATTACCGATGCTAACGGGAACACGACGGCTCTTTCCTACGCCGATGCCTGGGCGGACAGCGCCTGCGCGCCAAGCACGAACACCGGCGCGTACTTGACCAAGGTGACGATGCCGAACGGGGCGTCGACCAGCTACACATACAAGTCGTGCAGCGGACTGCGAGCTTCCGAGACCGATGGCAACGGAGCCGTGACCTCCTACGGCTACGACGCGTTGGGCCGCGCAACCCAGACCAACTACGCAGACGGCGGTCAGACGCAAATCGCGTTCGTGGACAGCACGCCGAACACCGTCACCACGACGAAACTACTGTCAGCGTCCGGCACCCCGGGGCCGCAGATCAATGAAACCATACTCGACGGCCTTGGCCGCAAAAGCCAGACCGTGCTCCAGTCCGACCCCGACGGGGCAACGACGATCGACACCCAATATGACGGCGTGGGCCGGATCGCGTCCGTATCGAATCCATACCGGGGCAGCGGTCCCGGTGCCGATCTGACCGCCTACATCTACGACCCACTCGACCGGGTACTGAAGACTCAATACCCGGATGGCAATTCTACGCACACCGATTATCAAGGCACGACGGCCGACGCCTACGACGAGCTCGGCAACCATGCGCAGCGCACCACGGACGCGCTCGGCCGGCTGACCGCAGTCATCGAGCCGGACGCGGTTTCGGGTGCGTTAGCGAGCGAAACCGATTACGCTTATGACGGATTCGACAATCTCCGCAAGGTCGACCAGCTCGGGAGCCTGAAAAGCAACAACACCAGCACCTGTGTTGCCGCGAACGGCACGGCGGCAAACGGAGCGAGCTGCGACCGGCAGCGCAGCTTTGTCTACGATTCCTTGTCACGCCTCACCTCGTCATCGAATCCCGAGGCGGGCACCATCGGCTACAGCTATGACGGCAACGGCAACGTCCACACCCGGACCGATGCTCGCGGGATCGTCACGACTTACAGCTACGACGGGCTGAACCGGCTCACGGGCAAGAGCTACGCGAACGACCCTTCCGGCACTCCAGCGGTGAACTACCGCTACGACACGCCGACCCAGGGCTGGAATTTCCTCGACCAGTCTTCGCCCAGGTGGACCGGGGTCCAGCAGACCAACCTCATCGGGCGGCTCTCCTATGCGACGAGCGGCAGCTCGGCCATCGTGTACGGCTACGATCCGCTGGGCCGCACCACGCTCAAATCAGTCTGCACGCCCTCGACCTGCGGCTCAGACCACTTCGACCTGCACGCGAGCTATGATCTAGCGGGAAACACCGCATTCGCCGACCGCGGCCTGGACGCGGCACGCAATGCAGCATCGCCGGGCGCCTACTATTACGGCGGGCTCCAATATATTTACGGCAGCGCTTCGCGGATCAGAAGCGCGGTTTCCGATGTCGTGGACGCCATCCATCCGCAGTCTCTGCTCAACAACATGACCTATACCCCGTTCGGCAGCGTGCAAGCCGTGGGGCTCGCGTCCCAGTACGCGCAGGTGTCGGTTTACGACAAGCGGAACCGGATGACGAACCGGGCAACCGGCAATCTCCAAGGCAACACCATCCTTTACGATCTTTGGGGGTACGACGCGGCCGGCAATGTCACGGAGGCGCATGACTCGCAGCAAGGCGATTTCACTTACATTTACGACAAGCTGAATCGGGTCACCCACGCGAATATCCCGCCGTTCACGGAGGATTACGGCTACGACGCTTGGGCCAACCAGACCTCGCACGTGGTCACCGAAGGATCGAGTTATCAGTGGGCCTACATGCCGACGGTCCAGAACCGGGCGTCGAACCCCGGGGTGACCTACGACGCTTCGGGCAACATGCTCTCGGACGGGCTACATAGCTACAGCTGGGACGCGGAGAACCGTATCGCCGGGGTGACGGATCAGAACGTGACCTACAAGTACGACCCGGAGGGAATGCGCATCGCGACGCTCACGAGCGGCGCGGTGACGGCGGAATATTTGTACGATATGTCTGGCGATCTGGTGACGACGCTGGACGGGGCCGGGCGAATGATCCGCACCGTGCTGCGCGCCGAGGGGATTCACTACGGGGACTACGCCGGGGCGGCGGCTCCGGGTGGGGTAAAGACCGAGTTCCGAATCCTCAACCAGGTAGGCACGCTGATGGGCAGCGCGGACTCGCAAGGCAACTTTATCGAGGGCTGCCTATCGGGGCCGTTCGGCGACGGGCAGCAATGCACCGTACCATACGACTACACGGAGACTCACTTCACGGACAAGCTGCGCGACCAGGAAACCAACAACGATTACTTTGGGGCGCGCTACTACAACTCCAGCATGGGCCGGTTCCTGAGCCCGGACTGGAGTGACCGGCCGGCGCCGGTGCCGTATGCTGATCCCCGAAACCCGCAGAGCCTGAACTTGTACGGCTATGTGGGGAACAACCCGCTCAGCAAGGAGGACAAGGATGGGCATTTCGAAGGACCGCCTCTGCCTGATGCTTCAGTGCAGGCGATCGGAGAGCAATTTCAGAGACTTGGCGACATCATAAAAGCTTTTACTTCAAATCACCCTCAAATAACAAACGCCGCAATCAATCTGGGTCTTGCGATTATTACTAGAGGAGAGAGTGAGGCTTTATCTGCTGCCGAAGCCGTCGAGGTCATTCCATCAGCCACAAGCATGGGAGCTGCGCAGCGGCAAGCCATGCGAGAGCAAGGCATTCCTACTAGTCAACAGCCAGCCACACAAGAAAGCACTGAAGCCGGAATGCAGTATACATACGAGATTCCAGCACCGGGAGGTGGAACGCAAACTAAAATAGTTCAGCGCAACACCGGTACGGATAGCAGCCATCCTGGGCAGCAACATGTAGAAGCAGGTAGTCCCAAAATCAATGGTGCAACAGACAGTATTGGGCGCCCGCGTCTAGACAGTAATAAAACCAAGGTCAATGTGGAGCCGCCCAAGGTTAACGAACCGAGATCATATGACTGAAAGGCAGAGAAAAATCCAGAGCCTCTCGCGACGTAATAGAGGTAGGGCTACATCCGCGTCATTTCTGGCTCGCCTTACAGCGGCTCTTGGCGAGTCCATAGGGCAAGAGACTCTCATGTCTTTAGAAGAGACAGACGCACTGCTTGAAAGCTTTCGGAAGGGGTACTCAAAATCCCTCGAGAGAGATGCTGTCTCCTATAATAAAAAGTTTTCACTGCGCCAAAGAGAGTGCCTTTTTGGGGAAGTTGAATGTCTTGGAAAGCAGCTTACTAAAGACACGGGAATGTTAATAACCAAAGAAAGCATGGATGCTGGGGCGGTTAGGTTAAACATGTCTTTATTGTTGAAGCGAGCAAGCGCAATCATTCGTTTAGATGGCGACTCTCTATCAGTAATTTCAACAGACAAGCGGCAAGGAGTAATGATCGACTTCAACCCAGACAGTGCTGAACAAGCCTATGAATTCGCTGTTTGGGGGGATCGCTGGCCACTTTTCGCGCTGGCTTGTAGTACCACATCACAGTGATGTTCTCAGAAACAGAACGATGCGTTAGACGTAAAGCGCTCCTATATCACGTCACGATATGCAAGTGTATTACCCATGATAATGTCCTTTGCCCTGCGTAGCCGATGGAAGTCGGGGCATGGCGAGTGGACTACCTGACCCGCCACCCAGAGCTCCTTGTGCGGGAGCCGGGAACTCGGCGGCGTCTCTTTTCTTTCTCAGCGGAACATAACCCCTTTTATGCCCGCTCAATCCCTTCACCGCCACTCGCGAACAAAAGCGCGGTTGCAAGCGCAGGTTGCGGAGCGCGGAAGTTGAGCTGGCCCTGTTCATGAGCTCTCGGGTGCTGTTCGCGCCAGAGCGTGCGCAGCAAGGGCCGCCAGTTGATGCGGAGCACTGCGGTGCGGGTCACCTTGGCGTGGCAGCCTGGACAGAGCGTTAGCATCAGCCCGAGCTCCGAGCGGCCCGGCACCCGGTGATGCACTGCGAGAGTGCGCTTGCCCCGCTCTGGCTTGTGGCACACCCGGCAGCGCCGGCCGTCGAAATTTTACGTCGCGGTCCGGCACCGCTTCGCGCAGGCAAAAGCCAGCGGAGATCCTTGAGGTTGGCCGGTTCTGACGGACATCTTTACTGGGAGCTGCCTGACCTTTTACGCGATCGTCGCTGGGAGAGCGGTGGTCAAACCGCCCAGTAACGCGTCATTCGCCATGCCTCGTAAGCGACCGCCATCGCGAGCAGCAGGCTACTCTGGGCGAAGATGCAAACACGCAGAGCTGTGCACATGCCCGGTGGCGGCACCGACACTGAGGCGAGCTCCTCGTTTAACGAGACGGCCTGCTCGCATGTCGGGGTATAGAGAAGCAGGTCTAGGTTCGCGATCCGTTTTACCCCGCCTCTTTCAAGCGGGCGGAACACCGCAGCGCCCTGTTGCGTTTCACCGTTCGTTTGCGGCAATGCTGCGGACGACATGGCGTACCTCCGTAATATCTCCTTATCGGCACTTCTGCCCCGCACTTACGTAATGAATCGTTGAAATACCTTAAATTTGCGAGCTAGACGGGAATGCCGACCGATTCGCCTCCGAAACAGGCCATGCCGCCCGCGATGCAGGCCCCTATTGTTCGCAACCCCGTCGCCTCCAGCCAGCCCTCCTCGCTTACAAGCGCGAGGCGCAATCTACGGGGACGACGGCGACGTGCTTTATTGACCACCGATCCGGTGGCTTCACCCCATGTGCGGCTCGCTGCTGCCGCGATACCGAGGCGCGAACCGCTGGCTCAATCGAGGGTCAAGCGGCCTGCGCCATGGAACTCACGGCAGGATCCCCCGGTCACCCCGATGTCCAGGACCTGCAGAATCCCCCCCGATTGCCCAAGCACGGCTTTCAGCGTGACCACGGGCTGACCTTGACCGCCGGATCCCGTGTACACAGCCGTGAGCACGCCTCCTGACATCGTGCTTCGTTGCGCCTGGAGCCAAAAGTTTCCGGTACATGGAGGATCGGGCAGGGAGATGGAACTGCTTACAGGGTATCGGCCTCCGGGGCCAAATGGCGTGTGCTGCTGGACTGAGACAATCGCCCGCAGCTTTGAACCATCGCTGGAGGAGGACAGGTCGCCGGCATAGTCTCCGTAGGCGAGCGGCTCTCGCCGGCCCCGGATTTGTGCCGAACGCAAGCTTCCGCAGTGTGCGAACAGCGACGAGCGCAAAAAGCCGACGAAGGTCATGCCGTCCGAGCTGAGCTTTCCTTGCAGACTCAACATGACGCCGTTCTGCATCAGCTCGGTCTGTAGGGTTAAGTTGCCCTCCCGGCTTACGGTCCCGGCAAGCTCAGTTTCCTCAGGCCTTTCTCCACATCCGTACACCGTCGCTTTCCCGCTTACACCCGTGGCTTTATTCACAAGCCCTGCCAAGATGTCCGGACCGCTCGACCCACTACCGAAACTCCACTGCCCGGCAAGTTTGTAACGCGACGTGTCATGCGTCGAACTCGCTGGCGGGCGGCGGCAGCCCGAGCACACAAGAAGAAGCATGCAAAGGGTGAGAAGCAGCTTGATTTTCATGTCTGCTCCGATCCTATCCCACAGTGGTTGTAGTGTGGGTTACGAAAGTACCGAGAAGGCTATATCGGATTCTCGTTCGTGCGAGATAAGCTAAGAAGAAAGGACTCGACTCGCACATGAAGGCGCGGGCACTCTCTCCATGATCGATAATCTGTTCAGACCAACCCACTTACCGCTAAGTGTGAGCATCACGGTTCTGTTCTTCGAGTCGAGGAAGCTCCCTGAATTTGGGAAAGGATCCGGTGAAGCACTACCGGGCTTCACCAGGAAAATCAAGGGCAAATCGGGACCACACGTGAATCCAGACGAGACGGAGGTGCGCGAACCGGCATCTACATTGTGAAGATGGGATGGAAGGTGGCAATGTGAGTGATCTGTCATCGCTTGGTTGAAGAAGGGCGCGGCTCGCGCTCCGAGAATTCGCGAGTCGAACCGTAGAGGCTTTGCCCAACTGCTGGAAACGGATACTGCTCCCCCGACCTCTGCGACGTGCACCTGGCGTAGCCGCAAGCACGCTCCGCAATGAGAGTCCAGCGATGCTGGAGCCTCTGCCAAAACCAGCGGCCGCGACTTCGAGTGTATGTACTTGTCTCAAAAGCTCCCGTCACTCTAACGGCGAAGGATCCATTCCATCGACGTGACTCAGGATGGATGGGCCGAGCTAAAAGTCAATCGTTCTCATCCGCTTCTAAACTTCCAGACGGTCTAGTTTTGAGGCAGCTAGATTTTCAGAACGGGAAAAAATACACTCATAATCTCTAATAAAAGAACTTTTTACCTTTTCGGGCTGAAGAAAATGTGGCATTGTGCCGATAGTGACTTTGCAGACTCTATCCTAAATCCAGGAACACTCTATGCCTGCTCGACTCGCGTCAGCTTGCTCTATTTCGCCCGATCTGCTCACGGTAAGCACCATCCATCGCCGTATTAAGCCCGGATCCAACGCATTTTACGTTACGGCCGAGGACGGAAAGCTGTACCTTCTGAAGGCATCTCCTTCGGACAAGGCCTCCCTCTTCGCCCGTCGTGAAGTCTTCGCGCATGCGATCGGCATCCGGCTGGGATTCTCAATGGCTCACTGGAAAGCTTTGCACGTCGACGTCCAAACGCTCGCCAGTTACCACGCGGGCGCAGACGCGGCGGAAAGTGCAGAGAGCAACCATCTCACGGAAGGTGTCTACTACGGTTCTTTGATTCACGAGGGTCCCGGAAGTCTTTTCGAGATACTGCCTCGAAGCCTAGCGCACAGCAACATGGAAGTTGCGCGGCAACTCGGGTGCATCCGCATGTTCGACGTGTGGATTGCGAATGCAGGCCGCCGTGAGTGGGCAGTCGTGGTCGATGAGGGCTACCCGGCTCACGTCCAGTTCTTTTCCCATCGCCACATTCTTTCCCCGGAGAATATTGCGTCCGCGTCCATGCGCGCAGCCAAAGCCTATGCGGAGGCTTGCAGCGCGGCAGGAAGCGAACAAATTGTAAATTCGTTCATGCGTACGATCGCATCGCTGAGGAGCGCCGATCTTCACGGTGCTTTCAGGCGTGTACCCGTATTCTGGCAAGATCCTACCGGATGCGAGGAGCAAGCCGCGGTGCGGCTCCTGGAACTCCGGAGCGCATGGTTCAAGTCGATTCTCCGCCACGGTTTCAATGCTCTTCCGGCGTGCCCGCTTCCACCCAGCAGGCTGATGTGCGACACTGTGCTCACAAAGAGTGGAGGCCCCAAGCTGGAAGCGAATTGAGGGTGCCCAGGACGCCTGCGCGAGGAGTGTCGTCGAAATGAAAGTCGAATTCTTGATCTTGAATTACAGACCGAAGAAGTTCGTCGACGGGGCTGATATCGCGGTCGCCTATCGCCAGCCGTCTCACGAGGCTAAGGTTCACTGCCGCATGGCGACGAACTGGTCGAAAAGCGTAATCAAGGGAGATCGCAGTTTCATCGAGAAGATACTCGATCAGCTCCAGGGCGAGGATATTGGGCTGCGTTTCGAGACGTGGGAGCGCCTGGCGGAATCCGATCAGAGCGCGCTTGTCACGCGGGAGCGGGGCATGTGTGATGAGAAAGACATCCCGGCATTGCTGGTTCCGACGCCGAAGTGAATCTCCGCCTGCGTCGTCCCGCAGTGATGAAGCAAGCGCCTCCTCCCATGTCCCGGGTCGAGCTTGGGGCCGGTCTGACGTTGAGCGCTGTCAAATGGTTCAGAAAGATGAAGGGAGGCGCGCACAGCCATCTTCTATGGTGCTCGGATGAAGAGCTCTACGTGGTTAAGTTTCTCAATAACCCACAGACCCCGCGCGTTCTCTTGGCGGAATACCTTGGAACCAAGCTAGCGGCAATGCTTGGCTTGCCGGTGCCGGAATGCGCCTTCGTGGAGGTCCCGAAAGACCTGATCGAGAGTACGCCGGAGCTAACGATCCTGGGTGAGGGCGGAGAGATGGTCCCCTGCGTATCCGGAACACAGTTTGGATCGAGGCTCATCGGCGGTCTCATGCCCGGGAGAACAATGGACTACCTGCCTGAAGACTACCTCGCCGAGGTCCGAAACATCCAGGATTTTATCGGGATGCTTGTCTTCGACAAATGGACATGCAACGGCGATGGCCGGCAAGCGGTCTTCGACAGGCGCCCGCGACAGCGCCGGTATAAGGCGACGTTCATCGACCAGGGTTTCTGTTTTAATGCAGGTGCCTGGAGGTTTAACGACTTGCCGCTACGAGGAGTGTATGCGCGCAATCTACCCTATGCGGATGTGTTTGGATGGGAAAGCTTCGAGCCGTGGCTAAGCCGCTTAAGGTTGTTGGAAGCGCAGGCCGTGTGGGAGATCGTGCGGTCGATCCCCCCGGAATGGTACGGCGGAGCAACCAGCGAGATCGAAGAACTCATCGAGCGGCTGTTCCGATGGCGGGCAAACGTGCCGGACCTGATCGATTCGTTTCGCCGATCATCGAGGAAGCCTTTTCCTAAATGGGTGAGCATGAGTGCATTTGCGGGATCCCCGTTATGAAGCCTACAGCGACACACAGCACCCAGAGTGGCCAGTCGGATGAGCATGCCAGCGCGTTCGAAAAAGAGGTTGTCAAGTTGGATCCACGTCGGCGGGACTATATGCCGGGAAGGCTGGATGCCGGCCCTTTACCGCGCTCTGAGATAAACAGTTCCCCGCCCCTCGCCGCCCCGCGACCGCCGTCCGGGCCTGAGCTTGCGGTGCCCAGCGATTTTTGGTGCGGGACGCGGATCGAGGTGCCTGCAGAATTAACACGCTCTAACTTTAGCGCGCCCAAACTCCAGGCGATGACGAAAGCCGCCGCTCTTGATTTAGCTGCCATTCACCGCCCGCAGTCGGTGACAAATCGTTTCTCGGCCGCTTGCTTTGCGATATATAGCGCGGCCAGGTTGCTGCTGGCTCATCTCGGGTTCAGGGTTTCGGAGAGAGTACGCCGGGACGTGGCTATGTTCGAAGGCGTGAAAGTTTTCGGCTTCGGAACCGCGCTCTCGGAGCTGGTAGACAGAGTTCATTTACTACGTGAGCAGTACCATGCCGCCCTCTTTTCCAAGCTTGGCGAAATCTCATCCGAGCAGGCTACCAATGCTCTACGCATAGCGGAGTCATTTCACAGCGAGGTAACGTCCCTTCTGCTGAAAAGCGTGGAAGTGCCTGTGGCGACTTCAGAGGAGCTGATTTCCGGTGAGAAGCCCCGCGGTCTTCGTGAGGCCGCACTTAAGATCCCATTGCCGCTGCTGCACACTACCTTGCTCAGTACAAGAGGGCGCTGGGTCGCTCTTCGAGTCCGCCATCCATCTCCGTACAGATCGGAGAAGCATCTTGCCGAGGATTGGGAGGAGAGCTTTGCTGTCGTACATGTTCATGGAGCGCTCCCCTACGTGGCTTCGGAGGACGACTATGTAGAAGTAACAAGTTACTTGGTGCGCCGCCGGAAGGCACTACACCTCGCCGCAGTGGATATCGGCATCTGGCAGCATAGCCCCAATCTGACCGTCGGCGAACCGGTTGACGACGATATAACGGTTCTTGGCGAAGTGGTATGTGTACTGCGTCACATGCCGGTAAAAGCTCCAGCGACTAAGCGTCGAGCTAGCTCGCGAGTCTTGTAAGAATGCGCGGTACAAGCCAGTTCACGCGAGCTGCGCTGTATTTTCTGCATGCAACACCTTATCTTGTTGCTTTGAGGTTCTCGGCCTTAACGATTGCCGGAGCGGAACAAAAGAAGGCTTTCTCGGACGAGCCATCCCGGCCGCGCCGGCGGCTAGCTTTCCCTGCTGCGTGCTCCCCGCGACGACCCATTCGCGTGAAATTAGGAAAAGATTCTAAAACAGAGGAAGCGGTTGCCTCCCAAAGTTCTGGTAGAACGGAAACACGGTGTCCAAGGCGCTGTCGGACACCCCGAACCAGCTAGCGAGGGTTGCCCCCAGCTGTGTAACGCTGGTCGTGGGAATCCATCTGCCGCTCCCGTCTCCGGCATCGTCCGGCCCGCCGATGTCCAGGGTCGGGTATTTACCAACTACTTGGCCGCCCTTGACCGCACCTCCCATGATCAGGTGGTGGCCTCCCCAAGCGTGGTCACACCCGTGCGTTCCATTAGCCTGGAAGGTCCGATTGAAATCGGAAAGTGTAAAGGTGGTCACATTGTTGAACAAGCCGATCTCCTGTAGCGCGGCGGCGAACCAAGCGAGCCCTCCGTCGAGCGCCTGAAGAAGAGAAGCGTGATAATCCATCTGATTGCCATGCGTATCGAAGCCGCCCAAGCCGACGTAGAACACTTGACGGTTCGCCTGTAGGCTTTGCCGAGATTGGATAGACGCCAGCACTCCACGGAAAGCCTGAGCTACATCGTTCGCACCCTTGTCCGAGGGCATGGGTGTTTTTACCGAAGGTGCCTGCGAGACGATCGATCCGAACCTTTCGTTCAGATCCAGCATCCGAGAGGTGATCTGCTGATCTGCTGCGACCAGGGGATTGGCATCCGCGCAGCTGAGCAGCCCCAGAGTAGCCTGAACGCGATTCCCGCAAGCGTTCCCAAGAGAGCAGAACAGCTGTCCATTTCCTCCCGGGGGGAGAAACCCGAGAGTATGCTTCCCATTGATAAAGGACTGAGCGCCATATAGTGAGCTGCACATCGGAACCACGCCCTTATAGGAATCAGCCAGGGCTTCCGCAATTCCACCTCCCCAACCCGTGTAGTTGCCCTCGTCGCCTAGTGCAGTTTGCATAAGCGTCGTCTGCCCCGGGTGAGATCCAACGTCACCGGGCGCTGCCTTTGATCGAGTCACAAGCGCTGTTTTCGTGAGTGGTTCGGTCAGAACACCCAAATTCGCCATGAAAGAGAGTGAGCCGGCATTGTAGAGGCTTTGAACATTCGGCATAGCCGGGTGTACGCCGTACTGTCCTCCCGCGAGAGGGCGGATTAGGCTCGGGTTGAGAGCGAGTTCTCCCCGGTACTTCGCGTAGAGGTTGATCGATGCGGAGTCGAGCGGGATCAGAACATTGTTGCTGTCATTTCCGCCATGCAGGAAGACGCACACCATCGCTTTGTAGTCACCCGCGTCGGAGCTCGTGGTTTGCGAGTAGGCGTTGACCGAAGTCATCATGCGCATAAGCGCACCTTGGGCAATTACAGCCTTGCCGGCATTAGAGAGAAAAGAACGACGAGTCAGATTCATGGCGTGCCTCACTGGATTACTCGGAATTGGGAAGACATCATGGTGGCGTACAAGGCTATCCGCAGCTTGTCATCGGGGGACGGCCAGTCTTTAATATTCGCGTAGAGCACCTGACGCATAGCCTGCGTCATCCTGCCGTGAAAAAACAGAGTATTGAGCCCGTCCAGAAGGGAGTCGGCACCTTGCGCCGCGAGTGCACCCAGCCGGCTTTGGCTGCTCAGGTCGACGGAAATTGAACCTCCGGCACCTGGATAGAAGAATGGCCTCAGGAAGTGATCGTCCATCGCAATACTCAACCCTCCGTATGTTTCCGGTGTCTCAAGTTGCATTTCCGGAGCGTTGAGCGTTGTACCCGGAACCGTGAAGTCATACTGGTAGAAGCCGAAGACGCTTGGCGCGCTGTGAACGATCTCTCCCGAGTACAGCGGTATCGCAGTCGCCGCTTGCAGACCACTTTCGTCTCCGATATGAGTCACATCGAGAGCCCTGAGTCCAGCAAACGTCCAGCTGATAGGGTCGCGTAAGTGTCCTCCGAGAATGGGGGCGTTTGGATCATCTCCTTGTCTCGCTTCGGGGTCAAGAAGGATAGCTTTAACGACGCTCGCCATATCGCCTCGTACACCATGACCATTGTCCCTGAACACCGCAGCTATCCTGCTTACATATTGCGGGCTCGGGATGCTCGTCACAAGGTTCTGTATGAGCAGTTTGGAGACATGCGGGGGGAGGTTGGAATCGTTGAAGATGCTATCTAGGGCTCCGTCGAGATCCTGTTGAGCAGTCTGGCCCGCCGGCAGGATATCTCCATTCAACAGAACCTTTGCGGAAGTATCGTGCTGAGCGGGTACAGCGGCCATTGGGCACGTGAACCCAGGGATGGAGCTGTCGACGATCTCCTGAAAATCGCGAGGGGCGGAGCAATCATTGTTAGCATAGGTCCATCCGGTAAAGGCTTTTGCGAAGCCTTGAATCTGGGCCAGGTTATAGGTGGGCACGCGGTTGCCGGCAGAATCGATAACCTGAGTGCCGTCCTCGTTGAGCCTTGTGGGCCCGAGCGTGAATAGCTGGAGAAGCTCGCGTGCATAGTTCTCGTCAGCGTGGGACCCCGGACCGGCGGCAGCGCTGTTCATCATATTGAGGTAAGTGCCCATAGCCTGAGAGAGGGTGATGTCCTTCATCAGGGTGCGGTAATTGGCCGTGGAATCTTTCGCCAGGACATTGAGAAAGTACGAAAATTCGGGAATCGGAACAGTAAAGTAGGAGACATTCCAGATCTTGCTTTGTGCGAAAGCTATGCGCTGCTTCAACTGGTCGGAGCCGAAAATGGCATATTGTGCCCAGTAGCCGTCCACCTCGCACTGAAAGAACGGCTTGCATGTATCCGAGAGGGCACCGTAATACCAGGACGTTGCGGGCATGAGCTCCACCTTTTCAGCAAGCTGTTCGTCGACCGCTGCTGGGAGTCCGATCTGCTGCACATGCGAAATCGAGGATGCCGTAGGTCCAAAGGTCATCTGATCAAGCAGGCGGGCGGCAGCCACAACACTCGTGGCAGGCCCCGTGATGAGTGTCTGAACTTCCGGCGAGGCCGAAGCCCCGGGAGACGGATTGTCTACTGCCAGGGACGCCATCGCCCCTACCTGAGTGCCGGACGGCAGCGCGGTAACTGGTACCGAGACAAAGATCTGTTCCGGCTGGATCCCGGCAGGAGTAAGAGCGGTGCCGTTGACCACGACCTGAGCGCCACTCGCGAAATCCCTGCCCAAGAGGGAAATGCGGTATGTAGAGGAAGTGGGCTCAATGGAGAAAGTCGCGGAAGCGATGGAGGGCACCGGATTGAGCAGCTGCACCTGCAGAGTCGACGAGTTAGTCGGGTCCACAGCGCTTTTCGCCGTCACAGCTATGACCGAGGGCAGAGTCGGAAGAGAAGGTGCTGTGTACGTGCCGTCGGGGGCGATCGAGCCGATATCGCCATTCGCGGGGCCTGACACCTGGCGGACGCTCCATATCACCGAGGGAGACGACAGGTCAGGGTTCTTCGCTACGAATTGTGTGCTGCTCGCCAATCTAAGCTGCGTGGCTCCGGTTACCGTAAAGGTAGGTACAGCGCCAGCGCCCGTGCCCGAGCCAGCGCCCGAGCCAGCGCCAGCGCCCGTGCCCGAGCCAGCGCCCGAGCCAGCGCCCGAGCCCGTGCCCGAGCCAGCGCCCGAGCCAGCGCCAGCGCCCGTGCCCGAGCCAGCGCCCGAGCCAGCGCCAGCGCCCGAGCCCGTGCCCGATGCCGGAGCGCCGCTCGCAGTGCTTGCGGACGGAGCAGCGGTGGGCGACATCGCACAACCGGCCAGGTGCAGCATCAGAACCGCTCCCATGCCTACCTTAAGGAGTCTGCTCCCGATCTCACTCGCCACGCCTGCGCGGTCAGAACTGACCTGAATAGCCGGTACGAGCGAAACCGCCATCGCAGTGCCGCGCGGCTGTGTCGGCGCGCTTTCAATGACAAGAGGCGTCCGATGTTCTTCTCCAATCAGGTGTACGAATCTCGAGCAGCTTTTCGAGGGACAAAGAGAAGCACACGGCGTCGCGGGTTTACACATGCTGGGTCGCTCCTGCCCAGAAATGAGATCCTGACTCATTTCCAGTCACACCCTATATCGGCAGGACTTGAAAATTCATTCACGGTCTTTCGCGCCGGAGATAGCGGTCTGTTCCATTGCGGGAAAGAACAAGGAAGCATTTTTCAAATTGGGAATAGCGTGGCAAATATTTTTTCTGGCCCTTGACGTGCCACGACAAACGCGATGGTGACATCGAATCCTGTGTGACGGTTACCTGCTGAGGCCTGCATCAGAAAGCGAGCGCGGTTTCGCCTAAGCCGTTATGCGTACACGGAGGTAATAGCACCTAAGTTGCAAAGGTGTATGCGATGATACAACCTAAGTTGTAAAAGAGTTTGCGAAATAGAACAAAAGCAAGACAAGAATCAATGGAATGCGGGCTGCGGCTCATGTTTTCGGTAACTTGGTCGATAAAGCGAGTGTGACCGAAGGAGGAGCAAGCCATACGCTCCTTTCCGGCCAGCCATCTCATCCGGAGCTGTTCATGCTTTCTCGCTTAGTAAGCGGCGGCCGAATTCCGCCTCCGCTCGCTCTCACCGCATCTCTTCTTCTAGCCTTCGCTGGGCGAGCGAGTTCTGCGCAGATCACTGTTGCGCCGACCGGCTTCGATTCCCGAACCGCGACCTCTTTGCAGACGGCGGGCCGCCTTCTCAATCAAGCGACCTTTGGACCGACGGTGTATGACGTCGTTCGCATTGAGAGCATTGGAGCCAGTGCATATCTTGATCAGCAGCTGGCGCAGCCGGCGTACCAGATTCCGTCGGCTAATCCCGCGCCGGTGGTGAGTGGGGACTGCGGCTCCTTCGCGTGTACTACAGAATTTGCCTGGTGGAACGACATCCTCTTCGGGCAAGACCAGCTGCGGCAGCGCGTGGCTTTTGAGCTCGGGAAGCTTTTCGTCGCTTCCACGGTT
Source organism: uncultured Acidobacteriaceae bacterium (assembly GCA_964250195.1). Taxonomy (GTDB): domain Bacteria; phylum Acidobacteriota; class Terriglobia; order Terriglobales; family Acidobacteriaceae; genus EB88. The sequence goes on from CAXUEU010000013.1 coordinate 33,030, forward strand.
TGCGTCGACCCGCGCTATCTCCCCAATTATCTTAATACCCTCTCCCGAGATGCTTTCGGGAACTGGGAAACCCTCATGCTGGATATCACCCTGTCTCCCGCCATGGGTGCTTGTCTGAACATGGCCAACAGCACCGCGCCCACCGCCGGCCAGCGGGCGAATGAGAATTATGCACGCGAGCTGATGCAGCTGTTCTCGATCGGGACCACGGTGCTCAACCAGGATGGAACGGAAAAGCTCAACAGCCAAGGGCGGCCAGTACCCACTTACACGGAGGATCAAGTTCAGAACCTGGCCCTGGCTTTAACCGGCTGGACGTTCGCAAACCAAGACTGCAGCACGCCGGACATCCCGCTTGGCTACTGGTACGGCGGCCCTCCGGGCCAAAACTGCCCGATGGTACCCTTACCGTGGCTGCACAGCACCGCGTCGAAAACACTACTGCGAGGAGCTGTTTTACCCTCAGGGCAAAGCCCGCAGGACGACCTCAAAGCAGCGCTCCATAACATCTTTACCGATCCTTCCTTGCCCCCCTTCGTATGCCGCAGGTTGATTCAAGCTCTGGTCCGGAGCAATCCATCGTCCGCCTACATCGGTCGCGTGGCGCAGGTTTTCGCCGACAACGGGTACGGAGTCCGCGGGGATATGCCCTCAATCCTGAAAGCTATCCTGTTGGACCCGGAAGCGCGAGCGGGAGATGCACTCGGGAACGACGATCCGAACGGCGGCAAACTCCGCGACCCCATCCTTTTGCTGACCTCCATTCTGCGCGCCACGGGGGCGAGCTCCGGAGCGCAGCTACCCAATGTCGGCATCTACGACAGCCGCCTCGACATCTGGCTGTCCAACCTCGACGAGGTACCGCATGCCGCGCCCAGCGTGTTCAGCTACTACTCTCCGAACTTCGGCCTTGGCGGTAGCTTGTTGGCCCCGGAATTCCAGAATGAAAACTCCGCCACGGTGCCGTGGATGGCGCTGCACCTTCAGGACCTTCTAAACAACAACTTCAATACCTCTGGGGTGCAGGCGACCGAGCTCAAAATGAATCTCGGCCCCGGAACGCTCTTCTATGAGTTTGCCAGGCAAGCAGGTCCGCTCGCGCTCACTAACCTGCTGAGTGCTCTGCTAATGCATGGAACCATGACCGTCGACATGCAGCAAGCCATCGTGCAGGCTATCAAGGACCAAGAACCCGGAACGATGGCGCGCAACGCAATCTACCTCATTGTTACTTCACCCCAATACCGCGTCATGCTCTAGCAACAGGTGCACACGGAGATACAGACATGCAGCGCAGGACTTTTCTGAAAACAGCTTCGTGGGCGGCTCTCGCCCAACTCTCCGGAGTCTCGCCGCTCCGTTCCATGGCGGCCCTTGCTCAAAGCGCCGGCACAAGCGACTACAAGGCCGTCGTGTGCCTCTTTCTTAGGGGCGGCAATGACAGCAACAACATGATCGTCCCCCTCGGGGGATTACAGTACCTCCCCTACGCCGCAGCACGGGGAGCAGGCGCTGTCCAGCCGAGCCAACTGCTGCAGCTGCCCGGGATCGGTTACGGGCTTCACCCCGCGTTTCCCAATTTGCAGAAACTGTACGCGTCGGGTCACGCGGCATTGATCGCTAATGTCGGGCCGCTCGTACAGCCGACGACTGCGGCACAGGTACGAGCGGGGACCTCGCAATTGCCGGAGCAGCTCTACGACCACGGACGCCAGCAACAAATCTGGGAGGCCGGCGATTCGACGCCTGGCATAGTACCGAGTTGGTCCGGCCTCACCGCAGACCTGCTCGGGCCCAGCTACAACAGCCCCAACCTGCCGATGGTTTCTCTGCTCGGAACGGCCAGCAACTTCGGCCGCGGCAGGGCGGCGGTTCCCTTTCAGGTCTCCGGTGGCGCTCAGGGCGTTGGCTTTTGGTGTTCGGAGGGTCTCTCCTGTTACCCGCGCGCATCGGCGGCGCAGCAACTTCTCGCGCTGCCGACCGATGTAAAACTCCTCCAGGCGGACGAGCAGATTTACCAGAGCGCTTACAAATACAACGACTTCTACAACGGCGTACTCTCCGCGGCCACTGGATTCAAGACTCCGTTTCCATCCAACAACCCGCTTTCCGCTTCGCTCTACACCGTTGCGACCATGATTCAGCTGCGCGCGCGCATCGGGGCGCGCCGGCAGATTTTCATGGTCGACGCCGGCGGATTTGACACCCATGCCAACCAGGGAGCGGCCCAGCCGGGCCTTTTCGGGATGATCGATCAAGCGACGGCTGTCTTCGCGCAAGTCATGCAGGAGATGGGCGTTTACAACCAGGTGACTTTGTTCACCGCGTCGGACTTCAACCGGACACTGAGCATGAACACCGTCGGCGGCTCCGACCATGCTTGGGGAGGACATCACTTCGTTCTGGGCGGCGCGGTGAAAGGAGGCTCGATGTACGGAGCTTTCCCGAACCTCGACCCGCATGGCCCGGACGATGTGAACGGCACGGGGAGGTTCGTGCCCCAAACGGCGCTGTCGCAGTACATGGCGACGATCGCCAGCTGGTTCGGGGTTCCGCAGAATGCGCTGGGCGGTATGTTTCCGGGGCTTGCCAACTTCGGCTCCCCCAATCTGGGCTTTGTCTAAGGGAAGGTGCGACAAACAAGGGGGGCCTGCTCGCCGACACAGCGTCTTGGGTTGCCCTCACGCGCGTGTCGATCCAAGCCCGAGGCTGAGCAGCACCGCTTGGAGGCTTTCCTCCCCGCAGCGCTCGAGGAGCCGTCCGGTGGTGCGCCAGAGCCCGGCTTCGCCGTCCGGACCGGGGGAGCGGGCGATGAGCCCGCGGCGGCGGAGCGTGTGGAGGGGGGCGGCGGAGTCGCGGCCGCGCGCGCGGTTGACGTCGCGGGCGGTGACGGGCTCGAGCAAGGCGACCGCGGCGAGGGTTTCGCGGGCGGCGGCGGTGAGGGGCAGCTCGCCCCGCTCCCCGCGGGCGGCCCGCACGACGTCCTCGTGCTCGGCCTTGGTGGCGAGCGACCAGAGGCCGCGGGCTTCCCGGAGCTGGAGGCCGCGGCCGGGCTCGCGGAGCCGCTCGGCGTAGCGGTCCAGCAGCTGCAGGACTTCCGCTTCGGGCAGGGCTCCCCGGCCCGCGCGTCCGCGGCCCCGTCCCCCACCCGCCGTGGCCGGGGGGGGGGGGGGCGGGGTAGTGGTGGGCGGCGCGGATGTAGCGGGCGACGGGGGCGGGGGAGCGGTGGCCGGTCTGGCGCATGATGTCCCAGACGGTGGCCCCGCCGCGCGCCGCTTCGGTACAGAAGCCGGCGCGCAGCGAGTGCCCGGCGTAGGATGCCGGGTCCAGACCCGCGCGCGCGACCGCGCGTTTGAGGATTGCCGCGACCGCGCCCGGGGCGAGCGCGCGCCGGCGTATTTTCCCGTTGCGGTCGACGGCCCGGAACAGGGGCCCGGCGGTGATCCCGGCCGCGGCGAGCCAGAGCTCGAGCGCGCGGACTGGACACGTGTCCTCCCGCGCCCCACGCGTCAAGACCAAAACATGGCCCACCCCTTCGGGGTCGGTCTTCGAGCGGCCGAGGTGGACCAGGATGCCCTCGTCCGACCAAACCGTGTCCTCGACCCGGACCGCGGCCAGGTTCCCGCGGCGCGGCGCGCCCGCGAAACCCAGCAGGATCAGAGCCCGGTCCCGCTTGCCGGCCAGGGTGTCGGGGAGCGCGGCGAGGGCGCGGCGGAGATCGCGGGTGCGCAGCGCGGTCTTGCGCCGGGGGGCGACGCCGAGGGTCCGGCGGATGCCCTGGAGGGTCTCGCGGACCTCCGGATGGGTCATGGCGGCCGGGCTCGGGTGCCCGGCGACCCGGTGGGCTCGGGTGATGGCGGTCAGCCGTCGGGTAATGGTGCCCGGCCGGTGGGTCCGGGCGAGCGCCGCCAGGTAAAGCGCGACGGTTTCGGGCGTCGCCGGCAGAGCGTCCGCGGCCCGGCCCGCGCACCAGCGCTCGAAGTCGGCCCAGTCCGACCGGTAGGCCCGCAGGGTCGAGGCCTCGCGCGAAGCGCGCGCATAGGCTCGGGCTTCGTCGACGAGCGGGTCGGATTCGGGAAAGCCGAGCCCGGCCGGGGACAGGGTTTCCGAAGCCATGGAAATGCCCGGCTCTGCTGCGGTCTCACGCGTGTCCGGTGTAATCGAGCGGGGCATGGAAGGCCTCCATTAAGGTCTGCACCCGCTCGATCGTGATGCCGAGCTCCTCGGCGCACCCTTGGCTGGCCTCGGCGCACATTTGCTGCCAGTCGACGCCCGCCCGTTCGAGGGCGGCCATCAGGTGCCGGGTCCAAATTTCCTGCACGTCGGTGGGGTGGGGCATGTGTCAGTTTAGCCTTTAGTTGGCGTAAAAGCGTTGCAATTATCTGGCGTAAGGTTACCGTATGGAGCAGTTCTCAGCCATGGCGGAGGGCCTGCGCGAGGCCGCGCTCGACCGGTTCCGGCTCCTTGTGCCTCATTTGGAGGAGGGGCTGCCGCTGCGGGGGGTCGCCGCCGGGGCCGGCATCGCTTTCCGGACGGCGCAGCGCTGGGTGGCGCGGTACCGCAGGCAGGGCCTGGCCGGCTTAGCGCGTCCCACCCGGCGGGACAAGGGGCGGTTTCGCGCCATCTCCGCCGAGCTGCGCCGCGCCGTCGAAGGGCTCGCGCTGGAGCGTCCGGCGCTGCCCGCCAGCTCCATCCACCGCCAGGCCAGGCAGATGGCCGGGCTTCTGGGCGAGCCCGAGCCGAGTTACTGGACGGTATGCGCGGTGCTGCGCGGGCTCGCGCCGGGGCTGCTGGCCTTGGCCCACGAGGGTCCCAAGGCCTACGGTGACCGCTTCGACCTGGTGCACCGCCGGGAAACCTCCGGCCCGAACGCCGTCTGGCAGGCCGACCATGCGCAGCTCAACATCCTTCTGCTGCGCGAGGACGGCACCTCCGCCAAGCCCTGGCTCACCGTCGTGCTCGACGACTGGAGCCGCGCGGTGGCGGGCTACTATCTTGCCTTCGACCCTCCATCGACCCTGCGCACCGCGCTCGCGCTGCGCCAGGCGATCTGGCGCAAGGAGGAGCCGGGCTGGCCGGTCGCCGGTATCCCGGAGGCGCTCTACACCGACAACGGCGCGGATTTCTCCTCCCGGCATATGGAGCAGGTGGCGGCCGACCTCAAGATGCGGCTCCTTTTCTCCACCCCCGGCAAGCCGCGCGGCCGCGGCCGCATCGAGCGTTTCTTCCGCACGATCGAGGAGCGGTTCCTGTGCGACCTCGAAGGCTACCTTCAGCGTTCGCGATCGAAGCCGGCGCTGCGGCTCCCGGAGCTCGACCGCCTGTTCCGGGCCTTCCTCCTGGACGTGTACCACCGCACCCCGAGCGCCGGCACCGCCGCGCCGCCGGCCGCGCGCTGGCAGGCCGGAGGCTTTCTGCCCCGGATGCCGGACTCGCTCGAGCAGCTCGATTTGCTGCTCATGCACGCGATCCGCACCCGCAAGGTGCGCCGGGACGGGATCCAGTTCGAGGGGATGCGCTACCTTTCCCCCACCCTGGCCGCGTATGTGGGCGAGGAGGTTGCGCTGCGCTATGACCCGCGCGACATGGGCGAGATTCGAGTTTTCTACCGCGACCGGTTCCTGTGCCGGGCCATCGCCGCCGACCTGGCGGGCGAGTGCGTGCCGCTGCGCGAGATCGTGCGCGCCCGCAATGGACGGCGCAGGGAGCTCGCCGCCGAGCTGCGCGACCGGCGCGAAGCCGTCGACGCGCTGCTCGCGATGCGGCGCGGAGAGGTTTTGGAGGAACTCAGTGGCAAGCCACCTGTACCCGCCCCCGCCCCGCGATCCGGCCTCAAGCGCTACCGCAACGAGAACCCGGCCTGCTGAGTTCGTCGAGACGCTCGAGCACCGGCGCTTCGCCGAGTTCTGCGAGTCCTGCCGCCGCTACCGCTACATCGGCCTGTGCTACGGGCCGCCCGGCATCGGCAAAACGCTTTCCGCTCGCCGCGTGAGCGATGCCGACAGAATCGAGGGACAGGACCTGTGGCACGACGAGCCTATATTTGGGCTTGCCCCGGCAACTGCCCTTTACACCCCGCCGGTGGTGAACACGCCCGCCCAGGTTGCCTCCGACATCCACCGGGTCGCCGAAAAGCTGGCCACGCTGGCGCGCGGACCCGTGAACCGCCGCTTCGAGATCGCGCTCGATACCATCCGGCTTCGCAATGAAAACTACCGGCGCGCCCACGCTACGGAGGCCGACTATCTGCGTTCCCCTTTCGAGTCCTTGAAAGAGCCGCCGATCGAGCCGACCTACGCGCAGGTGCTGGCGCAGTTCGAGGCTGAAAAGAAGGCGATCGGGAGCCCGACCACCCTGCTCGTGATCGACGAGGCGGACCGGCTGCGTATGAACAGCCTGGAGCAGGTGCGCGCCGTCTTCGACGAGAGCGGCTTCGGGTTGGTCCTGATCGGCATGCCCGGTCTGGAAAAGCGCATGGCGCGCTATCCTCAGCTGTACTCCCGGATCGGCTTCGTCCATCAGTTCCGAGTCTTAGCCCCTGACGAGACCCGGCGGCTGCTCCTGCGCCGCTGGACCCCGTCCGGGGTGCGCCTGCCCGACCGCGCGTGGCCGGAGGAGGCCGTCGCGGCCGTGATCCGGATCACCGGCGGCAATTTCCGGCTGTTGGACCGGCTGCTGGCCCAGGTGGAGCGCGTCCTCGAGATCAACGGGCTCGCCGCGGTCACGCTTGAGGCTGTCGAGGCCGCGCGGGAAAGCCTGGTCATCGGCCAGGGATGAGCCCAGGCCGGCCTGCCCGCCCGCCCAAACGCGGCTCCGGCCGCGTCGCTACGCCAGAAAGCGCCCCAATTTCCGCGCCACTCAATTTCTCAAGGAACAGGGCATGGATAGAGCCTACCACCGTCAATCGGCGAGAAGGATCTATTCTCGCCGGTTGAGAATGGCGGCTATAAGGCGCGACCGTGCCATGACACGCGCCAACCTGCTAGGCTGGGCAAATGCCCCCCGCCCCGGCCTGGCTGCACCGTTTGGCTGAAATCCGCGCCGCTCTGGAGCGCATGGATGTTCCTGTCCTCGGCCGCGCCGAGGTGGAAACGCTCTTCGGCCTTCGCCGCCGCCAGGCCCTCCGGCTCCTCGCCCCCCTTGCCACCCTCGAAGCCGGCCGGACCGGCTGGGTCGAGCGCGAACGCCTGCTCGGCTGGCTCGACGGCCTTCAAGGCAGAAAATCAGTGGTCCTCGAGCAGGCCCGCCGCCAACGGCTCGACGAGGCCCTCGACCGGCGCTTGGGCGAACTCGCCCGCGCGCGGGCCCGGGAAAAGGAGCTGGGCCGCCCGGTCGCGCTGCCGGCCCCCGGCCCCGGCAATGCCGGCCCGTGGCCGCCCGGCGTCACCCTCGCCGCCGCGGAGGGAGGCGCCGAGCTCCGCATCCGGTTCTCGACCGCCGAGGACCTGCTCGGCCGCGTGCTCCTGCTCGCCGAACAGGCCGCCGGGGACCCGGAAGCGTTCGCCGCCCGGCTCGCCGTCGGCACGAGTGGAGACGGGGGCGGGCCGTGATCGAGCTGGAGCTGCGACTCGGCGGCCGGGCCTTCCCCTTCCGGGGGCCGCTCGAGCTGCTCCTCGCCCTCGCCCGGCGCGAGGAGGGGATCCCGTGGGACCGGCTCCCCGTCGCCCGCATCACCGCGGCGTTC
>CAXUEU010000014.1:0-24909 GCA_964250195.1 uncultured Acidobacteriaceae bacterium
ACGCGCATCGCAACAGGCCGCGGGTCATCTGATCCGGTGCAGCTCTTCGCACGAAAAGGATGACCCATTACTTTCTCGACCAGTGGCTGCGCGACTCGACCAACCGGCGCACCGATGCGTACGGCGGCTCGATCGAGAACCGGCTCCGGTTCCCGCTCGAAGCGGCGCGGGCGGTCGTGGACGGCTTCGGCGATGCCGCGCGTGTGGGCATTCGCATCTCGCCGGCACCACCTGGCCTGGAGAAACCCCGCTCGACTCCGACCCGAACACGCTCTACGGCAAGTATGTCGAAGCACTCGACAGATGGGCCTGGCCTATCTTCACGTCATCCACGGGGTAACCCAGAGGACCCGCGAAAGCCCGGAGGTCGACTATGACGCGCTGCGGGGCAGGTTCGGACGGACGTACATCGGCAACAACATGTATTCAATGGACCTGATGGAAGAAGAACTGCGCGAAGGCAAGTCGGACCTGTTCGCGCTGGGGCGGGCCTTCCTCGCCAATCCCGACCTGGTGGAGCGGCTGAGAACGGGCGCTCCGCTGGCCGACGCACCCAAGGAGTACTGGTACGGCGGAAACGAGCGCGGCTACACGGACTGGCCCGCCATGACAGGGCAGCTACAAACGGCCTAAGACCCCGCGGGTAGAAGGTGCGCGGCCGCGATACGCTCCCCGGCCAGATCGGAGCCCTCGTTGGTGAAGTGGTCGTCGTCGAGCAGCAGCGGGATGCCCCGTGCGGGGTCGGCGTAGGTTTGGCACAAGCCGCCGGGGCAGAACAGTGCCACGAGCGAGATGTAGGGAATATGCCAGCGGTCGCGCGCCAGCCGGGACAGCCCCGCGTCCACCTCGGCCGTCGCGGCGAGGCGCCGCCCGTTCGCGAGGCCGGGGTCGCGCCGCAGCAGCCCGTACGCCAGCAGGCGCGGGAGCGGGGCGTCGTAGTCCTGCACGGGGCCGATCAGCGTCAGAGGGATGCCATGCGCGCCTGTCCAGGCCGCGACGCGGTCGATCGTCGGCGGGTCCGCGGGGTTCCAGCGGCCGACCATGAGGATGCGGTCGACCCGGTGCGCGGGCAGAAAGCGCGCGAACACCGCTTGCGAAAGCGCGCCGCACTCGCCGTCCGTGCGCGCGGGGTCGGGGTGGCAGGCGGCGAGGGTGGCCTGGAGGAAATGCACGCCCGGGTAGGCGCGCGCTAGCCCCTCCCACTGCGAGGCGGCATGGCTGTCGCCCAGCAGAAGCCAGTTGGGCCGCGCCGGGTCACGCGTCAGGCAGGGGTCCGGCTTCAGGTCGCGCACGCGCAGCACCATGCAGGTGCCCCAGCGGTTGTTCGCCTGCTCCTCAACGTAGCTGCCGACCGCGACCACCTCCGGCGGGAAGCGCTTGGGCAGGCCGTGCAGCGCGAGCGCAAGGCATCCCGCAGCGGCCAGCCCGCCCGAGGAGAGGGCGGCGAAGCGGAACGCGGCAGGCCCACGCAGGCGCAGCGAGCCGTCGCGGAACGGCCCCTCGATGAAGCGCCAGGACAACGCGGCGAGCGCGAAGCTCGCGAGCACCAGAACCGCCTTGACCGCGCGGTGCGGCAGGGTGAAGCCGGGCAGCTCGCCCCACAGGCTGATGCGCTGGAACACGATCAGCGGCCAGTGCCATAGGTACAGCGAGTACGAGATGAGGCCGATGAAGACCATGGGGCGCGCGGCGAGCAAGCGCCCGACCAGGGTGGGGCGGGTGCTTTCAGCGGCCTGGCCGGACCAGATGAGCAGCGCCGCCCCGCCGCAGGGGAGGAGCGCGGCGAAGCCCGGGAACGGCACGTTGCCGGTGAGCAGCAGGTCGCAGGCGGCGATCAGGAACAGGCCCAGGCCCGCGGCGGCGTTGCGCAACCCACGCGAGCGCGGACACGGGACCGCGCGGGTCGCCAGCAGCGAGCCCAGCAGCAGCTCGCAGGCGCGCGTCCAGGGCATGAAAAACGCGAGCCCCGGCGTATGGAGGCTGCCGTATACGCTGAGCGCGAAGCTCGCCGCCGCGAGCAGGCCCAGTGCCGCGGGCAGGCGGCCCGGCATGAGGCGGCGCAAGAGCACCAACGCGGGAGGAAACAGGAGATAAAACTGCTCCTCCACCCCGAGCGACCAGGTGTGGAGCGCCGGGCGCAGGAGCGAAAGCGGCTCGAAGTATCCGGAGTGGAGGCCGAAGTAGAAGTTGGAGGCCGAAAGACTGGCCGCGATCAGCGATTTCGCGAAGTCCTCGAGCTCCACCGGCAGACACAGCACCAGCGCCGCGGCCGAGGACGCGGCCAGCACGGCCAACAGAGCGGGCAGGATGCGCCGGATGCGCCGGACGTAGAACGCCTGGAGCGAAAAGCGCCCGGCCCCGAGATCGGCGAGCAGGATCGAGGTGATCAGGAAGCCGGAGATGACGAAGAAGACGTCGACGCCGGTGAAGCCGCCCTGCGCGAACCGGATCTGGAGGTGGAACGCCATGACCGACAGCACCGCGACGGCGCGGAGCCCGTCGATATCGGGCCTGTACGGAATGCGGGGCTGGTGTTCGATGGGGCTCGTTCTCCCTTGTTTCTGGCGCGTCTGCGTTTGAAGTCTAACCCAGGGCGCCGCAAGCGCGGCTATGCGTCGCGGAATCGATCACACGTCGGTAACGCGGGCTTACTCGAGCTCGCGCGCCCGCAGCGCCAGGCCGTGGGCCACCGCCGTAAATGCTTCCCCGCGCAGCACGCGGCCGGAGAAGCGGGTCGCGAAGATGCGCTCGACTGCGGGCACGAACGAAGTGCCGCCGGTGAGGAAGACGCGGTCTATCTGGCTTGGAAGGATATCGGCCTTGGCCGGAAGCGCATCGACGGCCCCCGCGATCGCGGCGAGCTCGTCGGCGATCCAGTGCTCGAACCGCGCGCGGGTGACCGGGATGCGCAGCCGGAGGCCGGGTTCGTGGAACAGGAACTCCGCCTCCTCCTGCCCGGAAAGCGCGTACTTGAGCCGTTGCACGGCGGCGTGGAGCTGAAAGCCGAGGTCGTCCTCGATCAGGGTCTGCAGCGCGGCGATCTTGTCCGGTTCGAGCGCGCGGGTGTGCGCGCCTTTGAGGATTTCCGCGACGTTGCGCGTGCGCAGAAAAGACAGGTAGTGCCAGCGTTCGAGATTGGCGTAGATCCAGGCCGGGACGGCGGGCAGCAGCTTCGCGCCGGAGCGCTCGAGCGAGCCGGCTCCGAGCGCCGGGGAAACGAGATGGCGCACCAGCTTGGCGTCGAAGGCGTCCCCGGCCAGGCCGACGCCCTCGTGGCCCAGCACCTCCGCCGGCGCGCCGGGAGCGAGGCGCAGGAGGGAGAAGTCGCTGGTGCCGCCGCCGAAGTCGCCGGTCAGCACGGTCTCGGCCCGGGTGAGCGTGGCGGCGTACGCGCGGGCCGCCCCCGCCGGCTCGTACTCGAAATGGACCTCGGTAAACCCGGCGCGCCGGCAGGCTTCGTGCAGCCGCTCGACGGCGTAGGCGTCGTCCTCGGGGGTTTGCGCGCCGACGAAGCGCACGGGCCGCCCCACCACCGCCCGCTCGACCGGCATCGCGAAGGCCTGCTCCGCGCCCAAACGCAGGTCGCGGAGGATGCGGGCGAGCAGGTCTTCAAGGCTTTGGCGGCGGCCGAAGATCTCGGTGCCGGTCAGGGAACGCACGGGCAGGTAGCTCTTGAGCGACTGCACCAGGCGGCCCTCGTGGGTCTCCGCGGCCAGGTAACGCTCGATGGCCCGCGGCCCGGACCAGGCGCGGGTCTGCTTGCCTGCGTCCCGCTCGAAAAACAGCAGCGACCGGAAGGAAGCTTCTGTCGGGAACCGGGCCAGGGTGACCGTGCCGTCGGCCCCGGCCAGGGCGACGGAGCTGTTGGTCGTGCCGAAGTCGAGGCCGACGACGGGGGAGCTCATTGCGATGCACCCTCGGGCGCGACGCGCCGGTAAATCCGGTAACCGTACGGCAGCGCGGGCTTGCCGCCCCAGCTTTGCGGCTCGGTGGGGCGGTACTCGCGGATAAGTCGGTACTCGCCGGCGAGATAGGCCGCGAGCCACGGCCAGCGGGTCAGCTTGGAGTAAGTGAGGTCCGCGGGGCCGCACTCGTCGCTGGTGGCGACGATGAGTTGGGGCGGGTTCCTCCGCAGGGCATTCCGAAAACCGGCACGGTACAAATCGCGCTCGCTGGAGTAAATGGTTTCCGGGTACAGATAACAGTCGTACAGGAAACCGGTAGCCTCCGTAAGCCGGGCATGGTAAAGCGTGGCGATGCAGCCGCCGGCCATGTCGAGGCACTGCACTTGCCCGCCGCGCGCGCCCAAGGTCGCGAGGTCGGCGGAGAGAGCCTGGCGCAGAGGGTCCCGGCCGGCGGTGAAGTGCGCAACCTGCACGAGCGACTTAGGCGCGACGACGCACGCACCGAAGACCAGGCCGGCGGCCGCGACGGCCCTCTGGACCGCCGTTCGCGGGCCGGTGAATGCGAGTGCGGCAAGCAGCAGCAGGAAGACCTCCGACGGGTAGCGATGGTACGGGTAGCCGCGGCCCTGAACCCAGAACGACAGGACGCCGCAGGCGAAAGCTGTCAGCAACACCCGCTCCTTCGGTTCGCGCCGGCGCTTGCCGCCTACAAAGAGCAAAAGCCACGCGAGAAAAACAGGCAGGAGAACCGAGGAAACAGTCTGGGCGGCTAACCTGCCCGGAGACAAACGAAAGAGCGCCGCATGGAACGGTGCTAAGTGCGTTTCGATCTGAAGAAAGGCCCCAAGCGCGTGAGTGTGCAGCAGATAAGCGAATGCGGCAAGGAGCGGCAGCGCGATGCCGGCGGCGGTTATCGATAAGAACTCGCGCTGAACCGGCTTTTGCAACCGCGATGCCTGCACCGCCGGCAAAACGAGCGCGAAGAGGACCCCGGAAGGCTTGACCGTACAAGCAGCCCCCAGGCAAAGCCCGGCGAGCAACCGGCTCGCCCGGCCCGGGCGTAGCAGCAGGGCGCAGGCCGGGGCGAGCAGCGCCGCCATCAGCAGGTCGCGCTGGCCGGTCTGGATCAGCCCGTCGCGCCCGTGGATCAGGGCGAACACCCCTGCCGCGTACAGGGCAGCCAGCCTCGAAGGCCGGCAAAGTGCATAAGCGGCGGCGGCGATTGCGGCCAGCAGCCCAAAGTCGTACATGCGCCAGGCGAGCGCGCCGGGGCCGAGCAGGTGCACGGCGGTGGACTCCGCGAAGAGCGCCCCGGGCAGGTTCAGGTCCGGGATGTCGCGGTAAGGCGTGAGGCCGTGGGCCGCAAGGAAGACGACATAGTGGAGCAGCGCGGCATCGCCGACCAGCGGCCAGCGCCACGACGCGGCCACGAAACCGAGCGTACACAGGAGCAGGCATGCGGCGAGGAAATGCCGAAACAGCTTGGCCATGGGTCAGCGGCCGTCTCGGAGCCGGGACGCCAGGCGGTCCGGCAGCCCGGCTCGAAGAATCGCCTGCTGGGCCCCGGCGAGGTCGTAGGGCGCGCGATAGAACTCGACGGCGCGCTCAGACGGGTCGTAAATGGCAAAGGCGGCGCGCCAGTCACCGTCGCGCGGCTGGCCCACCGAGCCCGGATTGAGCAGGTAGCGCGCGCCGGAGGAGAGCCGCAGCGGCCACATCTCGAAGCCGTCGCGCGTCTCCCAGTCCGGGGTGAGCCGGTACCACTGTTCGCCGTCCGTGGCGAAGCCGCCCTGAAGATGCGTGTGGCCGAAAAAATTGACCGCCGAGCCGGGCGAGGCGAGCGAGTGCGAAGCATCGCGCGGGGTGAGGATGTACTCGTCCTCGTCGAGGAGGGAGCCATGGGTGCAGCGAGCGGCCAACTCCGGCACCGGCGCGAGCGGGCCCGCTGGCAGGTGGCGCAGCCAGGCCAGGTGCTCGGCGGAGAGCACGCACTGGGTCCATCGAGCGGCGCGCGCGGCCACCGGGTTGAAGCCGTCGATGCCGTCCAGCCCGGAGCAGGCGCGGTCGTGGTTGCCGCGGACGAAAATCGTGCCGAGCGCGCGCGCCTGCTCGACCACCTCGCCGGGGTTGGCCCCGTAGCCGACGATGTCGCCGAGATTCCACACCGCCGTGTGCGCGGGCGCGCGATCGAGCACGGCGCGCAGGGCCTGCAGGTTGGCATGGATGTCGGAGAGGATCAGGGCGCGCACCGGCTTAGGGTACTAAAGGGAGCGGGCCCAGTGGCCCGGCCCGTGCTCCCGGAGCGTCCCCGAACGCCAGGAGGCTTCGCCGGCAAGGGTAGCAAGCGGGGCATCGAGCGGCGTCCGCATGGTAGGTACGGCGCGCAGCAGGGCTTGCGTGTAAGGGTGTCGGGGGTCGCGAAAGAGCGCGGCGGCAGGGGCCGCCTCGAGCAGGACACCCCCGCGCATGACCGCGACCCGCTCGGCCACTTGCGATACCACCGCGAGATCGTGCGAGATGAAGAGCATGGCCAGCGAGTACTCACGGCGCAGGCGGGCCAGCAGTTCGAGAATCTGCGCCTGCACCGTGACGTCGAGCGCGGTGGTGGGCTCGTCGGCGATCAGCAGGCGGGGCCGGTTGATGAGGGCCATCGCGATGAGGATGCGCTGGCGCTGGCCGCCGGAGAACTGGTGGGGGTAGTCGCGGGCGCGCCGGACCGGGTCGGGCAGGGCGACGGTATCCATGGCGGCATGAACCTGCTCACGGACCCGTTTTCTCGATGACCTGGGCTGGTGGGCGACCAAGGCCTCGGCGATCTGCGCGCCCACGGGCATCACCGGGTTCAGGGCCGTCATGGGCTCCTGGAAGATCATGCCGATGGCGCTGCCGCGCAGGCGGCGCATGGCCTCGGGTTCGAGCGCGAGCAGGCTGCGGCCCTCCCACTCGATGGCACCGGTGACCTCCGCGTCGGCGAGCAGCCTGAGAATCGCGAGGGCGGTGACCGACTTTCCCGACCCGGACTCGCCGACCAGCCCCAGCGCCTCGCCGGGAGCGAGGTCGAGCGAGAGCGAGTCGACCGCCGGGGCAGCCGCGCCGGCGAAGCGAATGGACAGGTCGCGCAGCGCGAGCAGAGGCATGCGGGTGATGGTAGCAAGCGAACGGGCCGAAGCGGCTGAAGAGTTTGTTTGAGGTCGCTCCGGCGCCGGTAAGGCGGCGAACGGCGGGAGCCGCCCTACTTGGACCGCACCGCGATGACCTCGATCTCGACCAGAGCCCACGGCGCCGCGAGAGCGGCGACTTGCATGGCGCTGCGAGCCGGCTTATCAGGCTGGGCGGCGGTGCCGAAGTACTGCGTATAGGCCGCCTGAAGGCCGGGGAAGTCCAGCTTGTTGCCCTTGGCCGGGTCGCCCGCGAGGAAGACGGTCATCTTGACGACGTCCTTCATGTCGAGACCTTGTTCTTTGAGCAAGGCCTGGATTTTGGTAAGCGCGGACTTAGCTTGCGCCTCGGTATCCCCATAGGTAGGGCCGGCGGCGCCGGGATCCACGGGGGAGGCGAGCTGGCCGCTGAGATACAGCGTGTCGCCGGCCCAGACGCCCGCGGCGATCGGGGATTTTTCGTTCGGCTGGAGGTGCTTGACCACGACCTGGGCGTGGGCGGCGAGAGGAAGGGCGAGAAGAAAGACAAGGTATTTCGACAATGAAGGCTCCAATGGTTAAGGAATCGCTGCGCTCAGGACGACCCCAGCTTCGGGGACGAGGGGGACGAAACGAGCCGAGCCGCCTGTGCGTGGCCGGCGATCATCCGCAGCGCCCGCAGGGAGCTGAGCGCCGCGCCCTCCTGCCAGCCCACGATGTGGCTGCAATGGTCGCCCGCGAAGTGGAAAGGCCCGTCCGGCGCGATCAGCGTTTCGTAGCCGCGGTTGGTTTCAGTCGCAGCGGCGGCCGGGCGGGTAGGCGCGCCTTGCTTCGAGACCCCGGCACCGGGCGCCTGCGACTTACCCGTACTGGTGAGCGGTACGCGGAACCTGTCCTGCGCGCGGCCCTCGCCGGGCCCGTACGTCATGATCCAGGACCCTTGATTGTGGGCGACCTGACCCCACCCGACATAAATGGGTTTCTCGAGCTCCTTGCCGCGCCCGGGGTGCAGGCGCTCGATGGAAGCCCGGCTGGCCGCGAGCTTCTCGTCGAGCGAGAGCTTGTCGAAGTCCTGCATGCGCTCCTCGGTGTAGCCGCTGACGAGCACGCCGCGAGGGGAAAACAAGCCGCCCGAGGGGAACCACACCGGGCTCGGCCCCTGCGAAACGAACTCCAGGCCGCCGTAAATGTTTTCGTCCTCCTCCCAGAAGCGGCGCGACTCCCACGCGATCTTGTACGCGTGGGCATACGTCGCTTCGTCGATGACTTTCTTGTACGGCGCGGAGAAGTCGTTGGGAATGGCCTTGAGCATGGTAAGCGGCAACGCACAGATACAGTAAGCGGCCTCGATCTGCTTCGGCGCGCCCTTCTGCGTGTAGCCGATGCGCACACCTTTTGCCGTCCGGCGTATCTCGGTGACCGGCGCGTCGTATTGGACGGCCGGCCCGAGCGCCCTGGCGAACGCGTACGGGATGCGGTCCATGCCGCCGACCGGCTGAAACATGGTGGCCTGCATGTCGAAGGCCTCCTCGAACAGGATGCCCTGCCAGAATTCGGCGGCGAGCAGGGTGTGCATGTCGATCGGGTCCGCCAGCACGCCGGAGTCGTCCCCCGCCCCAGCGGGCTTTTTGTAGCCCGCGCGGTCGCTGCCGTTGTACTTGCCGGCCTCGTCAAGCGGCCCGTACACGCGTAGGAAGGCGAGCATGCGCTCGCGGTCCTCGGCGGAGAAGTCCGCGTCGAGCGCGCCGGAGCTCATGGACTTGAGCAGCAGCTCGGAGACGCGGCCGCGCGTGTCATTAACCACCTGGCGCTGCACGAACGGTGCCCCGCCGTTGACCTTGTCGTTTTGGATATGGCTGGACCGGGTAGTGTTGATCTCGACCTCGAGCGGGACGCCGAGCTTGCGGCAGTAGCCGAGGATGTTGGTATGGATGGACGGCAGGCGCGCCGGGCCGACGTTTTGGTAGTGGCCCGTGTCGAAGGCGCAGGTTTGCGTGGGCATGCCCGCGAGCTCGATCGCGTCGCCGCCGCGCACGGTCCAGTTGCGCCCGCCGGGGCGGGGCCGGGCTTCGAGCACGACTGGGCTGAAGCCCGCCTCGCGAGCCTCGTAGGCGGCCACCAGACCGGCGATGCCGCCGCCCAGGATGACAATCTTCGCTCCTTGCCCGGCGGTCGCGGGCAAAGGGTCCGATGGAAACGCCGGGCCCGCCGGAGCGGTGAGAGCGAGCGAGTTGAGGGCGAGGAAGGCTGCGTTGTACCCGCCGGCCGCGCCGACGCGGAGGAGGAAGTCACGACGACTTACTGGCATTTTCTGTAGCTCCACTTAGAAGATGAGTTTGAGGGCCAGCTGGGTGTTGAATGGTTCGCCGGGGCCGATGCCGGGAGCGCCGTTGTAGTAGCCGATGGTTTGGGTAATCTGCCCGAAAGCCGAGCCGTCGCTCAGGTAGTTGTCCGGCGGGGCCAGGTTGATCGTATTGAACAGGTTGAACATCTCCACCCGGAACTGCGCGCCGACCCGTTCCGTAATATGCCCGTCCTTGAAGACGGAAAAATCGACGTCGTCGTAGTGGGGTCCGTAAAACTGGTTGCGCCGCGAGTTGCCGTAGGCGTTGATAGGCGTGGTGAAGGTCGGGTTCGCCGTCGAGCCATTGGTGAAGAACTGGAGTACGCCGCTGTTGTTGGTGATGCGGCGGTCGCCCGCGACCTGCGGGCCGGTTTGCGTGGCGCGGTCCTCGTTTTCGCCGGTCCCGCTGGAGTCGACCCCGGTGTAGATGGAGTAGGGCGTGCCGGTGCGGAAGGTCAGAAGGCTGTTGAGCTGCCAGCCCGCGCCGAGCCAGTGCGGGCCCGGGAGACGAGGCACACCGTAGTTGAGATAAGCGACGAAGGTATTGCGGACGTCGTAGTCGGAGTTGCCGTAGTCGCCGTGGATGTTGAAGGAGTCCTGCGGTGACGCGTTGCGGTACTGGGAGATCAGATCGAGGTTATGCGCCCAGGTATAGGCGAATTGGGAGGTGAGCCCATGATAGTTGGTCGATTTGAGCGTGACCTGGAGGGAGTTGTAGTTGGCCGTGCCCGCGGAGTCGATCTCGTTGATGACGCCGTAATACGGAAACTGCGCGCCGTAAGGGCGGGTTGCATTCTGGGCGAAGGTGCCCAGATTGCTGGAGCCCAGAGCGGCCTGGTTCTGGTCGCGGATGAGCAGCTGCTTGCGGGCCTGCGAGCCGACATAGCCGAAAGTAGCGAGGAGGCTGGGGCCGAGCTTCTGCTCGAGGTTGAAGTTGTAGTTCCAGTTATAGGCGCTGCGGAAGTTCGGGTTGACGGAGAACAGGTTATAGCTGCGGGTCGGGGTAAAAGCCGCCGTCGCCGGGAACAGCGCCGCGCCGTTGGTGGGGATGATCTGGTAATTCTGCCCGATATTCGCCG
Source organism: uncultured Acidobacteriaceae bacterium (assembly GCA_964250195.1). GTDB lineage: Bacteria > Acidobacteriota > Terriglobia > Terriglobales > Acidobacteriaceae > EB88. The sequence continues at coordinate 10,466 of CAXUEU010000014.1, forward strand.
CCGGGTTCGGTCCTGCGGGGTTGCTCTCGGCCCCGGAGGCTCCGCCATTCGGCGGCCGGTTGTCGAGGAACGGGTTCAGGTTCGGCTGGTCGAAGAAGACGCCGAAGCCGGCCCGGAGCACCGTGGCATTGGTCGCCCTGTAGGAAACGCCTACGCGCGGGCTGACGTTGTTATGCGCCGGGTTATAGAGATCGGCAATCTGCGCGCCCTGGAAGGCGATGGCGGGAACGGGCAGGTTGGGGATGTCGGGACGAAACACGGACAGGTTCTGGTAGGGGTTGTGCAGCGGCCCCAGATAATCGTAGCGAATCCCGTAGTTGACGTTCAGGGTAGGCGTGACCTGGTAGGCATCCTGCGCGAACAGCGAGTATGTGTTGACGAATACCTGGCGCTTGGTGTCGCCGCGCACGATGCCGTCGGAGTAAGTGCAGCCGGCGAGGTAGTCCGCGAGCGCGAGGGTTTGCCGGTCGCCGTAGACCGGCGCCGTACCGCCGGGGTTGGTTACGCCGAAGTTCGTCTCGCAGGCGCTTGAGGCGTGCAGGGTATTCGTGGCGGCGAGCTCCGGCGAGGCCCACGGGCCTTGCGAGCCCTGGTAGGAGAAGCTGCCGCGCTGTTTGCGCTGGTAAAACTCGTCCACCTGGCCGTTGCGGTACTCGCCGCCGAAGCGCAGGTTGTGCTTGCCCAGCACCATGGACACGCTGTCGTCGAGCACGCCGGTGATGTCATTGCGGCCGGAGGGCGGGGTGGCATTGCCCAGGTTGTCAAAGCCGCTGATGGTGATGCCGGGCGTGCCGCTCAGCCCCGGGCCGACTCCTGTATTGAGCCCCGCCGCCGCGGCGTTGAAGCTGTGGTTCTGGTCGTAGAAGAGCTGATTGAAGTAATTGACGCCGATGACAAGCTGGTTGGTCATGCGGTCGTTGAGGGTTGAGTTGAGCACGGCGGAGTAGTTGAAGACGTGGATGGGCGCGGTCTCGAAGTAATACGGGATCAACGAGCCGACCGGGGAAGTCTGGTTGCCCTGCCCGCCGTAGCCGCGCCCGGCCAGCGAGTTCTTGCTATTGATCGTCCAGTCTATCTTCGCGACGCCGTTGTAGCTGTATCCGGTGATCGGCGAAGCATTGGAGTAGTTATTGGTCGAAGCAGGCCCGCCTGTCGCGAAAGCCGGGAAAACCTGGTTCAGTACGTTGAGCTGCACCGGGTTGACCGGGATGCCGAACTGGTTCAGCACCGCCTGGGCCTGCGCCTGGTAGGTCAGCGAGGGCTCGGTAATCGAGGCCGGGCTCTGGATGATGAATTGCTGCTTCTCGTAGTTGGCGAAGTAGAACAGTCTATCCTTGACGATCGGGCCGCCTATCGAAGCGCCGTACTGCTGATTGCGCAGCTTGTTCTTGACGATCGCCCCGTTAGCGTCGGGCGTGGCGAAGGGGTTATTCGCCGCGAACAGTTCGTTGCGGTTGAAGTAGTACACCGTGCCGTGGATTTGGTTGGTACCGGATTTGGTCACGACGTTGACCGTCCCGCCCGGGTTGCGCCCGGCTTCGGCGCTCGATTCGGTTTGCTGCGAGAACTGCTCGACCGAGTCGATCGGGAGCGTCACGCCGGCGATGCCCGACACGCCGCTCTGGTTGACGGCGGGGATGTTATGCCACAGGTCGTTGTTGTCCGAGCCGTCGATCTGCCAGTTGACCTGGTTGGCGCGCGTGCCGTTGACCGAGCCGAAGCCGTTGCCGGAGTAGCCTCCGTAGCCGGGCGAAACGGAGATGAGCTGGGTAAAGTCGCGGCCGTTCAGCGGCGTGTCCTGGACGGTCTTGGTCGGCAGGACGGTTGTTTGCGTGGTCGACTCGGTGTCGAGCGTCAGGCCCGCGGCGGAGACCTCGACCGTCTCCGCCGCCTGCGCGACATTGAGCTTGAGCGGGAGCGAGTAGACCACGCCCGCGGAAACGGGCACGTTGTCGACCTTGGCAGTGCCGAAGCTGGGCGCGGTCACGGTCACGGTGTAGGCACCGAGCGGCAGATCCTGAAAGGAGTACTCCCCCGCGCCCGTGGCTGCGGCCTTGTGCTCGGCGGCGGTGGCGTTCTCGGTGACGGTGACGGTCGCGCCGGGGATGGCGGCCCCGGAAGCGTCCGTCACGCTGCCGGAAATGCTGCCGCGAAACGTTTGGGCATGGAGCGCGCAGGGCGCTGCGGCAAGGAGGGCCGAAGCGGCAAACCGTCTAAGTGCGGGTGAGAGGGCTTGTCTGATTTCCATGCCCGAACTTAGGGCGGAAAGGGTTGCCGATGCAAGAAAAAAGTTATCCGCAGGGCTTTGCTGATAGGTGGGATAAAGCGGCGCTTATCGGGTTCAAGATAGATGGCATCGCGGAGATAAGTCTTGCCTTATGGGTGCCGGGATGAGTATGGTGCTGCCATGGACCGGATGAACCTGGAAAATCGCGCTGCCGTGGTGCTCGGCGGCACCTCGGGATTGGGGCTGCAAATCGCCCTGGGCCTCGCGGAGGCGGGGGCGGACGTGGTCGCCTCCGCCCGGCGTACCGCGGAGGTGGAGAGCACGGCGGCCGCGATCGAGGCGCGAGGCCGCACCACCTTGCGGATGTGCACAGATGTCGCCGACCGGGGCTCGCTTCAGCGCCTGTGCGACGCGGTCCTCGGCCGGTGGGGCAAGGTGGACATCTTGGTCAACTGCGCGGGCCGTACCAAGCGCGGGCCCACCCTCACCTTCGCCGAGGAGGACTGGGCCGCGATTCTCGATACCAACCTGACCGGGACGCTGCGGGCCTGCCAGATATTCGGCGCGCCCATGCTCGCGGCGGGCTATGGGCGGATCATCAACATCGCCTCGCTCACGACTTTCGTGGCCCTGACCGAGGTCGCGGCCTACGCGGCGAGCAAGGCGGCCGTCGCCTCGCTCACGCGGTCGCTCGCGGTGGAGTGGTCGCGGCGCGGCATATGCGTCAACGCGATCGCGCCGGGGGTCTTCAAAACCGACCTGAACAAGGATCTGCTCGAAGGCACCGAGCGCGGCCGCGAACTGCTGCTGCGGACTCCCATGGGCCGGTTCGGGCGCACGGAAGAAGTGGCCGGGGCGGCGGTCTTTCTCGCATCCGAGGCGGCGAGCTTCGTGACCGGCGAGGTGCTGGTGGTCGACGGCGGCTTCCTCGCGAGCGGCGTAAACCGGTGAGCGCGACAGATCCGCGCGCGGGCAGCTAAACTCAGGCGCAATGGCGCTCTTGCATCCGGACAGGCTCTTCCCCTCGGACCCCGAGACGCGCGCGATCGCGCGGAGGCTGTTCGCGCAAGTCGAACGGCTGCCCATCTACAGCCCGCACGGGCACACCCAGGCCGCGTGGTTCGCGCGCGACGAAGCCTTCCCGAACCCGGCGGCGCTGTTGCTCACGCCCGACCACTACGTGTTTCGCATGCTGTACTCGCAAGGCGACGTGCGGCTCGAGGAGCTCGGGGTCGGCGGCGGCGCAAGCGCCCGCGGCAATGATTTCGACCCGCGCGATGCCTGGAACCTGTTCGCCGCCCGCTACCACCTCTTCCGCGGCACGCCGACGCGTTTATGGCTGGACTGGTGCTTCTCTTCCCTGTTCGGGCTCGAAGAGCGGCTTTGCGCCGCGAACGCAAATCTGTATTACGACGCGATCGCGGCCAAGCTCGCCGAACCGGAGTTTCGTCCGCGGGCTCTCTACCGGCGGTTCGGGATCGAGGTTCTGGCCACCACCGACAGCGCCCTCGACCCGCTCGCGTCGCACCGGCAACTGCGCGCAAGCGGATGGGCGGGGCGCGTGATCCCGACCTTTCGCCCGGACAGCTGCGTGGACCCGGAGTTCGAAGGCTTCCGCGAGAATGTGCGCCGCCTGGGCGAGCTGTACGGGGAGGACGCGGAGAGCTGGGCGGGGTACCTGCGGTCCCTGCGAAAGGCGCGCCGGTTCTTCATCGAGCAGGGCGCGACCGCGACCGACCACGGCCACCCCACGGCGCGCACGGCCGCGCTCGCGCCGGCGGAGGCGGAGCGGCTGTTCGCGCGGGTGCTCGCGGGCGAGGGCGAGGCCGAGCTTTTCCGCGCCCAGATGCTGACCGAGATGGCCCGCATGAGCCTCGACGACGGGTTGGTCATGCAGCTCCACCCCGGCTCCATCCGCAATCACAACCGGGCACTGTACGAGCAATACGGGCGCGATGTCGGCGCGGACATCCCGGCGGCAATCGAGTACACGCGGGCCCTCAAGCCTTTGCTCGACGAGCTCGGCAACGAGCCCGGGCTGACGCTCATCCTCTTCACGCTCGACGAAACCACCTACAGCCGCGAGCTCGCCCCGCTGGCCGGGCACTACCCCGCTCTCAAGCTGGGTCCGCCCTGGTGGTTCCACGACTCACCCGAAGGCATGCTGCGGTTTCGCGAGCAGACCACCGAGACGGCCGGCTTCCTCAACACGGTCGGGTTCAACGACGACACCCGCGCCTTTCTCTCAATCCCCGCCCGGCACGATGTCGCGCGGCGGGTCGACTGCGCCTTCCTGGCCCGCCTGGTCGCCGAGCACCGGCTCGACGAGGACGAAGCCGTCGAGCTGGCCTACGAGCTGACCAACGGCCTCGTGAAGCGGGCGTACAAGCTGTGAGCACGCTCGCCGCGGCGCAGATCAACACGGGGCGCGTCCGTTGGACCGTTTGCGCCATGCTCTTCTTCGCGACCTCCATCAACTACATGGACAGGCAGGTCCTCGGCATTCTGGCGCCGGTACTCCAGCACCGGTTTGGGTGGACGGAGCAGGGGTACAGCAATATCGTGAACGCCTTCCAGGTGGCGTACTCGTGCGGGCTTCTGCTGGCCGGGCGGCTCATGGACCGGGTCGGCACGCGCATCGGCTACGCGCTCATCATGGGCGTTTGGAGCCTGGCCGCCATGGGCCATACGCTCGCGACCTCCGCGTTCGGCTTCGGCGTGGCGCGCTTCTTTCTGGGCCTGGGCGAGAGCGGCAACTTCCCCGCGGCGGTCAAAACGACGGCCGAGTGGTTCCCGCAAAGCGAGCGCTCGCTGGCCACCGGCATCTTCAACTCCGGCGCGAACCTGGGGGCGATGCTCGCGCCGGCGCTGCTGCCTCTGGTCGCGCTCAGATTCGGCTGGCAGGCGGGTTTCCTGACCACCGGCCTTTTTTCCGCCGCCTGGATCGTCTGGTGGCTCCTGCGCTATCGCACCCCCGCGACCCACACCCGGCTCTCCCCGGCGGAGCGGGCGCTCATCGAATCGGGCCGGGCCGGGCCGCTCGAGAGGCTGCCCTGGCGCAGCCTGCTCGGCTTCCGGCAAACCTGGGCGTATGCCGGGGCTAAGTTCCTCACCGACCCCATCTGGTATTTCTACCTCTTTTGGCTGCCTAAGTATTTGGACAGCAAGTTCCACTTAGGCCTCGGCCGCCTGGGGCTGCCGCTCATTCTTGTCTATAACCTGTCCGCCGTGGGGTCGATCGGCGGCGGCAGCGTGCCTTTGCTCCTGGCCCGGCGCGGGCTGCCTGTCGTGCGGGCGCGTTTCCTCGCGATGCTCGGCATGGCCCTGCTCGCCCTGCCCGTCTTCGCGCTGGGCCGCGTGGAGCACGTATGGGTCGCGGTCGGGCTGCTGGGCGTGGCGGCGGCGGGGCACCAGGGCTGGTCGGCGAACCTGTACACGACCGCCTCCGACATGTTCCCGGCCGAAGCGGTGGGCGCGGTCACGGGCATCGGCGGCATGGCGGGCTCGGTGGGCGGCGTGCTGTTCGCGGCGTATATCGGCAAGGTCCTCACGCGCTCGGGCGACTACGGGGTGCTGTTCGTCATAGCCGCTTGCGCCTACCTGGCGGCTTGGGTGTATCTGCGGTTGATGGCACCGGGCTTCCGGCGCGTGGAGGTGCTGCCCCATGCGGCGTGAAGAGCTGCTCGCGCTGCTGCGGGCTTTCAAGGGCGGTTCCGCAACGGAAGAACAGCTGGCCGACCGGCTCACGCTGCTGCCTTTCGAGGACCTGGGTTTCGCCAAGGTGGACCACCACCGCGCCCTGCGCTCGGGCATGCCGGAAGCCATTTACGCGGAGGGCAAGACTCCCGAACAGGTCGCGGCGATCTTCGCGCGGCTTGCCCGCACGGGCGTCCCGGTGCTGGCGACGCGCGCTCGGCCCGACCATGTCGCCGCTGTACTGGAGCAAGTCCCCGGCGCGACCTACCATGCGCTGCCCCGCTGCATCGCCCTCGTAGGGACGCCCCGCCCGGGCGTGGGCCGGGTGGCGGTCGTCTGCGCGGGTACCAGCGACCTGCCTGTCGCCGAGGAGGCCGCGCTGACCGCCGAGATCTACGGGGCGCAGGTGACCCGCATCACCGACGTGGGTGTCGCCGGCCTGCACCGGCTTCTTGCCCAGCTGCCGCGCCTGCGTGAAGCGGACGTCGTCGTCTGCTGCGCGGGCATGGAGGGAGCCCTGCCCAGCGTGGTCGGCGGGCTGGTGGCGGTCCCAGTCATCGCGGTGCCTACCAGCGTAGGCTACGGGGCCAGCCTGGGCGGCATCGCGGCGCTGCTCGGGATGTTGAACTCATGCTCGCCGAATACGGCGGTGGTCAATATCGACAATGGGTTCGGGGCGGGGTACTTAGCCTGCCTGATTGCGACAGGAAAGTAGCTCCGCACCAGGGTCATAAGTTAGAAGACGAACTTAGCCGCCAGCTGCACCTGCCGCGCGACATAGCCCTGCGTCGTGCTGTTGATCACGCCGAAGTTGCCGCTGTTCACGTCCGTCGTGGGTGCGCCGAGCTGCCCGTGGTTGAAGGCGTTGAAGCCCTCCAGCCTGAGCTGCAGGTTGTAGTGGGCATCCGCGCCGAAGTAGTTGTTCTTGATCGCGGACAAATCCGTGTTGACGTACTGCGGCGTCCGCACGTTGTCGAGCGTACGCCGCGCGTTGCCCAGGGTATACGGGGCGGGGTTGGAGAACAGCGAGGTATTGAACCAGCGAAACCGGTTCGCGTTCGCCAGCTTCGCGTTGGGGCTGCTCTGGAATGGCCGCTCGCCCGCCGTGAACAGCTGCGAGTTATCCTGCGCGGCCGAAAGCGTGACCGGCGTACCGCCGATCCAGCTCACGATCCCCGAGGTTTGGAAGCCGCCCAGCAAGATGCCGGTGATGCCGTGCGACCCGCTCAGGAAGCGGCGTCCGGGCCCGAACGGCAGCTCGTAGGTGTAGCTGGTGACCAGGTCGCGCGAAACGTCCTGGGGCGAGAGCGCATACTCACCCGCCGGATTGTATTGGTTGTTGTAAGTCACGCTGGTCGGTCCGAGGAAGGTGACCGCCGAGGCCGAATTGTCGAACAGCTTGCCCGCCGTGAACGAGAACAGCAGCGTCAGCCCGGAAGTGAACCGCTTGTCCGCCCGTATGGTAAGTGCGTTGTAGTTCGAGAATGCCGTATCCTTGCGGTACTCGGTTACGCCGTTGTATTGCGGGAAAGGCCTGAGCAGGTAATTTTGCTGGATCGTCGGCTGTGCCAGCGGCGAGCCGGGCGTGGTGATGATGCCGTAGAACGGATTCGCCACCTGCGTCTGCAAGCCGCTGCCGAGCGCGAGATAACTTGGATTGACCTGATCCTTGGGCACGCCGGGGTCGCCCTGCACCAGGAACTTACCCTGGTTGTAAAGCCAGCCCACCTCGATGACTGTCTGTCCGGGTAAAGTCCGCTGCACGGTAAAGTTCGCCTGCTCCGAGTAAGGCGTGCGCGTGTCGTAATTGGTCAGGTAATCCTGCCCGATCGCCGTGCCCAGGTTGTTGCCCGGCCCCGCCGCCGCGCCCAGCGGAAGCTGGAAGCCGGTCGGATACGGGTTGTCGAGCGTGGTGTTGACCGTGCGCTCGCTGTCGAAGGAGAACGGCGCGCTTGTAGTGGTGTTGAAGCCCTCCGTCCCCGCGCCGCCGGTCGTTCCCGCGGGCTGCACGGCGGAGGAGGCGTACACGATGCCGAAGCCAGCCCGCACGGCCCAGTTCGGCGTCGGGCTGTAAATCACGCCGATGCGCGGACCGAAGTCCAGCTTGTGCATGGTCGTTTGCTGCCGCCCGTACTGCCCGGTGGGCGAGCCGACGAAGTGCGTGGATCCGCGCAGGTTGCCCAGCGCCGGGTAGGCCGGGTTCGGCGCGACCAAGCCGTTGATAGGCGAAACGTCGGTCGGGTTGAAGTAGGAAAGCTGGTTGTGCCGCTCGGTGCGGGGCTGGTCCGCGTCCCAGCGCAGGCCGTAGTTCACGGTCAGGTTATTGGTCACGTGCCAGGTATCTTCCGCATACAGCGCGTAGTAAGCGCCCGCGACCGCGAAGCTGGGGTCGATGGTGTAATTGCCGTAGTCCGCCGTGCCCAGCAGCAGCGAAGCATAGGGGTTGCCGCCGCCCGCCGAGCCGTCGTTCACGACGTTCTGGGTAAAGCTCTGCGAGAACCCGAACTGACCCTGCGGGTAGCCGTACTGGTGAAAGTTGAGGAACAGCTTACGGTACTCGCCGCCGAACTTGAGCGCGTGGCTGCCTTTTACCTTAGAGAAATTCGCTACCAAGATGTGAGACGACGGGTTCTGGAGCAGAGGCACATACCCGCCGGAGCCGAAACTGGAGTAGCCGTTGCCGATGCTGAAGGTGGGAAACGCCTGATAGTTGTTGGACCGCAAGGCGGCGGGCAGGCCCAGCTGCGTGACATCGAAGGCACCCCCGATGGGTGTCCGGTTCACCGTGGCGCGGTTGAAGCCGTAGCGGACGTCGAACAGCAGCGTCGGACTAAGGGTAAAGGTATTGTCGAACGCGAAGTTATACTCCGTGCTGTTCGTCGGGCCATTGTAGCCCTGCGACGCCAAGCCGCTCGTAGGCTGACCGGCCGCGTTCACGGTGTAGTCGGCGAATGGGGTGTAGGTGCTCGCATAGTGCGAGAAGCGGACAAACGTCTTCCAGGCCTGGTTCCACGAGTGGTCCACCCGCGTATCGAACTGGTAGCTGTTGGTGGTGTTGGCCCCCGTGCTGACATAGTTGTTGAAGAGCCCGCCGCCGGTGCCGGGCAGGTTGGGCAGCGGCAAGTAAGCGAGCGCCGCCACGCCCGCCGCGCTGAGCTGGTTCGCCGGGATGATGTTATTCGCATAAGGCGTCCGCACATACCCCGTCGTTGCCTGGTTCTTGCTGTTGATGTACGTGCCGGGCTGGGCGCTGCGCGGGTCGTAAATCTTTATGCCCTGGCCGAGCAGCTCGCTGAAGTTGCCCTGCCGCTCCAGCGCCGTCGCGACGCTGTTTACTTCGGACGTCGAGTCGGACTCGCGCGAAATCTGCGCCCCGGCGAAGAAGAATGTTCGGTCCTTGATGAACGGTCCGCCGAAGGTGCCGCCTGCTTGATTGCGCTGCGAGGGCGAAACCGCCGAATTGTGCGCGGCGAAGTAGTCGCGGGCCGTGAAGGCCGAGTCGCGGTTGAACTCGAACAGCGAGCCGTGGAAGCCGTTGGTGCCGGTGCGGGTCGCCACGTTGATGACGCCGCCCGAAAAGCGCCCGTATTCGGGCGGCAGCACGGTGGTCTGCACGTTGAACTCGGAAACCGAGTCCACGATCGGCTGGTAGGATTCGAAGCCGTTGCCGACGTTGTTTTCGGGCAGGATGGTGCTCACGCCGTCCAGTTGGACCTCGCTGTTGGCGTTGCGCGAGCCCGCGATGTGCGGGGTCGAGGTGGAGCCCGGGCCGGTGCCGATGTTGTTGACGCCGGGCACCAGCACCGCCAGGTCATACGGGTTGCGGCCGTTCAGCGGCAGGTCCAGAATACGTTTCCCCGTGATGACCTGCCCGGTCGTCGCCGACTCCGTCTCGAGCTGCGGCGTGGTCGACTGCACCGTAACCTGCGCCCTGTCGCTGCCGACGGCCAGCGAGAAGTCGGCCGGGTGGGTCTGCGCGATGTCGACGGTGACGCCGTTCTGCTGCGCGGGCGCGAAGCCGGTCGCGGAGACCGTGACCTGGTACTCGCCGGGGTTCAAAGTCCCCTGCGCGTAGCGGCCGGAGGCATCGGTGTGCACCGTCTGGGCGACGCCGGTGGCCGTATTCGTGATGGTGACGGTGGCGTTCGGGACGGCCGCGCCGCTCGTATCGAGGATGGTGCCGGCGATGGCACCGGTCGGGCTTTGAGCGAGCGCCGCGCCGGTGGTGAAGGCCGCGGAGAGCAGGAGGGCGCGGAAGCGGAGCTGCCGGCGGAATGTGTCGATCATCGTGGCCTCGTAGAGACTTCCCGGGCGGGGCTGTCCGGCATTCGTTGTACCGCTCTGCCGGCTCTGATAGCGTTCCCACTACGGCATGGGAACGTTGCCCGACCCGATAGGGAGTATCTTGACCCGGAAAGGGATTGTCAACGGCGGAATGAGAAAAAAAGAGTTGGCGGGATTGGTTCTTCTCGGGTTCGTTTGGCTCTCCGGCGCTGCCGCGCCGGCGCAGGTCGCGGTTTTTTGGCAGCCCGGATTTCCCTCCGCGGCCGGCGAGGCCGTGCCGAGGGAGGTGCTGGCGCAGGCGCTGCCGGGCGCGCGCTTCGCCGATTTGGCGCAAGTCAAGGCGGGCGCGCTCGCGGGCGCGAAGATGCTGGTCCTGCCCTACGGGTCGGCCGTGCCGGTAGAGGGCTGGGCAACGATCTCCGCGTTCTTGGACGCGGGCGGCAGCCTCCTGGTGGCCGGCGGCGAGCCCCTGCGCGTACCCGTCCGCGGGACCACCGTGTTCACGGCCGAAGCACCGCAGGAAACCTACAGCCGCGCCCTCGGGATCCGGCACAGCTATCCCGTGCCGCACCCGGAAGGCCGCTTCACGTGGCGCGCGGGATACGGTTTCCTGCCCCCGGTCGCGGTGCGGGCCCGGACCGTCTTTGCCGAGGAAGGCCGGCTCGACGGGCTGGGCTACCTCGCCGCGGACGATGGAACCAAAACCGCTGCGCCCGTGATCGTGGTCGACCGGGAGACCGGCGGGCGCGTGGTGGCGCTCAGCTTTACCCCGGAGCCGGGTTACTGGGCCTCGCCCGACGGCGTGAGCCTTCTGCGGACAGCGGCGGCGTACGCGCAGGCGGGGGCGCGGCGGTTCTCGCTCGAGGTGCGCTACGCCGCTCTGCGTCCGGGTGAAGCGCCGGAGATCACGTCCCACCTGCGCGGGGGCGGCTCCAAAATCGGGGCCGGCACGGTCCAGGCCGAACTGCTGCGGGAGGGCGCGGTGGTCGGCGAAGCACAGGCCGCGCTGGGCGAGGGCAGCGTGTCCCTGAGCTTTCCCAAGCCGCTGACCGCCGGCGTGTACACCGTCCGCGCGCGGTGGACTCCGCCCGAAGGCCCGGGCGAATACGCGGAGAACGGTTTCACGGTCGAGCCCGGGCTGCCTCCCGAGCCCTCGCTGGAGTCGCGCGGAGACTTCCTTTCGCTCGACGGCAAGCCCTTTCTGCCGGTCGGGACCAATTACTTCACCACGGAGGAGAACGGCTGGGACTTCTCGGGTCCGCGCAACGGGGCCGTGTGGGAGCGCGACTTCGCCGACATGGAGCGGCACGGAGTGAGCTTCGTCCGGACCGGCGTCTGGATGGGGCAGGCGAAGGCTCTGGACCCGGCGACCGGCGAGGCGTCGGAGCGCTTCCTTCGCAACCTGGAGGGCTACCTGGCCGCGGCGCGCAGGCACGGGATCGCGGTCAACTTCACGTTCTTCGCGTTCTCGCCCTCGCTCGGTCCGGAGGGCGCGAACCCTTACCTGGATCCGGCGGCGCTCGCCGCGGAGCAGCGCTACATCGCCTCGGTGGTGCGTCGGTTCCGGGGTGCGGGCTGGCTCTGCTGGGACCTCATCAACGAGCCCTCGTTCGCCAACCCGAAAGCGATCTTCCACGGCAACGTCCCGAACGGCGACCCGGTGGAGCGCGCGGCCTGGCAGGGCTGGCTTCGCGAGCGGTACGGCTCGCTCGACAGCCTCTGCGAGGCTTGGCGCGCGATCCTCACGGACTGGTCGAAGATCCCTCTGCCCCAGGCCAAGGACCTGGCCTACGACCGTTACGGCAACCCCGACGAGGTGCGGGCGCTCGATTGGAACCTGTTCGCGCAGGCCAAGTTCACGGAGTGGGTGCGGAGCATGGTCGGGGTCATCCGCGCAACGGGCAGCCGGCAGCTCGTCGATGTGGGGGAGGACGAAGGCGGCGTCACGGACCGCCTGCTCAACCAGTTTTATGCGAGCGCCGGCGTAAGCTTTACCACCAACCACACCTACTGGCAGGACGGGGCGCTGCTGTGGGACTCGGTCGCGGCGAAGCGGCCGGGGCTGCCCAACATCACAGGCGAAACCGGCTACCAGCCCGCCTGGAACGCCGACGGAAGTTGGCGCCTGGACGAGCTGACCGGGACCGCGCTGCTCGAGCGCAAGCTCGCCCTGGGCTTCGCCGCGGGCTCCTCCGGGGCCGTCCAATGGGACTGGGCGCGCGAGGTCGACTTCGGAGCCGAGCGCTCCGACGGCTCGGCCAAGGCGTGGCAGCCCATGCTGGGTGAGCTGGGGCGCTTCGCGCGGGCCGCCGCTCCGTACTTCACCGGGCTCCGGCAGCCTGAGGTCGCGGTAGTCCTGCCGCAGTCGCTGCAGATGTCCGTGCTGAAAGCGCAGGCGCTGCAAGCCCAGCAAACGGCGGTGCGGGTGCTGTACGACCACGATCGCGTAGAGGCCTACGCGGTCGGGGAGTACCAGGCCGCGGAGATGCTCGGCCTTCCTAAATTGATTGTCCTGCCCTCGGCCTACGGGCTCGACCCGGCGGCGTGGGCGGCGATCGAAGCGCGGGTGCGTGCCGGGGCGGTCCTGCTGGCGTCCGGGCCATGGAGCGCGGACGCGCACCTGCACGCGACAGACCGGGCAGCGGAGGCCGGCCTCCCTTACGAACTCGCGCCCTTGCAGCAACGGGAGGAAACGCTGCGCGGGCCGTTCGGGGCGCTGCCGCTCAGCTTTCGCGGGCAGGAGACCACGGCGCTGGACCGGGCCGTGTTGCCCGACGGCTCGACATGGCGGGAGATACCGCTGGGCAAGGGGAAAATCCTGTTTTCCGCGCTGCCGCTGGAGCTGAACGCGAACCTGGACTCCACCGCCGCCGTGTACGACTACGCGCTGCGTGCCGCCGGGGTCGCGCGCACTTACTCTTCTGAAGGCACTTCGCCGGGCATCCTCGTCTGCCCGACCGTGCTGCCGCGCGCGACCCTGTACGTGCTGGCCTCGGAGACCGAAGCGGGGCCTGTGCGGTTCCGCGATGCCCGGAGCGGGCGCGTGTTCCAGGGCCGTCTGGACGCGGGGCGGGCGGCGCTGCTGCTGGTGCGGGAGGACGGCACGCTCGCGGCGACTTACGGATGGGGAGAGTAGCGCCGGATTTGGCGCGGTCCCCGCTGCCCGTCTATGCTCATAGCTTCATGAGGAGCCTTCCGGCATTGAGCGGCCATCCCGCGTGACACACCCGTTTCGCATCCTGGACACAGCGCGGCCCGACCCGGCACTGGCCGGCCGCTGCGCCTTCACGGTCATGGCCAAGGCTCCGGTGGCGGGCCGCGTCAAGACGCGCCTCACCCCCCCGCTCGCGCCCGAGCAGGCGGCCGAGCTGAACAAGGCTTTCCTGCGCGACACCCTCGCCAACCTCGGCCTCGCGGCGCGTGAGCTCGGCACGGCGGACTGCGTGGTTTCCTACACGCCGGTCGGCCAGGAGGCGGCGTTCACGGGCATCTTGCCGGAGACGACGCTGCTCGTTCCCCAGCGCGGCGACGGCTTCGGCGAGCGCCTGCTGCTCACCGCCGCGGACCTGTTCGCGTGCGGCTTCGGAGCCGTTTGCCTGATCGACTCGGATTCGCCGACCGTGCCCACGAGCGAGTTTGTGCGGGCCGCGCGGATCCTCTATGAAGACAAAGTCGTGATGGGCCGGTCCGACGACGGCGGCTACTACCTGCTGGGGCTGCGCGCGCCGCACGCCGCGCTCTTCGAGCGCATCAGCTGGAGCACGGAGCTGGTCGCGGCGGAAACCGCCGAGCGCGCCGCCGAAGCCGGGCTCGTGCTGGCCGAGCTCGCCACTTGGTACGACGTGGACGAAGTCCGGACGCTTGAGCGGTTGCGGGCCGAGCTGGCCGGCAGCGGCCCCGGCTATTTCGCGCCGCACACCCGAACCTACCTGAGCCGGGTATGAGGCTCGCGCAAGACCGGGCCTGGCTCACGAACGGAGCCATCGTCTTGTTCGGCTGCTTCTACGTGAGCCTGGTCCACACCGGCACCCACGAGTGGACCCACTATGTCCACGGCTTCAGCGAGGACCTGTTCGGACAGCTGGTCCTGTATCTCGGCGGCTTCGCGCTTGTCGAGGGCTCTGCAACGGATAAGTGGACGCTGCCACTCATTCTTTCGGTCGCGCTCGCCGTCAGGCTCCCGGCCCTGGCCGCGCCGCCATTCTTGTCGACTGACATTTACCGCTATGTGTGGGAC
>CAXUEU010000014.1:24919-34349 GCA_964250195.1 uncultured Acidobacteriaceae bacterium
GTGGGACGGAGCGGTCGGCAATGCCGGCATCAATCCTTTCCGGTACATCCCGGCGGACCCGCACTTGAGCTTTCTGCGCGACGGAAGCATTTACCCGCACATCAACCGCAAGGAATACGCGCCCACCATTTACCCGCCCGGCGCGCAACTCTTGTTTCTTTTGGTAGCCCGGGTCCACGCCTCGGTGTTCGCGATGAAGGCGGCGCTGCTCGGCTTTGAGGCCGCGACCTGCTTCGTGCTGATGCGGTGCCTCCGGCTGCTGGGGCAAAAGCCGGAGCGGGTGCTCGTCTACGCCTGGCACCCGGTGCTGGTGTGGGAGGTCGCCTCCAGCGGCCACGTGGACGCGGCGGCGCTCTTGTTCATCGCCCTGGCCCTGCTGTTCAGCCTGCAGGGCAAGCCGTTGAGCGCGAGCGCCTGGCTGGCCGGGGCGGCGCTGGTCAAGCTCTACCCCGCGGCCTTGTTGCCTGCATTGGTCCGGCGAAGATGGCTCGCCGGCGGGCTGGTGTTTTTCGGGGTGCTCCTCGCGGGCTACTTGCCCTACCTGGGCGTGGGCCGTCAGGTGCTGGGCTTCCTGCCGGCCTACGCGAAGGAAGAAGGCATGGACACCGGCAGCCGCTACTTTCCCCTGGCCTGGCTCGGTCGGGTTGCGCATATCTCCATCGCGCCCGGCATCTATGTCGGCTTGTGCGCGGCCGCCTTGGCCGGGCTGGCGGCGTGGGCGCTCCGGCGCGGTCTGTCTCCGGCAGCTTGCGTAAGTTCCGGCCTGGTCCTCGCCACCGCGCTCAACCTATGCTTCTCGCCGCACTACCCCTGGTATTTCCTGTGGCTGCTTCCGTCTCTCGCGCTGTGGCCCTGGCGTCCGGCGTTGTATCTCGTCGTCGCGGTCACATATATGCTGGCAACCAAACTCGGTGCGCCGGGTGAAGGCATTTACCAGATGAACGTCCGCCTGTACGGGGGTTTCCTGATCTTTCTACTGCTCGACTTGGGAGAACGCGCATGGCGCACCAGATCAGCGTCGTAATCGCCGCGCTCAACGAGGAGGAGCCCATCGGCGGGGTGGTGCGGGAGATCCTCGGCTCCGCCTGGGCCCCGCTCATCCGCGAGTGCATCGTGGTCGACAACGGCAGCACGGACCGCACCGCCGAAACAGCGCGCGCGGCCGGGGCCGCGGTCGTCGCCCAGCCCGTGCGCGGCTACGGACGGGCGCTCGCCGCGGGCTTCGCGCACGCCGACCCCGCCTCCGACATTCTCGTCTTTCTCGACGGCGACGGCTCCGACAACGCCGCCGAAGTGCCCGCGCTGCTCGACCCCGTGCTCGCGGGCCGCATCGACTTCGCCGTCGCTTCCCGCACCCGTGGACGCAGCGAGCCCGGCAGCCTCCTCGCTTCGCAGCGCTTCGCCGGGCGGCTCGCCGGGCTGGCCATGCGCCTGCTCTACGGCGTCCGCTACTCCGACATGGGCTCCATGCGCGTCATCACCCGGCGCGCCCTCGCCGGCCTCCACATGCAGGAGCAAACCTACGGCTGGAACCTCGAAATGCAGATGAAAGCCGCCCGGGCCGGCCTGCGCATTCTTGAGGTATCCGTGGCGTGCCGCAGGCGGCGCGGCGGCGTCTCCAAGGTCGCCGGGTCGCTCTCGGGCTCGGTCAAGGCCGCCTATCGCATCACGGAGGTCATGGTCCGCATTGGGTGCGCGCGACGCGCATCCTAGCCTGCAGCAGGGGAGGATTTATGGGCGGCTTCATCGAGAGTTCGAGCTTGGCACCGCGTACGGACAAGCAGCATTGGGGCACCGGCATCGGCATAGCCCTGATCGTGCTCGGCATCATCGCGCTCGTCCTGCCGTTGGTCGCGGGCGTTGCGCTCACGGCGGTTCTGGGCTGGCTTCTGCTGTTCGCCGCCGTGGCGCGGCTGGTGTACACGTGGTCCACCCGACGGACCGGCGGCGTCGTTTGGCAGGCGCTGGTCGGGGTCCTCTATCTGTTCGTGGCGTTCTACCTCATCCTTCACCCCGCGCGCGCCCTGGTCACGCTCACCATCCTCCTGGCGGTCTACTTCGTCGTCGAGGGCATCTTCGAGCTCATCACGTACGCCAGCCTGCGCCGGCTGCACCGGGCAGGCTGGTTCCTGTGGGACGGCCTCCTGACTCTTCTGCTCGGCATCCTCATCTGGGCGCAGTGGCCGTTCAGCTCCGTCTGGGCGATCGGCGTCCTCGTCGGGGTCAGCCTGGTCAGCTCCGGGGTGGCGCGGCTCACCTTCCGGCATGGGCCCTCCTCGCTGCTCGGGCCTGCCTGAGCGCTTGGCACCCTCGCCCGCCTGGGCGTATCGTTCTCGGTAACGCGCAAGCTGCCCCGGAGGACCCGCCCCATGCAGCGCAGAGACTTCCTTCGCACCACCGCCGTTGCCGGTGCCGCGGCCCTCGCCGGCCAGGCCGCCCACGCCTTTCCCGCCGCAACTGCTCAGAAATACAACGCGCACGATGAGGTCACCCTCGGCCGCACCGGCATTCGCACCAGCCGGCTCGCCATGGGTACCGGCACCATCGGCGGCGGCGGCGCGTCCAACCAGACCCGCATCGGCGAAAGCGCGGCCGCCCGCCTGCTGGTCGACGGCTACCACCAGAACGGCCTGCGCTTCTACGACACGGCCGACTCCTACGGCAGCCACCCCTACGTTGCCGCCGCGCTCAAGCAGGTCCCCCGCGACCGCGTCACCGTGCTCACCAAGACCGATACACGCGACCCCGCGGGCGTCCGCGACGACCTCGACCGGTTCCGCCGCGAGCTCGGCGTCGAGGTTATCGACATCGTCCTGATCCATTGCGTCACCGAGGCCGACTGGACCACCCGCTACCGGGGCGCGATGGACGTGCTCTCGGACGCAAAGCGGAAGGGCGTCATCCGCGCCCACGGCGTCTCCTGCCACAGCCTCCCGGCCCTGCGCGCGGCGGCCGCGTCGCCGTGGGTCGAGGTGGACCTGGTGCGCCTCAACCCCGTCGGTGCGCACATGGACGCGCACCCAGATACGGTCCTCGAAGTGCTCCGTCAAATGCGCGCGGACGGCAAGGGCATCGTCGGCATGAAGATCCTGGGCCAGGGCGCGATGCGCACCCGCCAGACCGAGGCGCTCCGCTATGCCCTCAACTCCGGCGTCCTCGACTCCTTTACGATCGGCGCGGAGACCCGCGAGGAGCAGGACGACCTTTGTCGGCGGATCGCGGCGGCCTAGGTGCGGGCGCTCCTGCTTTCCGCCTACGAGCAGCTGGAGCTCGCCGACCTGCCCCGCCCCGCGCTCGCTCCCGACGAGGTGCTCCTGCGCGTTGCCGCCTGCGGGGTTTGCGGGTCCGACGTCCACGGCTACGACGGCGGGTCCGGCCGGCGTATCCCGCCCATCGTGATGGGCCACGAGGCCGCAGGAGTTATCGCGGAAGTGGGTTCCGGGGTGCGGGCCTGGGCCGTCGGCGACCGCGCCACCTTCGACTCCACCCTCTTTTGCAGCCGGTGCCCCTTTTGCCTGCGCGGCGAGCGCAACCTCTGCGACAACCGGCAGGTCTTCGGCGTCTCCTGCCCGGAGTACCGGCGCAACGGCGCGTTTGCCGAGTTCCTTGCCGTCCCCGAGCGCGTATTGTACCGCCTGCCGGACGCGCTCCCGTACGAGCACGCCGCGATGATCGAAGCCGTCTCCGTCGCGCTCCATGCCGTGCGCATAGCGGAGTTCAAACCGGGCGAGACCGCGATCGTTCTCGGAGCGGGCATGATCGGCACGCTGATCGTCCAGGCGCTCCGGGTCGCCGGGGCCGCGCGCATCACCGCCGTCGACCCGGACGCCTCGCGCCTCCGAATGGCGGAGCGGTCGGGCGCGCACGATGTCACGGCGCGCGCGGAAGCGACCGGCGTCGACCACGTCTTCGAAGCCGTCGGCATCGCGGAAACACTCGCCTCCGCGGTCGGAGCGGTCCGCAAAGGCGGCACGGTCACGCTGGTCGGCAACCTCGCCGCGCAAGCCCCGCTTCCATTGCAGGCGGTCGTCACCCGGCAAATCCGCCTGCAAGGCTCCGCTGCCAGCGCCGGCGAGTATCCCCGCGCCATCGAGCTGCTCGCCTCCGGGCAAATCGACGTCGCCCCGCTCATCTCCGCCGTCGCGCCGCTCGGCGAGGGCGCGGCCTTCTTCAAGCGCCTGCACGCCCGCGAGCCCAATCTGATGAAAGTCGTCCTGACCCCCGGATGAGGCAACCGTTGGACTTGTTCGACCTTACGGGCCGCGTAGCCATGGTCACCGGCACCAGCCGCGGCCTGGGCCAGTACCTCGCGCGCGCCCTGGCCCGTGCCGGAGCCGACCTCGTCCTGTCCGCGCGCGACCGCGCCTCCACCCTGCCCTTCCAACGAGAGATCGAAGCGCTCGGCCGCAAGGCTTGCGCCGTCGCCCTCGACGTCACCGACGAGGGCTCCATCCGCTCCGCCGTCGCCGAGGCCGAGGCCGCTTTCGGCCGCATCGACATCCTGGTCAACAACGCCGGCATGAACATCCGCAAGCCCGCGCTCGCGGTCACCTGGGAGGACTGGAATCGCGTCCTCGACACCAACCTGCGCGGCAGCTTCTTCGTCGCCCAGGCCGTCGCGCGCGGCATGGTTGAGCGCGGCTACGGCCGCATCGTCAACATCGGCTCGGTCACCTGCGTCGCGGGCTACGCGGGTCTCGCGGCCTACGGGGCCAGCCGCGGCGGCATCCGCCAGCTCACCATGAGCCTCGCCGACGACTGGGGCCCGCATGGCATCACCGTCAACTGCCTCGCGCCCGGCTGGTTCCGTACCGAGCAGAACAAGGTGATGTACGAAAATCAGGAGTGGGTCGACTACCTGGTCGACCGCATTCCCGTCAAGCGCCCCGGCCGCCCCGACGACCTGGACGGCGCGGTCGTCTTTCTCGCCTCAGAAAGCAGCCGCTACGTGACCGGGCAAACCCTGCTGGTCGACGGCGGCATCTCCACCGGGGCCACGCGGGCCTTGCCGCGTTGAACCTCCTGTTTACGAAAAAGAGCTTTACTTTATGGCAGGACCTGAATCATACTCACAGTGACCATAGCCCCCTCGCCTCTGCCATTTGGCATGCGCACCAGGGGGCTTGTTCGCTTTCGACCAGCTCTTCATGCCGCCCCTGACGCTCAGCAAGTATGGCAAGCCCGCGAAAACGCCTGCGGAGTTGCTTGCGCACCTCGAAGAGAGGGGGCTCGCGGTGCCGGATAGACCGGAAGCGCTCCGGATTCTTGGAAGTGTGGGTTACTTTCGACTGCTGATTTATATGCGGGCGCTTCAGGGGCCAAGCAAGGTCTTTCATCCCGGAACGAGCTTTGCATCCGTGGTAGCACTGTACCGATTTGACCGCGCATTGCGTCTTCTATGCCTGGACGCCGTGGAACAAATTGAAGTCGCGCTCCGGGCAGCCATCATCAGCGAACTTGCCATCCCGCACGGCCCACACTTTTATCTATCCCCCGAGCACTTTGAGAGCGCCTCGATTTACAGAGGTTTCGTAAATAAGGCCGTGCAGGCCGACTATCTTGCTATCCGGCATTACCAAAAACGCTATAACGACCCGCCCTACGCACCTATTTGGGCCATCTGCGAAGCCGTCACCTTCGGTGCGCTCTCGCACTTTTACTCCGGCTTGACAGCCGCGAACCGGAAGCGCGTAGCGCGGAGGTTTGATTTGGGCGAGCGCGTACTCGTATCTTGGTTTCGCACCCTCAGCGATCTGCGCAACACCTGCGCCCACCATAACCGGCTTTGGAACGCCGTTATGGCCGTAAACAAACCTGTTCTCGGCAAGGTCGTTCGGAACGAGATGACAGAAACGGCGCAGGAAAGGTTCTACGGCCGCGCCGTGGTCATCGTTGCTCTGCTTGAACGGATCGACTCGGCAGCAGACTGGAAAAGTCGTCTCAAAAGTCTGATCGAAGCCTATCCAGCCATTCCAGCGCAGGAGATGGGCTTCCCTGATGACTGGCTCGCGCGCACCTTCTGGGAGTGAGTAGGAGCGCCCCTGAGTTTTTAGGGGACCCTGTCCACCCGCCCCAGCAGGAACACATAGCTCGCGATCCCGCCCAGCACCAGCAAGGCCGCCACCTCGAACGCCGCGCCGAACGCATGCGTCGCGTGCACAAGATATCCTGTGATCACCGGTGCCGAGATCGCCGCGAACTGGTTCGCCAGGTTGATCACGGACGCCAGCTTGCCCGTGCCGCCCGCAGGCGCGAGCAGCGAGGGCAGGCTCCAGATGACCGGCGCGGCCGCCGAAAGCCCGCTGAGCGCGAACGACAGGCAGACCACCACGACCAGCGGCCTCTGCGTGAACGCGGGCGCGGCGATGAACAAGCCGCAAACCGTGCCGCCCACCAGCACGCCCCTTCGCACCAGGTCGGGGTCGCGGCCCCGCCGGATCAGCGCGTCGACCAGCCAGCCGCCGATGAGGAAGTCCACGGCAGCCGCGAGGATCCAGGGAATACCCGTTACCAGCACCGCCGTGCGAGCCCGCATGTGCACGCCGGTCTCGAGATACACCGGCAGCCAGGTGAGCAGCAGGTAAAAGCAGTAGTTGTACGCGGCGGAGCCGATAGCCAGCCCCCAAACTTTCCTCTGCCGCAGAAGCGCCACCAGCGCCCCGGGCTGCCGCGCGACGGCAACCCTCCCCGGCCTGACCGGGTCGTAGTACAACCACGCGAACACCCCGGCGAAGATCAGACTCAGCAGCGCCGTCGCCCCGAAGTTCGCGCGCAGCCCGTAGCGCAGGCCGATCAGCCCGACCATCGGCGTCCCGATCCCCACCGACAGCTTGGCCGCCGCGTCGAACATCGCGGTGGGCCGCCCGCGCCGCTCCGGAGGGAACCACTCACCCACGGCCTTCGAGTTCGCCGGAAAGGTCGGCGCTTCGCCGATGCCCAGCAAAAATCGCGCCGCGAACAGGAACGCGATCGTGGGCGCGACCGCCGCCAGCCCCGAGGCCAGCGCCCACAGCAGCGTCGCCGCCAGCAGGACCCGGCGCACCCCGAACCGGTCCAGCAGCACCCCGGCAGGCAGCTGGCTCGCCGCGTACGTCCAGCTGTAGGCGCTCGCCAGGTAGCCATAGACCACGTCGGAAATGCCGAACCGCACTTGCAAGTCGTGGTGCGCGACCGACAGGTTGACCCGGTCGAAATACGAAATCAGCACGCCGAAGCCGAGCAGGGCGGCGATGCGCCAGGGATGCGGTTCGCGACGGGCCATGCTTCCCGGATCTCTACAGGTTCGCGCGCGAAGCCGGCAGCAGGCCCGCGTGCTCGTCGATGGTCACGAGCCGGTTCGCGGCGACGTTCGCGAAAGTTTGCGCCACGCCCGTGGGCCAGCGCACAGTCAGGTCCACCGCCGCGAACCGCCCCAGCCCGAAGTGCAGACGCGGGTCGTTCGCCGAGAAAAAGCTGCTCTGGCTCAGGACCTCCTGCGCCTGCTGCTTGCCGCCGTACCGCGCGGTCACGCGCGCGCCGATCGCCGAGCGATTCGAGGTGCGGCCCACCAGCTTCACCTTGATCCAATGCCTGTCGGGCCCGGCGGGCAGATCGTTGCGCAGCAGCGAAGGCGGCTCGTTCAGGTTCACGATCAGCACGTCCACGTCGCCGTCGTTGTCGAAGTCCCCGAAGGCGCAGCCCCGGCTCGTGTGCCGGGCAGCGATCCCCGGCCCGGCCTCCTGCCCCAGCTCCTCGAACCGGCCGTCCCCTAAATTGCGGAAGACCACGCGCGGCGTCCGGTTCGGGTACGCCGGCAGCCGCGCCTCCACCTCCGGATACACGCTGCCGGTCACCAGCAGGATGTCCGGGTTGCCGTCGTTATCGAGGTCCACGATGCCCGTACCCCAGCCCGTGTACTTCGTTTCCACCCCGATCCGCGCGGCCGCCGTCGCGTCGTCGAAGCTGCCCTTGCCCAGGTTGCGATACAGCACGCTGGTGTCATCGGTAAAGTGCGTCTTGAAGATGTCCAGCCTGCCGCCGCCGTTGGAGCTGCCCACGCCGACGCCCATTCCCGCCTGCTCCACCCCGTCGTCGCTCAGGGCAACGCCCCGAGCCAGCGCTTCCTCGCGAAAGGTTCCATCGTGATTGTTCATGTACAGGACGCTCGGCACCGAATCGCAGGCCACATAGATATCCGGCCAGCCGTCGTCGTCGAAATCCGCCGCGACCACGGTCATCCCGTAGCTCTCCTTCACCTTGGTGATGCCCGCGGCCTCGCTTACATCGGTAAAGGTCCCGTCGCCGTTGTTGCGATACAACCAGTGCCGCGCATAGGGCAGCCCGCGCGGGCCGCAGTTCACCGGCACGTTGCGGAAATTACAGTTCACATTGGCCCCCGGCTTCGGTACATGGGCTAGGTCGAAGTCGATGTAATTCGACACGAACAGGTCCAGGTGCCCGTCCCGGTCGTAATCGGTAAATGCGCAGCCCGCGCCCCAGCGCGTCTTGCCCTCGTACAGCAGCCCCGCTTTCCCGGTGACATCCGTAAAGGTTCCGTTGCCGTTGTTGCGGTACAACTTGTTCTGCCCGTAGTAAGTGACGAACAAATCCTCCCAGCCGTCGTTGTCGTAATCCCCGACGCACACGCCCGCGGCCCAACCCATATGTTCGAGGCCCGCTTCCCGGGTAACATCGGTGAAAGTTCCGTCGCGGTTGTTCCTATACAGGCGATTGGTGGTGCCGGGTGGTGTTCCCGCCAGCCGCTGCCCGCTCAGGATGAATAGATCCATCCATCCATCATTGTCATAGTCCACGAACGCGCACCCGCAGCCGATCGCCTCCAGGATGTAATCCTTGTGCGCCGCCTCGCCGTAGATCACCGGCGCGTGCAGCCCCGCTTGCGCGGCCACGTCGACAAATCGCGCCGCGAACGGCGGCCCCGCGCTCTTGACCCGGGCCTGCGGTTTCACCTGCCGGGTCGCCACGCCCTGGGCCAGAGCCGAAAAGCGGGCGGAAAAAGCCGCCCCCATCAGCCCCGCCAGGGTCTCCCGCCGCGTCATTTCTGCGCCGCCGCGGGCAGGAGGTGCACCCGGTTCCGCTCCGTCTCCGCCGCCCGGTCCCGCGCCACCGCCTGCGCCAGCTGCCCGGCCACGCGCGCCGCGTCCTCCGCCCGGCCCGCGCGCCGGTAGGCCGCCACCAGCTGGTTCAGGGAGGTCCTGTCCGCCGGGTCGTAGCGCACGCCCAGCTCCAGCTCTCGGATCGCCGCGGTCGTGTCCCCGGCTTTTAAATCGAGCTTACCCAGTTCCCCGTGCGCCACCGCCAGGTCCGGCTTCAGCGCGGCCGCCTTGGCCAGCAGCGCGCGTGCCTCGGCGAACCGGGCCTCCCCCGGCGCGGCCCCCTCGCGCACCAGCACATCCGCCAGCAGGTAGTCGAGCGTCGCATCGCCGGGGTG
>CAXUEU010000014.1:34446-39024 GCA_964250195.1 uncultured Acidobacteriaceae bacterium
CAGCAGCCGCTCCGCCTCCGGCAGCCTGCTCCCATCGCGCAGAAGCACCCCCAGCCCCACCGCGCCGTACAGCTTCGAGGGCTCCAGACGCTCCGCCTCCTCGAAGTCCCCGGTCGCGCCCTCGTTCTCGCCCATCTGCGCCCGCACCGCGCCGCGCAGGGTCAACAGCGCCGCCGAGCCCGGAATCTGCTCCAGCCCCGCGTTCAAGACAGCCAACGCGGCCTCCGGCGACTGGTGCTCCACGCTCAGCGCGGCCAGGTCGATATAATTGCGCTCGTCCCGCGGGTTCCGCTCGGCCGCCAGACGGTAGGTCGCCACCGCCGCTTCCAGCTGCCCGCTCGCGTTCTGTGCCGCGCCCAGCAGGTTCAGCGTGTCGCCGCCCCGCGTCTGCCCGGCGGTCTGCATCGCCTCCAGGAGAGTGGCGGCCTCGGCGGCCCGACCCGCCTGCACGTAAGCCGCGGCCCGATCGTACGCGAGCGCTTCATCGTCCGGGTGCTCCGCCGCGAGCCGCTCGAACAACGCCGCCCCGCTCCCGCTGTCCCCAACGGCGAGCAGGCACTCCCCATGCTCCACCTCGGCGGGCAGGTTGCCGCGCAGCGCATCCCCCGCCTGGGCAAAGTGCGCGTCCGCCGCCGCGCAGTCCCTGCCCTCGTAAGCCAGCACTCCCGCCATCGCATGCGCCACCTGGTTGTGTGCATCGCGCTGGAGCAGCAGGCCCAGGTAGCGCCCGGCCCGCTTATCCCTGGCCTCATACGCCACCTCCGCCGCCGCTTCCAGCACGGGTACCGCGTCGTGCGTCAGCTCGAGCGTCCGATCGAAGCTCGCGAGGCTCTTCGCCGGTTCACGCAGCCCGGCAAACGCCAAGCCGCGCACCAGCGATGCTTGCGCGTCCGCGGGGTTTGCCGCGAGCACCGCGTCCGCCGAAGCAAGGGCATCCGCATAGCGGTGCTCCGCGAGCGCGGCTTGTGGGGTTTGCGCCCTCGCCGCAAGGGCGAGAGTCAAGGATAGAAGCCGCACTGGAAATCGGAACAGCATCTACCCTTATTCTTGCAGACTTAAAACTCGAAGCGCGCCCCGAGCTGGATAATCCGCGGCTGGAGACTGGTAGTCGCCTGCCCGAACGTGCCCGAGGAGATGTTGTTGTCGATCGAGCCGAAGTTTGTGTGATTGATCACGTTGAAGCCGTCGACCCGGAGCTGCAGGTTGGCCTTCTCCGCGCCGAACCATGGCAGGGCATTGTTTTTCAGCACGCTCGCGTCCCACTCGAACAGGCCGGGGTTACGGAAAGTGTTGCGTGCCTCGTTGCCCTCGGTGCCGGGCGTGGGCGCGGTAAAGGCAGTCATTTGGCCGGCGAAGACGCCCCCGCCCGTTTGCGTGACCTGCCCGTGCGTGTACTTGCGGTGAATGTTTTGGGCCACGTTCGGGAAGTCTTGCGGGTTGCCGTCAGCGTTATAATCTCCGGCCTGGACATTGGTGAACTGGCCGTTGACGATGCTCGTGGGGCTGAACGCGGCATAGTTCTCCACCGTGAACGGCGTACCCGACTGGGCCACGAACAGGGTCGTCGTTTGCCAACCGCCCGCAACCTGCTTCAGGTAGCGCTGCGTGGGGGACGGCAGCACATAGGAGCCGGTCAATTTGAAGTTGTTCGGTGTATCGAACACCGAGTTGCCGTAGTATCCCGAGCCCAGCAGGTGCTGGTCCGGCGGGCAGTCGTTCTGGTTGCCGTTGTTGGCGGTGTAGCGTGTATCGCAGGTGCCGAAGCCCCGCGCGCGGGACCATGTGTAGGACGCCTGGTAGTCAAGCCTCTTCACATGCTGCACAAGCGAGAAGATCACGCTGTCGTAGTGGTTCAGCCCGAAGTTCCCGGCATAGATGATGGAGCCGAAGCTCGGATTCAAGCGCTGCGGGTTTCCGTTGTTGCGGATCAAGTCGCCCGCGACCCGGTTGAAGTCGGTCGCCGTTAGCTGATCCCACGAGTAAGAGCCCGCGTAGGTGACCGCCGCGACCATCTTTCCCGTGAACTCCTGGCTGACGCCCAGGGTGTAGTTGAGCGTTGGAGGCGTCCGCACGTTCGGGTCGATTCCTTGCACGGGAAGCGCCTGGCCAACAATGCCGCCGCGCGCGTCCAAGCCCGCCGTTGGGATCGCCGGAATCGCGAAGCCGTACGGAAAGGCACCGCTGGTACCTAAGCCGTAGATCGGCTGGACGGCGTTGCCGGTGTTCTGCCCAAAGGTGGGGAACACCCAGCCGGGCGGGTTTTGCTTCAGCTGGTCCAAGATCTGGCCGAGGCTGATCTGCTCGTAGTAAATGCCCGTGCCGCCGTGGATCGTAGTAAAGCGGCTCTTGGTCGGCGCCCACGAGAACGCGACGCGCGGGGACCAATTGTTCTTAAGGGACGACGGATAGATGTTCGTCGTGGCGCTGATCGCTGCATTCGCGAACTGCGCGTCGATGGCCGCGGGGCTGCCTAGCAGCTTGGTTGAACCCACCGGGATGGTGTTGGAAAGCTTCGGCAGACTTTGCGTGTACAGGAACGAAGAAGGATTGCCGAAGTCATCCCAACGGATGCCGAGCTGCAGCGTAAGGCTCGGTAGGATCTTCCAGGAGTCCTGTACGTACGCTCCATAGTTGTTTACCTGCGCGCCAAAGTTGAAGGGCTTCAACTGCGCCGTGGTCGGATCGTAGGCGATCCCGCTTTCCTGGTAGACCTTATCTTGCACAAAGTCGATCAGGCCGTTGTTGAAAGAAAAGCTCGGGCGGACATAGCTGCCGGCAAAGGCGGCCGAGTCGTTGCCGTGCGAGGCCTGAAAGCCGACCCGGATGTCGTGCTTGCCGCGGACGAATGTCACCACGTCGCGCCAGGAGTACTGGTGCTGCGCAAAGCTGCCGGGGCCGAAACCGCCGCCGAATGCCGTATCGCCGCCGGGTACGCCGACGCCGTAGGTGTTGTTGATGCTGATCTCAGGCACCGTCGGGGTAGGGGCAGTCCGGTCGCCGAACACCCGCTTGTACGCGAACGATGCTTCGTTCAGAATGCTGGGCGAAAAGATGTGGGTGTAGTTGATGGAGTACAGCGCGCTGACGGTCGGCTGCACGCTCGAGAATGCCGGACGGGGGTCGAGGATTTGCGGCTGGTGCGTAATGTTGAAGTAGTACGCATACACGCGGTCCTTGCCGCCCCTGAAGTTCTGGTCCAGGCGCAGGCTGTACTGCAGGCCGTTATTGTAGGGTGCCGTCGTTTGGCTTACATTGTCGACGAGCGGGATGTTGCAGTTGCCCGTCGGGGTGGCGCACTGCGTTGCCAGGTCGGCCGAGGTATAGGAGCGAACGCTCTGGACACTGATGCCGGCCGAAGGGTAGCGGGTGAGCAGCTGCGTGCCGAGAGTGTTCGGGAAGTTCTGCTGCGCCAGCCGCACGAAGGCTGGGTCCTCATTGCCGAAAAGGGTCGTGCCGGGTGCCTGCGTCGACGCCAGCGCCTCCACCGAAGCGAAAAGGAACGTTTTGTCCTTGTAGATCGGGCCGCCGAGCGTGCCGGAGTACTCCAGCCGCTTGTAAGGCGAGTTGCCGGTCAGCCCGGAGAAAAAAAACCGCTGCTGCAGGTCCTGGTTGTAAAAGCTGACTTCGCCCGTGCCGTGGAACTTATTGGATCCGGCCTTGGTCGTCAACTCCGTCGTGACGCCCGCTCCGCCGTAGAAGTCCACCGCGAAAGTATTGGTCTGGAGCGCAATCTCCTGGAGTGAATCCGGGTTGGGCGTGATGTTGTTCGTGCCGCCGGTGATATTGGAGTCACTCTCGATCCCATCGATCACATAAAGGTTCGACCCGGAGAAATGTCCGTTCGCGTTTGCGTTCGGCGTTTCCTCGTTCTGAAAATTGTCGAGGTTTTGCGAATAGCCCGAAACGCCGGGAGCGGCGTTCACCAGGTTCAGCGTCCCGCGGTTCTGCAGGGGCAGCGTCCGCACCTGCTCGGTATCGAGCGTCACCTGCACCCGATTCTCTTGAGTGTTGAGCGCCGGCCCCTGCGCGGTGACCTGCACCTGCGTCGTGTCGTTGCCGACATTGAGCTTGATATTCACCCCGGCCTGCTGCTCGGTGGTAAGCGTGGCCGCCACCTGGGTGGTCTGGAACCCCGGTGCCGCCACCTCGACCGTGTAGTTGCCCGGCGCGAGTGAGCCGAAGGCATACGCGCCGCCGCCGGAGGTAGTCGCGGTTCGCTTCGTGTTCGTGTCCGTCTGCGTGATTGTGACGACCGCGTTGGCAACCACCGCGCCGGAAGGGTCGGTGACCGTGCCTTGCAGGCTCGCGCTGAACTGCGCCAGGGCCGCGCCTGGAAGAGCCAGGGCGGGCAGCGCGCAGATCACGGCTCGGAACAGCATCGAGCCTGCCAACGGCAGGGAACGGGTCTTGCGAAGGATGAGACGCAGGGCTTGCATTTGTGGCTCTCCGATTCGATCTGAAGGCTACCGTTACCGCCCCACATTCCGCAAGGGGCGATTTGCTCGTGAGCACCCTTGGTAAACAGCCGATCCGATTCTGCTCCGGTAAAGCCCCTGCCGCGCTCCCCCGGCGAAAAGC
>CAXUEU010000015.1:0-17354 GCA_964250195.1 uncultured Acidobacteriaceae bacterium
GGCGTCGGCGTTCTCTTCGCCGGTGCGGTGGTGGCGGTACTCG
This sequence comes from uncultured Acidobacteriaceae bacterium, assembly GCA_964250195.1. Classification (GTDB taxonomy): domain Bacteria; phylum Acidobacteriota; class Terriglobia; order Terriglobales; family Acidobacteriaceae; genus EB88. The sequence goes on from CAXUEU010000015.1 coordinate 44, forward strand.
GGGCGGGCGGGGGCGAGCTGTTCGAGCCATTCACCGATGTCCTCAATCAGGCCGGATTCATGGTCGTTGACGTAAACGGCGGCGGTGATGTGCATGGGCGAAACGAAGCACAGGCCGTCCCGCACGCCGCTCTTCCGCACGATTGCCTCGATCCGCGGGGTAATGTGGACCATCTCGCGCGCTTTCGCCGTGTTGAACCAGAGGTAGTCGGTGTGGGCTTTCATCTTTCTCGGGTAGATGCGCGTCTTCTATGATCGAGCGAGATGCCCACGGAAGCAGAAGCTTTGTACTATGACGCGCTGGACCGCCTGGCCGAAGGCGACCCGGAGCAAGCCGCCCGCGGCTTTCGAGCGGCGGTCGCGGCGGACCCGGGCTTGCTGGACGCGCGCCACGGGCTCGTGCGGGCCTTGCAGGACTCCCGCGCGTACGAGGAGGCACTCAGCGAGGCTTTGAAGCTGGCCCAGGACGCCCCCGAGGACGTGCTGGCCGTAACCGCGGTCTCGATCCTGTACCAGCGGCTGGGATGCATTCCGGAGGCCGAAGCGGCGGGGACGCGGGCCAAGCTGCTCGGATGGAAGCAGCAGCTGCGGGGCGGGGTCCGCTGATGCTTCGAGCTTTTTATGACGCACTGACGGCGGCCTACGGCCCGCAGGGTTGGTGGCCGTCGGAGAGCGACATCGAGACCGTTGTGGGTGCCTACCTGACCCAGAACACCTCCTGGCGGAATGTGGAGCGGTCGATCGCCGCCCTGAAGGCGGCAGGGGTGCTCACAGTGGACGGGCTGCGGGCGATCCCGGACGAGCATCTGCGCGAGCTGATCCGGCCTTCGGGGTACATGGTGCGGAAGGCGGCGGCGGTCAAGGCATTCATTGCGCTGCTGGACGCCTCGTATGACGGATCGTTGGAACGGATGGCGGCCGCGCCAGCCGGAGAGACCCGCGAAACCCTCTTGGCGCTGCCCGGCGTAGGGCCGGAGACGGCCGACGCGATCCTGCTCTATGCCCTGCACAAGCCGGTGATGGTGGTGGACGAGTACCTGCGCCGGGTGGTGACACGGCATGGCCTGATCGCGGAGCCCGCGCGCTACCCCGGCGCGCAGGCCCTTGCTTTGTCGGCGTTTACAGAAGACGCCCCTGAAACCCTGCTCGCGCACTACAACGAGTTTCACGCGCTCGTGGTGATGGTCGGCAAGACGCACTGCGGCGGGGTGCCGCGCTGCGGCGGCTGCCCCCTGAATCGGCCGGAGTTCGCGCCGCCCGCGATTCCGGAGAAAGCGGCGCGGGTGCCGGCGTGAGGACCTTGTATGTGGCGACGAGCAACCCGGGAAAGCTGCGGGACTTCTCGATCGCGGCCGGGGAGGGATGGTCGTTTACCGTCCTGCCCGGGCTTGACGCGCTTGTCGCGCCCGAGGAAACCGGCGCGACCTTCGCCGAGAACGCGCGGTTGAAAGCGCTGTACTACGCCGGGTACGCTCCCGGCGAGCTGGTGCTCGCGGACGATTCCGGATTGAAGGTGGACGCGCTCGGGGGCGCGCCGGGCGTGTACTCGGCGCGGTACGCGGAGCGGATCGGGTGTTTCGCCGGAACGCCCGATGCGCGAAACAACAGCTGCCTGCTCCAGCAACTCGCAGGTGTGCCCGCGCCACGCACGGCCCGGTACCGGTGCGTGCTGGCCGTGGCCCGCTCCGGCGCGATCGTGTGCGAGGCGGACGGCTCGGTCGAGGGCGAAATCCTTATCGAAGGGCAAGGAACGGAAGGGTTCGGGTACGACCCGCTGTTTTGGCTGCCCTCACTCGGCAGGACGATGGCGGAGCTGGACCGGGCGACCCGGCTGGGGTTGAGCCATCGCGGTGCGGCGCTGCGGAAGCTGCTGCCGAAGCTGGCGCTTTTAGACTCAGGAGCCGGGTCGTCCTGAGAGTGAAGCCAAAAGCAGGTCCTTCGCTCCGCTCAGGATGACCCTTTGAAGTTTCGCTCTCACCCTCAACTTATTTGCTCGTGCTTGCCGTCGTACTCTCCAGCCCCCGATACTTCAGCATCGGTGCCGCGCTCGGGTCCTTGCCGCGCCACGCCTTATACATCGCCGGTAGGTCCTCGGTGAAGCCGCGGGAGAGGATCATTTGCCGAAAGCGCTCGCCGTTGGCGCGAGTCAGCCCGCCATGCTCCTCGAACCATTGGTAGGCATCGTCGTCCAGCATTTCGCTCCACAGGTAGGCGTAATAGCCGGCCGCGTAGCCGTTGCCCCAGATATGCATGAAATAACTCGACCGATAGCGCGGCGGAACCTGCCCGAGCGCGAGATTCGTCTTTTCGAGCGCGGCCTGCTCGAATCTGTCCGGCGTTTGCAGGGGAGCCCCGGCGGGCAGGGTATGCCACTGCATGTCGAGCTGCGCGGCGGCGAGCAGCTCGGTCACCGAGTAACCCTGGTTGAAGGTGCGGGCGCGCTTGATTTTCTCGACTAAGTCAGCCGGCATGGGCGCGCCGGTTTGATAGTGTTTTGCATAGTTGGCGAACACCGAAGGGTACAGCGCCCAGTGCTCGTTGAACTGCGAGGGAAACTCGACGAAGTCGCGCGGGACCGCCGTCCCGGCCAGACTCGGATAAGTCGCGTCCGAAAACATCCCGTGCAGCGCGTGGCCGAACTCGTGAAACATGGTTGTTACATCGGAGAAGGAGATCAAAGCGGGCTGCCCCGGCGCGGGTTTCTGGAAGTTGCAGACGTTGTAGACGACGGGCAGCGTCCCGAGCAGCTTCGACTGGCGGACGAACTCGCTCATCCACGCACCGCCGTTCTTGTTATCGCGCTTCCAGTAATCGGTATAGAAAAGCGCGAGCGGCTTGCCATCGACGTCCATAACTTCGAAGACGCGCATGTCGGGCTGGTAGACCGGAATATCCTTGCGCTCCTTGAAGGAAATGCCGTAAAGCTGGTGGGCGGCATAGAAGACGCCGTTTTCAAGCACGTTGCCGATCTCGAAATAGGGCTTGGTCGCGGCCTCGTCCAGGTCGTACTTCCGCTTGCGGACCTGCTCGGCGTAGTACTCCCAGTCCCAGGCCGCGATCGGCCCGTCGCCGGCGGCGGACTGCAGTTCGGCCGCATCCGCGCGCACCTTCGCGACGGCCGCCGGGGTCAGGTCGCCGAGAAACCTCTCCACCGCGTCCGGCGTACGCGCCATCTGGTCGTCGAGCTTCCAGGCCGCATAGGTCGAAAAGCCGAGCAGCCTCGCCTTCTCTGCCCGAACCTGGGCGAGCCGGGCGATCGTGGCGCGGGTGTCATCGTCCCCGCCCCGCTCGGCCCGGGTCCACCCCGCGTTGAACAGCTTTTCGCGCGCCGCGCGGTCCTGCATCGAGGCCAGGCCCGGCTGCTGAGTCGTGTTCTGGAGCGGCACAAGGTAACCCCCTTGCTTGCGGCCCTGCGCCGCCCCGGCGGCGGCCTGCACCTGCGCCTCGCTCAGGCCGGCGAGGTCGGCCTTGTCGTTCGTCGTGAACGCCGCGGACTTGGTCGCGGCCAGCAGCTTGTTTTCGAACGCGTTGCCGAGGGTCGATTCCTCCTCGTTGAGCGCCTTCAGCTTTACCTTGTCGGCCTCGCTCAGGTTGGCCCCCGCGTGGACAAACCGCTCGTGGGTGACCTCGACCAGGCGCAGCTGCTCGCCTTGGAGCGCCAGGGCCGCGCGCCGGTCATAGACGGCCTTCACGCGGGCAAACAGCTTCGGGTTGAGCCGGATCGCGTCCTCGTGCGCGGCCAGGCGCGGCGCTTCCTGCTTGCGAACCTCCTGAAGAGCCGGATTGGTGTTGGCGCCGGTGACCCCTCCAAACACCTGCAGGACACGCTCGAGCAGCTGCCCGGACCGCTCCATGGCGGCGAACGTGTTCTCGAAGGTCGGCGCGGCCGGATTGTTCGCGATCGCTTCGATCTCCCGCAGTTGTTCGGCTCGCCCGGCGTCGATCGCCGGGGCGTAGTCCGCATCGCGGATGCGGTCGAAAGGCGGCGCGTGGAAAGGGAGGGTGCCGGCAGTGTAGAAGGGATTCGCCGGGCCGAAGCCGCCCTGTGCAATCGCAGTGCCACTTCCCGTCAAAACCCCAGCCGCCATCAGCAATCCTACCCAGTGCGTCCTCATTTGAAACTTCGATTCCCATCATGGCACGGTCATTACAATAGAAGCTGTCGTTTGTGTTGACGGACGCGGCGGCGCGGGCCAATAATTATCCTGTTAAACTTACCGCGCGTTCAATAAGGAGCCCATGGCGACCATCACCGTTCCGCAACCTGTAGCCGGGCCCGACTCCGGAGCGCGCAAGGGCACCGTCAACAAGGGTGTGCAGCCGCTCCGCGCGGGGCAGGGCCACTCCTTTTTGCTGCGCAGGCTTCACTCGCTCACCGGCATCGTGCCGATCGGGGCGTTCCTGATCGAGCACCTGGTCTCGAACTACGAGGCGCTGAACGGCCCGGCCGCCTACGCCGCGCAGGTCAAGTGGCTCAATTCCCTGCCCTTTGTCAGGGTGCTGGAGTGGGTGTTCATTTTTCTGCCGCTCCTCTATCACTCGCTGTACGGCATGTATATCTGGCTGCGCGGCAAGTCCAACATTGTTTATTACCCCTGGGCCGGCAACTGGCTGTACACGGCGCAGCGCTGGTCGGGCGGCATCGCGCTCGCCTACCTCATTCAGCATGTCTGGCGGCAGCGGTTTTCCGGCGTCAGCCTGCCGGAGCATCCCGGTGCCGCTTTCCACAAGGTGCAGGCCGAGCTGCTGCACCCCTGGATGTTCGCGATCTATGCCATCGCGATGGTCGCAACCTGCTACCACTTCGCCTATGGAACGTGGCTGTTCGCGGCCAAGTGGGGCATCACCTCCGGCGACCGCGCGCGGCGCGGGTTCGCCTACGTGTGTACGGCCGGGGGCTTCGCGCTGGTCGCGATCGGCCTGGCGAGCATGTGGGCTTTCGTGGAACCGAAATACCGCAATGCACCTTCCGACCTCACGCCGGCTCAAATCACAGAGGGTACGCAAGCGCCCGCTCCGTTGGGGATAGGAAAGACGAGGGACTGACCGTATGGCAGCAGCGCCGAAGATCATCGTCGTGGGCGGGGGCCTGGCCGGGCTTTCGGCCGTCATCAAGATCGCCGAGGCCGGGGGCAAGGTTGACCTGTTCTCGATCGTGCCGGTCAAGCGGTCGCACTCGGTGTGCGCGCAGGGCGGCATCAACGCTGCCAAGAATCTGAAGGGCGAGGGGGATACCACCGACGCGCATTTTGACGACACCATCTACGGCGGGGATTTCCTGGCGAACCAGACCCCGGTCAAGGCGATGTGCGAGGCCGGTCCGGCGATCATCGACCTGCTCGATCGGATGGGGGTGCCGTTCAATCGGACGCCCGAGGGATTGCTGGATTTTCGCCGCTTCGGCGGGACTCTCTATCACCGAACCGCCTTCGCGGGTGCGACGACGGGGCAGCAGCTGCTCTATGCGCTCGACGAACAGGTTCGCCGGTATGAATCCGAGGGCAAGGTCACTAAGTACGAAGGTTGGGAGTTTCTTTCCTCCGTGCTCGACGGGCAGGGCGTGTGCCGGGGGATCTGCGCGATGAACCTGCGCGACATGAGCGTCCGCACCTTCGACGCGGATGCGATCATCCTCGCGACAGGCGGCATCGGCGCGATCTTCGGCAAGAGCACCAACTCGGTGGTTTGCACGGGATCCGCGCAGTCGGCGGTGTACCAGCAGGGCGCGTATTACGCGAACGGCGAGTTCATCCAGGTCCATCCGACCTCCATCCCCGGCGAGGACAAGCTGCGGCTCATGTCGGAATCGGCGCGCGGCGAGGGCGGCCGCGTGTGGGTTCCGCGCAAGCTCAACGACCCGCGCGAGGCGACCACGATTCCCGAGGCGGACCGCTGGTATTTCCTCGAGGAGTGGTATCCGAAGTACGGCAACCTGGTTCCGCGCGACGTGGCGACCCGGGCCATCCATAAGGTCGTCTACGAGCACGGGCTCGGCATCGATGGGCAGCCGATGGTGTACCTCGACCTGACCCACATTGACGCGGCGACGCTGGACCGCAAGCTTGAAGGCATACTCGAGATTTACCAGAAGTTCGTCGGCGACGACCCGCGCAAGGTCCCGATGAAGATCTTCCCCGGCATGCACTACACCATGGGCGGCTTGTGGGTCGACTTCGACCAGATGACCAATATTCCGGGCATCTTCGCGGCCGGCGAGGCGGAGTACAACTACCATGGCGCGAACCGGCTCGGAGCGAACTCGCTGCTCTCCTGCATCCACGGCGGCTTTCAGGCCGGGCCGAATGCGCTTCGCTATGCCAAGAGCCTCGCGAGCGCGCCCGCGAACGGCTACGGCGAAAACGAGCGCAAGCGGCAGGAGGAGATCAACGGGCGGTTGTTGAGCTCGACCGGCAAGGAAAACCCATTCAAGCTGTGGCGCGAGCTGGGCGAGACGATGACCAAGAACGTCACGGTCATCCGTTACAACAAGGCCTTACAGGAGACCGACGACAAAATCGTCGAGCTGCTGGAGCGGTTCCGGAACATCAACCTGAGCGACAAAAGCGCGTGGGCGAACACCTCGTTCGCGTTTACCCGGCAGCTGGAAAACATGCTGCAGCTGGCGCGGGTCGTCACGCAGGGGGCGGCGCTCAGGGACGAGTCGCGCGGGGCGCACTATAAGCCGGACTTCCCGGAGCGGGACGACGAGCGCTTCCTCAAGACGACCAAGGCCAGCTTCGCGCCGGACGCGGATGAGCCCCGGTTCACCATGGAGGCGGTGGACACGCAGTTCATCACGCCCCGTCCGAGGCGTTACGACGCGGTGAAATAGGCCGCGCATCGTACGCGCGGCACACGGATCGAATCGATAGGGAGGTTCCGAGAGATGGCGACAGCGACGCACACCCCCGAGCTCACCGGAGCGGCGATCCCGCTCTCGAAACCGTTCGGCAAAACCGTCCGTATCGAGATCAAGCGTCAGGCTGGGCCGGATGAAAAGCCGTACTGGGACAAGTTCGACCTACAGCGGCGGACGGGGATGAACGTGATCTCGGCGCTGATGGAGATCGCGACCGACCCGGTCACGATGGACGGGCGTGAGACCACGGCCATCGCCTACGACGCGAACTGCCTGGAAGAGGTATGCGGCTCGTGCGCCATGCGGATCAACGGCCGCGCCCGCATGGCCTGTTCGGCGCTGATCGAGAATGTGATCGAGGACGGAGTTGTCCGGGTCGAGCCGCTGTCGAAGATGCCCGTCGTCCGCGACCTCTCGGTCGACCGGTCCGTCATCTTCGAGAACCTGAAGCGCGTGCAGGCCTGGGTGCCGGTCGACGGCAGCTACGACCTCGGCCCCGGCCCCCGGATCACCCCGGCGGAGCAGGAGGAGGCCTACCCGATCTCGCGGTGCATCTCCTGCACCATCTGCATGGAGGTGTGTCCGCAGTTCAACGAGGACACCGGCTTCGTGGGCGCGGCGACGATCGCCCAAGTCAAGCTGTTCAACCAGCACCCGACCGGCAAGGCGCTCAAGACCGACCGTCTGCACGCGCTGATGGGCGACGGCGGCATCCAGGAGTGCAGCTACTCGCAGAACTGCGTGAGCTCCTGCCCGAAGGAAATCCCCCTGACCAAGGCGATCTCGGACGTGAACCGGGACGTGATGGTGCAGGCGGTGAAGGATGTCTTCACGCGGTAACTTTACGGGTTGCAGATAGTGCCGGAAAGCCTCGATTCAGCGTTAGCTCGATTATCTGTCCAACATCGTATGATGATGGAATGGGCGCTTAAGCATTATGGAATGAATTCACACCTCAGACAAAGGAGCGTATATACCCTCTACTTGAAATACGCAAATCTATGAAGCAGTGTCTGCTTCCAACTTGGATACCCTATATCTTGCGAATTCATACGTTGGATGATGACTCTCACCGTTGAGAATTCAGGAGCGACGGCACATGGCTTCTCAAGATAACTCGCAGCGTACCAACGCCTTCAGAGCCATCTGCTGACACCTTCCGCTCGTTGATGCTAACTTGGTACGCGTGGATCCCTATTGTCATTCTGAAAGGTGTTGGAAACAATCTCGTCGTAGAAGACATAGGCTTTATTCAGCATTTCAACGCTGATCATCTGATTGTGGAATCGCAGACTTGCACCGGTCTTCTTCCCAGCACGCGCGTTGATTTAAAGTCGACCCTCAAGAAAATAGCTGCGTCAATACAGGATGCTGACGCAAATGCAAGGAGAAACTAGTGGATTCCGCTTGAGCATGAATCTACCGTCGACCACTCCCTATCACTGACTCGCAGGCGCAAGGGTCAGGCAGACTTCAGGAACAGGTTGCTTGAAGCGTACTGTTTTACTTGTGCCATAACCGTCTTGGTCGGTTTTTATTGTGCGGAAATCAAATTCCGACTTACAATATACCATCTTTTCATTTTCATCTCCCATGAATAGTTCTAGTGTAATAGAAAATTGAGTACTTGAAGAGCTTTGGATAAAGGTATTTGGAGATCGGTGCCAGCGCTGGTTGCAGCGCTGGCCGATATTTTGCTCTTTTGAAACTCTAACCTATTGTCGTTTACCGCGCCACTGCGTACTCCCTTCCGGCGGGCAGGTCCTTGCTTTCGGCTTGGCTCTTGCGGACGGCGATCATGTAGATGAACACCCCGAAAGCGGCCTTGGCCAGGATGTCGGCGAGGCTATAACCGACCTGAATGCCCACGGTTGCGGCGGGGCCGGAGAAGCCGAGCATCGGAAGGACGAAGACGATGGGGTAGAACGCCCAGGTCACGATCAGCAGCAAGCGGGCGGTCGAAACAAGGCCGCGCGCGCCTTCAGGCTGCTTCGCGATCGAGTCGCGGAGGCCGACGTAGAGATCGAACACGATGATGAGAAAGGGAATCATCGCGAGCGCCCACCAGATCCAGCGGGTAGCGGAATTGGACGAAATTTCACCCGGGTAGCCGAGCGCGACCATGATGACGGCAAGAATCGCGAGACGGCTCGCCTTGACCGTGCTTTCGCCTCCCGGCAGACGCATGACCAGGATAAGTTCGGTCACGAGCAGGGGCACGGTCAGGATCCAGTCGACATAGCGATAGGCATCGTTGAAAGGCTGGCCGGAAACATGAACCGCTCCGTTCTGGATAATGTAGGCGGCTTCCCAGGAGTTAAAGATGCGGTAATAGTGGTAGGCCGCGATAAGGCAGACCAGGCCGGAGATAGTGACGGCCGATTTGTACTGCATCCCAACTTGCGACCGGCTGAGAAACAGGAAGAGAGTGGCAGCCCCCATGGCCGCGATGGCAAAGGAAAGGGCGTTGTAGACGAAGCTGTATTGGCCGAAGGTCAGGGCCTGCATCTCGTGCATGGTTCACCTCGTTGTGGAAAGAGTTCAAAGCGCGACCCGAGTAAAGTCTTGGCTCCCGTTCGCTGTCAAACAAAATCCGGGCTGTATTGATGGCAGGCAAATCCAGCGCGGACTGGCCCCGATTGGAAGCTGAGCAATCCCTAAGCGCTATGTCCGCACACCAAATCGATCCCGCGCGGAGCAGGACCGGGCCGCGCGCAAGCTCCATCGAATACGTATGCTTGCCGTCCTCGCACCCGCTCCGGCCACGGAGCAAACTTTACTCGCCGCGCTCGCCCCCCTTCAGCTGCGACTGACGAAGCACCCGCTGTACGCCGCCGTGCGCACGCTGCCCGCGCTTCGCCTCTTCATGCAGTCGCATGTGTACGCGGTTTGGGACTTCATGTCCCTGCTCAAGGGCCTGCAGCGCAGCCTCACCTGCGTGGAAGTGCCCTGGCGGCCCACGAGCGACGCGCCCAGCCGGCGGCTGATCAACGAAATCGTGCTCGGCGAGGAGAGCGACCTATACGAGGGGGAGGCCATCTCGCACTTCGAGCTGTACCTGCGGGCCATGCGGCAGAGCGGAGCGGAGACCGGGGCGGTGGAGGTGCTGCTTGGCTCGGAACTGTCCGTAGAAAGCGCGCTCGCGCCGGCACCGGAAGAGGCAGCGGCCTTTGTGCGGGCGACGTTCCAGGTGCTCGCCGCAGGAGAGGCGCACCGGATCGCGGCGGCATTCACCTTCGGCCGCGAAGACCTGATCCCGCAGATGTTCTCAGCGATGGTGCGGGAACTGGACGCGCGGGAACCCGGCCAGGTATCGCTTTACCGCTACTACCTGGACCGGCACATCGAGCTCGACGGGGACGAGCACGGGCCGATGGCCCTGCGCATGGTGCGCAACCTGTGCCGGACCCCGAAGCAGTGGGAGGAGGCGATCGACGCGGCGCGATGCGCTCTGGAGGCGCGGCTGGCGTTGTGGGACGGGATCCATGCACGCATTGCCCGGCGTGCCGCACAGCTGACTCGGGCGGGGAGTTTGCAGGACACTTCGTTAGTCTAGGGAAGTCATGATCGCGAAGACTTCCCTGCTCCTCCTGCTCGCCTCCGCTGGATATGCTCAGCAAGCACCGCCTCCGCCGCCCGCGCCGGAAGCGGCCACGCCGCCGCCCTCCGCGGGAGCCCCCCTGCCGGACTCGCCCGATACTGTAGCCCCTGCGGTCCCATTGCCGACCGGGCCGACGGCGGTGTTCGACACGAGCATGGGGCAGATGCGGTGCAGGCTCTACGACAAGCAGGCTCCGGAGACGGTGGCGAGCTTCGTGGGCCTGGCGAACGGGACCAAGGACTGGACCGACCCGGTGACCCACGCAAAGCAGCACGGCAAGCCGCTCTATGACGGGACGACGTTCCACCGGGTGATTCCCGGGTTCATGGCGCAGGGCGGCGATCCGGCGGGCACCGGCATGGGCGACCCCGGCTTCACGGTACCGGACGAGATTGTGCCGAACCTGGGCTACGATGTCCCAGGGCGGCTGGCGATGGCCAATTCCGGCCCGGGAACCGATGGGAGCCAGTTTTTCATCACGGAGAAGCCTTACCCGTCGCTGACGGGCGGCTATACGATCTTCGGCCAGTGCGACCCCGACAGCATAACGGTAGTGGCGGCGATCACGCATGTGGAGCGCGACGCGGAGGACAAGCCCCTGACGCCCGTGGTTCTGCGCAAGGTCACGATCGTACCGGCGGGGCAGGCGGCACCTGCGGCGGCGGCACCAGCTTCCGGCGCACCCCGTTAGAATGGAGCGGAGGAGAACAGAATGCCGAAAGAACCAGGTACGTACGCCACCTTCCAGACCTCGCAGGGCGAGATCGTCTGCCGTCTTTTCGAGTCCGATGCGCCCAAAACCGTCGCGAATTTCATCGGCCTGGCCGAGGGCACCAAGGATTGGACCCACAAGGGCCAGTCGAAGACCGGGACAAAGCTCTACGATGGGACGATTTTCCACCGCGTGATTCCGGACTTCATGGTGCAGGCCGGCGATCCGGACGGGACCGGCATGGGCGGACCGGGGTACAAGTTCGAGGATGAGACCAAGGGCTCGGCGCATAAGTTCGACAAGCCGGGCAAGCTTGCCATGGCGAACGCCGGGCCGAACACCAATGGGTCGCAGTTCTTCATTACCGTCGCGGCGACGCCGTGGCTGACCGGCAACCATACGATTTTCGGCGAGGTCGTCGCCGGGCAGGAAATCGTGGACAAAATCACCAAGGTGCCGCGCGGCGCGCAGGACAAGCCGAAGACGCCGGTGGTGCTGGAGTCGGTGGTGGTGGAGCGGGTTTGAGGATAACTTCAGAGAGCTTGGCATCGTTGTCGCCAAGCTCTGCTTCTCGATGCGTGAGGAGGAGAGTCAATGAGCCTGAACATCAGCACCATCGATGAGCAAGGTAAGATCGTGCTGCCCGACGAAGTCCTGCTGGCGCATGGATTAAAAAAGGGCGATCAGGTCGAGATCGTGACCTGGGGGGGGGCAACGATGATTCGCCCCATGCAGCCGCGGCTTAGAGGTTTCCGCGAAGATAGGGGACGGTTTCCGCTGACTCCAGAGGAAGGCAGCGCCGTGGATTGGCAAAGGTCGTTGCGCGGCGAAGAGGACGAGGAGTTCACGGCCTGATCACGGCGATCGACACAAACGTTCTCTCCGCGCTCTGGTCCGAGGAATCGTTCTCGACCGATATCGCAGAGCGGCTTGAAGACTGCGGGCGAACTGGACCGCTAATTATTTGCGCGCCGGTTTACTGCGAGCTGCGTGCTCACCCATTGCTCGACGAGGCCGGCCTGTTTGCCTATCTCGATCGAAGGTCGATAGCGATCGATTGGGTGATTGAGCGGGAGGTTTGGGAGCGGGCCGCATCGCAATTGCTCAATCATGCGAGGCGCAGGCGCCAAAATCGAGTAAAAACACCTACCCGCCTGCTAGCGGATTTCCTCATTGGCGCGCATGCCTCGACACATGCCGATCAGCTCTTTACCTTCGATGCGAATCGCTATCGAACTTACTTTCCGAATCTGAGACTGATCGAGCCCACGCTAATCCACTAACGCAGTTTGCAGCCGCTGTTGAAGTCAAAGGAGAAGCGGCTGCTCCTCACGGGCGGGCCGCATTCCGTCAACTCTCCCCAGATCACTCACAATAAGAGGGGCTAAAGCAGTTCCGAGTTTTTGTGGCCGTTCCGGAATACGAGCAGTGGGACTCGTCCTGACGGAAAACCCGCGTCGAGAGTGCTTCTTTGGCCTACACCGACTCGGAGACTGCTTTAAACTCCGATGACCCCGCACAGCTCCTTGACCGAATCCGCGCTCTTCTGTAACGCCGCTTGCTCGTCCGGCGTGAGCTTGATCTCGACGATCTGCTCCAGGCCTTTGGAGCCCAGCTTGCAGGGTACCCCGACATACAATCCGTCGATGCCGTACTCGCCCTGTAAGTAAGCCGCGCAGGGCAGGATTTTCTTCTTATCCTTCAAGATAGCCTCAACCATCTCGATCGCCGCGGCCGCCGGAGCGTAGTAAGCCGAGCCGGTCTTGAGATACTTCACGATCTCGGCCCCGCCGTCGCGCGTACGCTGGACTAACTTTTCCAAAACCTCGGCCGAGAGCAGCTCCGTGATCGGGATGCCGGCGACCGTCGAGTAGCGCGGCAAAGGAACCATGGTGTCGCCGTGGCCGCCCAGCACGAAGGCGGTCACGTTCTCGACGGAAACCTTCAATTCTTCGGCGATGAATGTCCGAAAACGAGCCGAATCGAGCACGCCCGCCATGCCCAGCACACGTTCGCGCGGAAAGCCGGAGTGCTTGAACGCGGCTTGCGCCATGGCGTCCAGAGGATTGGAGACGACGATCAGGATCGCTTCCGGGGAGGTCGCGACGACGCGCGTGATGACGTCCGCCATGATCTTCGCGTTGGTGTTGAGCAGGTCGTCGCGGCTCATGCCCGGCTTGCGCGCGATGCCCGCCGTAATGATGACAATGTCGGACCCCGCGGAGTCGGCGTACTCGTTGGTGCCGGTGATGAGGCAATCGCGCTTCTCGATCGGCATGGCTTCGAGCAGGTCAAGCCCCTTGCCCTGCGGCACGCCCTCGACGACATCGAGCAGAACGATGTCCGCCAGTTCCTTGGCCGCGAGCCAGTGGGCGGCAGTCGCGCCCACGTTCCCCGCCCCGACGATCGTGACTTTCTTCCGCATCCCGGTGTTCTCTCCAAAAACGTAAGCCTACCACCGTTGACCGCGAACGCACCCGCCCTTATGATCGAACGAGTCGAGCGCGTGTTCCCGAGCCTCGACAGGCCGCATTGCCCCCTCGTTCAATGGTAGGACAGCTGACTCTGACTCAGCATATCGGGGTTCGAATCCCTGGGGGGCAACCATTTCCCCGGCCCTACTCCTCCCGCAGCACCTCCAGCGGCTTCTGCCCCAGAATCCTGAAGCTGGCGGCCCAGCCGGTGACCACGGCGAGCGCGGCCGTGAACAGCACGCCGAGCGAGTCGGCACGGCCGTTCTGCACGAACGGCACCTCGGCAATGTGCAGCAGCATCTGCGATAGACCATTCGCGAAGGTGACGCCGGCCGTCCCGGCGAGCAGGCCCAGTACCAGGAACTCCACCGAAAAGATGCCGGCGATGCGCGGGCGGGTCGCGCCGAGCGTCTTGAGCACCACCACCTCGCGGATGCGACGGAAGCGCGTGCTCGCGACGCTGGAGGCCAGGATGACCATGCCGGAGAGGATGGAAAACCCGGCCAGGAAGCGGATCACGAGGGTGATTTGCCCGACGACATGCTGAACGGTGTCGAGGATGTCCGCGATGTTGATCGCGGTCACGGTCGGGTAGTGCGCGAAGAGCACGCGCTGAAGCTCGGCGATGCGCGCGGGCCGCATGTGCATGGCCGCATACCACACCACCGGCAGATTCCGGAGCTGCGCGGGAGCGAAGATGAACTCGCTCCGGGAGGAGATGTGCTGGCCGTCGACTTTGTAGATCGCGGCAACGGTCGAGTTGAAGCGCTGGCCGTCAGAGGAAAACCCGATTTTGGAGCCGATGTGCAGGTGCAGCCGCGACGCAATGCGGTCGATCACCGCCACCGAGCCATTGTCCTGGGCACCCCACCATTTGCCGTCCATGACCTTGATGCCGACCGGGATCTGCTCGGCATAAGTTAAGGAGAGGGTGCGGCGCAGGCGCATGGGGTACTTCTTATCGAGCTGCCGAACCGGCGTGCCTTCGAGCGTATCGAGCGAGCCGGTGAGGACGGGCAGCGCTTCAAAATTTTTCTCCGCGCCCGGCTGCGAAAGCACCAGCTTGCGCACGCCGTCCAGCTCGTCCGAGGCGACGTCGATGAGGAAAACGTTGGGCGTGTTGGAGGCCATGGCGGCGTGCATGCGGCTCACGATGGAGCCCTGCATGAGGAAGACGCTCAGGATGAGCATGACGCCCACGCCCAGAGCGGCGAGCACGGCGGCCGACTGATTGCCGGGCCGGTAGAGGTTGGCCAGGCCTTGGCGCAGGGTCGAGGGGAGGGCAAGTCGGGTGCGGTCGAGCGCGAAGCGCAGCAGCCGCAGGAACCCCGAAGACAGGCCGAGCAGGATGAACAGCGAGGCCGCGAGCGAGCCGGCGAACCAGGTGCCGCCGCGCCAGTTGTCGGAGAGCAAGGTCGCGATGACCGCGAGGGCCAGCACGATCGAGAGGATGGTGAGGATTTGCGCCCAGCTCGCGCGCACCCGGCGGGCCAGGCCGCGCACCGCGCCGGTAGGCTCGGCGGTCTCGACCAGCCTGCGCAGGACCACGCTGGGGCGGATGCCGCGAATCTCGAGCAGCGGCGGGATGGAGAACAGCATGGTAGTCAGGATGCCGGTCGAGAACGCACCCAGAACGGGAATCCACGGCAGACGAACGGGCGGCTTGATGGGCAGCAGAGAGCCGAGCACGGCGGGCAGGACCCACTCGACGACCACGCCCAGAAACACCCCGAGCAGCGCCCCGGCCGAGCCCAGCAGAAGCGTTTGCAGGGCGTAGATGCGCAGCACGTCGGCCGAGCGCGCGCCCATGGACTTCATGATCGCGATACCGTCGATGCGCTGCTGGAGGTGCGCGCGCATGGCCATGGCGACGCCGATCGCGCCGAGCACCATGGCCACCAGGCAGATGAGGCTCAGGAGGCCGCGTGCCTCGTCTAGACCTTGCGTCAGTTCCGGAGAACCCTCGCGGTAGTCGCCGATCACGGCCTCGGGCAGCGCGTGCTCGAGCGCGGCGCGGTCGCCCGCGATGGGAGCGTCGAGCGGCAGCTTGAAGAGATAGCGTTGCGTGGACCTGGAACCTGCCTGAAGCAGACCGATGGCCTCGACCGCGCGGCGGGTCATCATGACGCGCGGGCCGATGCCGACCCCGGCGGTGAGCCGGTCGGGTTCCTTCGCGATAAGCGCCGCGATGCGGAAGGGGTGCCCGCCGATACGCAGCATCGCGCCCACCCGCGTGCGCAGGCGGACCAGCAGGCTTTCGTCGACGACCACGGCGTCGTCGCTGAGCGCGGCGGCGAGCGTGCCCGCGGGCTCCAGCCGGACAGTCCCGTAAAATGGGTACTTCGCCGGGTCCACGACCTTAAGCGAGACCAGCAGCGGCACAGGGTCGCCGGGAGTGCCGACCATGGAGGCCATCTCCGTGATCTGGGTCATCTCCGCCCCGACCTTCTCGGCGAAAACGCGCAGGCGGGCTTCCTCGGCGGGCTGTAGGGTGCGGGTCACGCGCGCGGAAAGGTCGGCGGCGAGGATGGACCGGGCCTGGCCCAGCAGGGTCGTCGAGAACGAGTCGGCGAAGCCGCGGACGCCGGTCAGCGCGCCCACGCCGATGGCGACCGAGAGCACCACGAAGACGAACTTGACCTTGGCGAACATGAGCTCGCGCGCGGCGACACGCAGGGCGGTAGCCCAGGGCAGCGCGGGCTTTTGCTTGTCGAGCGAGACCGCCCTCTGGATCGGCGGCGGCTGTACGGGTGCTTCGGTGGCCATCGTTTTCCTTAATTCAATTAGCGAACCGTCATGGGCATCATCGCGAGGCCTTCCGAGTCGGTGCCCTCGGCGGCGGTCCCGTGGACCATCTCGTCGCGGATCACAAGCCCGTCGCGCAGGATCACGCGGCGGTCAGCCCGGGCGGCGATCTGTGGATCGTGCGTCACCATGACCAGGGTCGTCCCGGCCTCGCGCTGGCGCGTGGTCAGCAATTCGAGCACGTGCTGCCCATTGGTCGTGTCGAGATTGCCGGTCGGCTCGTCGGCCAGCACGATCGGCGGATCCAGGACGAAAGCTCGCGCGAGCGCGACCCGCTGCTGCTCGCCGCCCGAGAGCTGCACGGGGTAGTGGTGCATGCGGCCGCCCAGGCCGACACTTTCAAGCAGCGCCCGCGCGCGGCCCTTGCCGTCGCCGCGCGCGTTCAGTTCGAACGGCAGCAGAACGTTTTCGAACGCGGTCAGGGTCGGGATGAGCTGGTAGCTCTGGAAGACGAAGCCGATCTTCGCGCCGCGCACCTGCGCCAGGCGGTCCTCCTCCATGCGGCTGATGTCCACGCCGTCGATCAGCACCTGACCTTCGGTCGGTGAGTCCAAGCCGGCCAACAGTCCCAGAAGGGTGCTCTTGCCGGAGCCGGAGGAACCCATGATCGCGACGAACTGGCCTTTTGGAATGTGGAGGTCGATTCCTTTTAGGATCTCCACCGTGCTCGAACCGTTGCGCATCCGCTTCCAGATTCCACGCGCTTCAACCATGCCTGCTCCCTACCTTCTACAAGACGCACCGATGGAACTTACGACACAAAAGCCGGCTTGCCTCCCGGTTTGCACCCTGGTCCCAGCTGCCGCCGTCCAACTGCCATGCTCGCACGTGCCGCTTCCCTGCTCCTGCTCTTTGCCTGCC
>CAXUEU010000015.1:17364-37912 GCA_964250195.1 uncultured Acidobacteriaceae bacterium
GGTCTGCTTCGGCGACTCGCTGACCGCCGGCTACGGCGCCCCGGCCGGCGCTTCGTACCCGGACGACCTTCGCGGGAACCTGGCCGCGGCAGGTTCGCACGCGGTGGTCCTCAATCAGGGTATCTCGGGCAACACGACCAAGGACGGCGCGGCCCGGTTGGACCAGATACTTCATCTTCATCCGGCCATCGTGGTGCTGGAGCTCGGCGCCAACGACGGCCTGCGGGGCTTCCCTGTCGCCGACATCCGGGCCAACCTGGAGCAGGTCATCCGCAGGCTTCAGGCCGCGCATGCCCGCATCCTTCTGGTCGGCATGAAGGTGCCGCCCAACCTGGGCGAGGACTATACCGGTCCCTACGATGCGCTGTTCCCCGCCCTGGCCGCGAAGTACAAGCTGCCGCTGGTACCCTTTATTCTCGAAGGTGTCTACGACCACCAGGAGCTGCTGAGCCCGGACAACCTGCACCCCAACGCGGAGGGGTACAAGGTGGTCGCGCGGAATGTGCTGCCGTACCTAAAGCCGATGCTGGCGAAGTAAGCGCGGCGAGGCTAGGATGGAGCCCATGGCAACTCAGACTCGCATTTCCGTCGAAGACTACCTGCACTGCTTCGAATGGGAGCCCGACGCCGAGTACGTAGATGGCGAAGTCGAGGAGCGGCCCGTGGGCGCGAAAAGTCATGCGAAGTGGCAGGAGGCGATCCTGTATTGGTTCCGGCTGCACGAGAAAGAGTGGCGCGTGTTCGGTTACCCCGAGCTGCGCGTGCAGGTCCTTGCCGCGAACTTTCTCATCCCGGATGTGCTGCTGCTCGACGAAAATGCCCCGGACGAGGAGATCGTCACCGAGTCTCCGGTCGCGGTCTTCGAGGTTTGGAGCCCGGAAAACCGTTTGGATCCGATGATGCGGAAGTTCTCCATGTACGCGGCCATGGGCATTCGGGAAGTCTGGCTCGTCTACCCGGAAACAAGTGCCTGGATGCGCTGGGAAGCCGGACAGCTGGTGCGCCGCGACGAGTTTGCCCTTCCGGAGCGCGGTATCCGGTTCGCCATGGCGGAGATCGGCAAGCTGGTCCGCTGAACGATCGAGCTACTGCGCCGGCAGGAGCGCACCGAGGGGTATGGCACCGGACTGTACGCCGTAGCCGGCTCCGTTCGGGTGGGTGTTATCGCCTGAGTTGAGGTTCGGCAGGAGGAAGTCGGGATGACTCGGGTCGGCGAGCGCTTTCTCGAAGTCGGCGATGGCGACAACGCCCGGCAGCGCGGCCCCGCTGGTGCGAATCCACTCGTTCACCAGCCTCCACTGGATTGCCCCTGGGTTTTCCGGGCCGGCGCTCCCATCGCCCGCGTAGGGTGCGTTGGGGCTGGGGGTGAGGCCGTAGTTCGGCTGGGCCGGGTTGGAGCAAAACACCGTCGGTGGCAAGGTTCCGAGAATGACCCGCTTACCCGCTTCATACGCCTGCGCGACGATGTTCGTCAGAGCGGCTTCCACGGCCGGAGCCGATTTGCAGTCGGCCGACTTGATGTCGACCGCCCCCAGATAGATCACCACGGCCCGCACGCTCGGCTGCTCCAGCACGTCGCGCTCCATCCGGTCTTCGCCATCGGCGATGCCGGTCGACGGGGTCGCTCCCGTTGTCGGCCCGGCGGGATCGCCGACGACTCCCGCGTTCAGGACGCCGAGGTTGTAACCCGCCGCGTGAAGCTGCCGGGCCAGCCAGTCGGAGGGCCGGTCGTTGTCCTGGCCCGCCACGGGCAGGTTCGCGACGGGGTAGCTGTGATCGTTGCCGGTATTCGAGTTGAACCCGTCGATGCTGGAACTGCCGAACAGCGCGACCGTGCCTTGGTACGGCCCGTACACATCCACGCCGCTCAGCAGGAACCATTCGTCGACAGCCTGCGTGAACGAGGCTCCCGCGGCATCGGCGGTCGTATCGCCCGCCCCCGGCACGGTGGTGTAGCTCGGGCTGAACAGGGTATTGTGCTGGGTCAGCGGAGGAAACCCGCCCCGCAGGTACATCGAGACGGCCAGCTTCTGCCCGAAGTCGTAGTCGAGCGAAACCGGGTCGGAAGTCGCGAACTGTCCGGGTTGGATCGTCACGCTCGCGCTGCCGTTGAATGTGAGTGCCCGGTCTTGTGCCGGGTCCACGCCTGCACCCGCTCCCGGGCCCGCGTCCGCGGCGACCGCGAGACGAGCGGCGCCGATCGTAACGGGGGTCGACCCGAAGAAGTTGGAGAAGCGCGCTCGCTCCTGCGTGCCCGCCACGGTCGGGTAGAAGAAGAACCGGAAGCTTTGCTCCTGCCCGCCCGGATTGGCCGCGCTCGGCAGTGCGTTCTCGGGCGAGTTGCCCCAGGCCACCGCCCAGAGCGGGAACGGTGCGGGGGCCGGGGCCTTTTGGGAACCCGCGTCCGCACAGCCCGCCAGCAACGGCACGAGCATGCCCAGGCAAAGACAAGGAAGTATCGCGGCGAGCCTGAAGCGAACCATACCGGTAAAAAGACGTGAATCGACGGTCGAAGTTGCACTCCACCGCCGCTCGGGCATCTTCAAAGTCGAGACAGACCGATGAAGTACTCCCGATGCGGCGCTTCCGTCAAGAGACGCCGCGCGGAACGGAACCGCAAAGGCCACAGCCGCTCAAATCAGCACCACCCGCGGCTGAAACAGAACCCCCGCCATCCGGTCCGCGATGGCGGCGAGCTCGCTCTGGCTCGAGAACACGCGCACGGTCGGCGCGCCCGAGAACTCCGGCAGGGCGACCTGGTTGCCGTGGCGAATGCGCTCCAGCGTCGCACCATCCGCGGTGACGGCGGGAAACTCCGGCAGGACGGACCGGGGGTGAGGCAGCGCTCCTTCGAGCGTCCCCGCGCGGCCGCGCTCCTCCACTTCATTGAGCGTCATCGCCTCGGGGAGCGTGAATGCCCCCACCCCCACCCGGCGCAGGGCGGCGAGGTGCGCCCCGCAACCGGCCTTTTGACCCATCTCGTGCGCCACCGAGCGCACGTAGCCGCCGGAGGAGATCCGCATGCGGAACTCGGCATCGAGCAAGCCATCGGAAGCGGGGCTCAGCCGCTCGATCGCAAACTCGCTCACCGTTACCGAAACCGGCCGCAGCTCCGGGACCTGCCCCGCGCGGGCGAACTCGTACGCCGGCCTGCCGCCGATCTTCTTGGCCGAGTACGCCGGAGGCATCTGCGGGCTTTCGCCCAGGAAGCCCTCGGCGAGCGCGCGCACTTCTTCGAGCCGCACGCCGGGCTTCGTCGACGGACCGGCCGGCAGCCCTTCGGCGTCGAAGGTTTCCGTCGCGAAACCGAACCGAATCGTGCCCGTGTAGGTCTTCGCGAGCGAGCCGTAGAACTTCGCCAGGCGCGTCCACTTTCCCAGCAGAAGCGGCAGCAGGCCCGTGGCCATGGGGTCGAGCGTACCCAGGTGCCCCACGGACCGCTCGCCCGCGGCCCGGCGCACGCGCGCCACCACGTCGTGCGAGGTCCAGCCGCCCGGCTTGTCGACGAGCAGGAGCCCGTTCAAACCTCGTACCGCCTACCCGGCCCGACGAGCGAGAGGAACTCCTGCCGGGTCGGCTGCTCCTTGAAGGTGCCCATCATCGCCGAGGTCACGGTGCGCGAGGCCTGCTTCTGGACCCCCCGCATCATCATGCACAAGTGCTGCGCCTCGATGACCACGCCCACCCCGCGCGGCGCGACCTCCGCCCACAAGGCGTCGGCGATCTCGCGGGTCATGCGCTCCTGCACCTGCAAGCGTCGGGCGAACGCGTCGACCAGACGCGGCAGCTTGCTCAGGCCCACGACCTTGCCGTCGGGAATGTAGCCGATGTGCACGCGCCCGAAAAACGGCAGCATGTGGTGCTCGCACAGCGAGTACATCTCGATGTCGCGCACCAGCACCATCTCCTCGTAGTCCACGTCGAACAGCGCGCTCTTGAGGATCGCGGACGGCATCTGCCTGACGCCACTCGTCAGGAACTCCATCGCCCTGGCCGCGCGCTCGGGCGTCTTCAGGAGCCCATCGCGGGTCGGCTCGCCGTCGAAGCGCAAGAGCAGCTCGCGGTACAGCTGCTCGGTGCTGACGCCTTCCAGGCCCGTTTTTTCACTCAATCTCCTCACCCCCGTACGCAAAGGAATTGTTGGCGGTCTCCTCGACCCGCACCCGTTCGAGAAGCCCCGGCGGCAGAGCGCGCGCGAGCCGGCCATGAATCTCGATGCACAGGTTTTCGCTCGTGGGCACAAGCCCGGCAAAAGCCGGAAGCAGGTTCAGGTTGCGGTGGTCGAAGGGCGCGATCACCTCGCGCTCCACCGCCGCGTCGAGCAGCGCCAGGTCCACCACCATGCCCGTCACCGGGTCCGGCTCACCCGCGACCAGCACCTCCACCACGTAGTTATGTCCGTGCCCGTAAGGGTTGGCGCACTTGCCGAACACCTGGAGGTTGCGCCCGAGCTCCCACTCCGGCCGGTGGAGCCGGTGCGCGGCGCACAAGCGGTAGCGCCGGCCCAGCCCTACCCTCACCGCAGCCCCCGACAGTCCGCGAACAGGTCCGGCGACTCGTACACGCGCACCCGATGGAGCGTGGCTCCGACCTTGCCCTCCAACCGCCGCCACACCGCGATCGCGATGTTCTCGGTGGTCGGCTGCACATCTTGGAAGTCCGGGACTTCGAGGTTCAGGTGCCGGTGGTCGTACACGCCGACCACCTCGCGCTCCATCACATCCCGCAGCCATTTCAGGTCGACGACGAAGCCGGTCTCGGGTTCGACCTCGCCCCGCACCGTGACCTCCAGCGTGTAGTTGTGGCCGTGGCCGTTGCGGTTGGCGCACGGGCCGAACCGACGGCGGTTTTCCTCCTCCGTCCACCCCTCGACCCAGTAGTAGTGCGCCGCGCTCCACTCCGCCTTGCGCGTCAGAAAAATCATGCTCGGGGTCCTCGCTTCCGATGCTACCGTTTTCCGCCGATCCGGTACGCGCGGCCTTTCCAGCCGACCTGCCGCACCACCCGCGCCCGGTACCAGCCAGCGTAGGCCCATACGGCGAAGACAGGCAGCCCGACCACGACGCTCAAGGCCAGGTCAGCGCGGGGCGCGCCGGACCGGGCCGCGCGGCTGCCTACGCGCCATACGGTGCGCACCCACAGGAGCCAGAGCACCGCCCGCTCCCACGGGAACGGAACCGGGTACAGCAGCGCCAGCAGCAGCAAGCCCCACACCAGCGCGATGTCGAGTACGCGCCAGGCCGCGAGCAGCGGCGTGTTGTTGACCAGCAATGCGAAATGCCAGTTTCTGAGCTCCTCGGAGGAGGAAAGCATCTCCGGTGCCTGCCGGTAGCGCAGGCCAAGCTTCTCCTTCTTGGCCGCGAAGGCCAGGTCGATCTCGGGGGTAAGCGAGCCGGGGCCGCGCAGGTGTCCCCCGAACTGACGGTAGGCCTCGGCCTTGATCAGCAGGAACGCGCCCGCGGCGTAGGCCAGACGCTTCGCCGGATCGTTCACCTCCCCGGCCTGGTAGGCGGTGGCGATCTCGGAGTCCGCCAGGGGCGCGAGCGCCCGCGCAACGAGGCTTCCGCCCGCGCGGGCCGGCCCCCAGGAGAGCATGGCCGCGCCGTACCGGTCGGCCTCCACGATGGCCCGGCTCACGGACCCTTCCGCGTGCACCGTCGCCGCCCCGGTAAACAGGAGCCACTCGCCCCGCGCGGCCTCCGCGCCGGTCGCGCAGGCATTGCTCTCGCCGTTCGCGCCCTCGGGCAGGATCCGCGCGGGGAGCACCTGGATGCCGGGGAAGCCGCGAGCCGGCTCGACGGTCCGGTCTGTGGAGCTGTCGTCGACCACCAGCAGCTCCCAGTGTTCACCGAGCGCCCAGCCCGGCCCGTTCTGTGCCATGAGCGAGCCGAGGCAAGCGCCCAGCGCCCGCCCCTCGTCCCGCGCCGGCACGATCACGCTCACGATCATCCCGTCCCCCTTCGGAAATGCAGTCTTTATAGTAGAGAGCGTGCGCTTCCGCCCCTTTCTCGCCGTCATTGCGCTTGCTGCCCTGTGGGGGACGGCCGGGTGCAACACGGGCAACGCGCCGCTCGGCCTCGTCGGCAAGCCCGCGCCCGCCTTGAGCATCCCCGATGGGGGCAACCCTCTGGCCGCGCTGCGGGGCAAGGTGGTGGTGCTCAACTTCTGGGCGTCCTGGTGCGCGCCCTGCCTTCTGGAGTTTCCCTCGCTCGCCGCGCTACGGCGCGACCTGCCCGGCGTGGAGGTGCTCGCGGTATCGTTCGACGAGGACCCGGAGGCGTACCGGCGGTTCCTGGCGCGGCACCCCTTGGGCCTCCAAACCGCGCTCGACCCGACCGGTCGGTCGAACCGCGCCTTCGGCACCGAACGGCCGCCCGAAACCTACATCATCGACAAGCGAGGGGTGGTGCGCCGCCGATTCATCGGCGCCCAGGAGTGGACCACGCCGGAGATCGAGGAGTACCTGCGCGCCCTCGAGTGAGGATGGTGGGAGCTTCCATGAGTTTACTTTCTCGCGCATGTGAGCAAGTTCGCCAAGAAACACAGCCGGTCAAAGACGACCGCGACCGCGCGCGGGCCGGGATCGTAAGATAAAGGCTTGATGCGGTAGAGCTGTCTGCCGGCTTGGTTTGCCCAAACTGTTAGATTCGTTTATGCAGGGCAGACGGCGCTTCAAGCCCGGCGCGCGCCTGACCCGAGCCTTCCGCCAGTGAACCCTCTTCCAGTCCAACCCGTATCGCGCCTCGGTCCGGTCCCGGTTTCCGTCTTGGTGTCGGACCCGCCCGAGCCTGAAGGCCCGCTCCCCCCCGGCCGCACCGCGTCCCGCATCACCGACTACCTGGAGCTCTTCAAGGTCCGAGTGACGGGCATGATCGTGCTCACCGCCTGGGCCGGGTTCTATCTCGGCTCCCTGCGCGCCGGCATCAGCTCCATGCAGCCGGGTCTGCTGGCGGTGCTGGTCGGCATCGGCCTCATCAGCGCGGGGGCCGCGGCCTTGAACGAAGCATGGGAGCGCAAGTCCGACGCCCGCATGCGCCGGACAGCCAACCGCCCCATGGCTTCCGGACGCATCGGCCTCCTGCACGGGCTCGGGCTGGCCTTCGCGGTCTCGGGCATCGGCGCGGCGCTGCTGCTGCGCGAGGCCAACTTCCTGACCGCGCTGCTCACCCTCGGCACCTCCGCCGGCTACGTGCTCGTCTACACGCCGCTCAAGAGCCGGACCTCGATTGCCACGTTCATCGGCGCGTTCCCCGGAGCCATGCCGCCCCTGCTGGGCTGGGCGGCGGCGCGGGGCCGGGTCGAGTGGCCCGCCGTCGCGCTCTTCGGCCTTTTGTTCCTGTGGCAGTTCCCTCACTTCATGGCTATCTCCTGGCTTTACCGCGAGGACTACGCCCGCGCCGGCATCCGCATGACGCCGGTGGTGGAGCCGAGCGGCGCGACCACCTTTGCCCAGGCCGTGATGTACGCAACCCTGCTGCTGCCCGCTTCACTCGCCCCCGTATACTTGCATATGGCGGGCTGGTGGTACGGCGGCGCGGCCATCCTGTTCGGCTTGGTGTACCTGGGGTACGCCATCCGTTTTGGCCGCATCACACATCCGCGCACCGGCACCGAAAGCAGGATGGTTGCGCGCGACCTGCTCAAGATCAGCATCATCTATCTCCCAGTGCTGCTGCTCACGCTCATGCTCGACGCGCGGCGCGGCTAGAGGAGTTTCGACATGGCCGCAATTGCACCGGAGATCGCCGCCGCGCCCATCGCGCTTACCGCGCTGACCCACAGCTACGGCGACCGCAAAGCGCTCGACGGGCTGAGCTTCAGCGTTGGCGAGCGCGAAATCTTCGGCCTGCTCGGCCCCAACGGCAGCGGGAAAACTACTCTGTTCCGGATCCTTTCCACCCTCATGACGCCCTCGGACGGCCGGGCGAGTATCGCCGGCTTCGACGTGGGCACGCAGCCTGCCGAGGTCCGGTCGCGCATCGGCATCGTCTTCCAGGCGCGGTCCATCGACCTCAAGCTCACCGTCGAGGAGAACCTGATGCACGCCGGGCACCTGTACGGCCTGCGCGGCAAAACGCTCAAAACTCGCATCGAGCAAGTCCTCGACCGCGTCGCCCTGGCTGATCGCGCCAAAGCGTTCGTCGAGACGCTCTCCGGCGGCATGCAGCGCCGGGTCGAGCTGGCCAAGGGCCTGCTGCACGCCCCGTCGATCCTGCTGCTCGACGAGCCCTCGACCGGCCTGGACCCGGGCGCGCGCCGCGACCTGTGGCAGTACCTGCGTACGCTGCGCGATGAGGACGGCATCTCCGTGCTGGTCACCACGCACCTGATGGAGGAGGCCGAATACTGCGACCGGCTCGCCATCCTGAGCGCGGGCAAGCTGGTCGCGCTCGGCTCGCCGTCGGAGCTGCGCGAGGGGATCGGCGGCACCGTCGTGACCCTCTCCACGCGCACGCCGTCCGAAGCGCAAACGCTGGCCGGGGCCATGCGCTCCCGCTTCGGCGTGCATGGGGCGGCAATGGGTTCGCTCGTCCGTTTGGAGCACCCGGACGGCCACCGTTTCGCCTCCGCCGCCGCAGACGCCTTTCCGGAGCTGGTCGAGGGCACCAGCGTGCAGAAGCCATCACTCGAAGACGTCTTCATCCAGCGCACCGGCCACCGCTTCTGGCACGAACGCGACGCCTCGCCCGACGCCCTGATCCAAGAGGGCGAGCGCCGCGAAAGCTTCCAACACCCGCTCTAACCCGGAGTTCAAGACACCCATGGCAACCCTCGTGCAAACGCCGGCGATCCTCACCCGTCCGGCCGTCATCGCCCGGCCCTCGACCGCCATCGCCGCCTATTCGCTGTGGCGGCGGGAGCTGGTCCGCTTCTACCGGCAAAAGGCGCGCGTTGTGGGCGTCATTGCCTCGCCGCTGCTGTTCTGGCTGGTGCTTGGGTCGGGGTTCGCCAACTCCTTCAGGGCAGCCGGCTCGAACGGCCACTACCTGGGCTACTTCTTCCCCGGCTCGGTCGCGATGATCGTGCTGTTTACCTCCATCTTCTCGATGATGTCGCTGATCCAGGACCGCAACGAGGGCTTCCTGCTGTCGGTGCTGGCCGCCCCGGTTTCGCGGTCGGCCATCGTGCTGGGCAAGGTGCTGGGCGGGGCCACGCTGGCCGCGATTCAGGGCTTCGTGTTCCTGATCTTCGCGCCTCTTGTCGGCGTCCACGCGGGCCTGAGCGCGATCCTGCTCGCGATGCTGGTCATCACGATGCTCTCCTTCGAGCTCACCGCGCTCGGCTTCACCATCGCCTGGCCGCTCGACTCGCCGCAGGCCTTCCACGCGATCGTCAACCTGATCCTGATTCCGCTCTGGATGCTCTCGGGCTCGCTCTTCCCGGCCTCGGGCGCCTCGCCGTGGATGCACCTGCTGATGCGGCTCAACCCGCTCACCTACGGGGTCGATGCGCTCAGGAACCTGCTCTTTCCCGCGCAGACCACCGACGCTTCCCTGCCCGTCAACCTGCTCGTGACCCTGGGCTTTTGCACGCTGTGCTTCGTCGCGTCCTGGGCTGCGGTCAATCGCAGAACCAATAAGCCGGCCGCTTAAACTCATGACAGAAACGACAGTTCAGCTCGACAACCGTCCCGCCACCGTCGGGGTCGCCGGTATCCTCGCCCTCAGCGCAGTGGCGACCGCCTTTCTGCTGTGGCTCCTGTACGTCCATCACGCCCCGGCGTCGTTCCGGGCGCGCTTGCTGTTTCTGCCCGCGCTCAATGCCGTGCTCAATGGGCTGGCCGCGATCGCCCTCACCGCGGGGTACATCTTTATCCGCCGCCGGGAGCTCGCGCGCCATCGCGCTTCCATGATCACGGCGTTCGCGTTTTCGTCCCTGTTTCTGCTCTCCTACATCGCCAACCACGCCATCCACGGCGACACGCTCTACCCGGTCCACAATGCGACCCGGACCGTGTATCTCGGGATCCTATCCAGTCACATTCTCCTGTCGATCGTCGCGCTGCCCATCGTGCTGATCACGTTCTTCCTGTCGTTGTCGGGCCGGTTCGCGCAGCACAAGAAGCTGGCGCGCTGGACCTTTCCGCTGTGGCTCTACGTGTCGGTGACGGGCGTGGTGGTCTACCTCATGCTGCATGCTGCCGTCGGGGCCGCGTACTGAGCTTTCCCGGGACCGCACGAGGGTAACGGGACCTCCGTAACGGGAGGCATCTTGGGGACGGCTTTTCCACGCCGCCCGCCTGCTATGCTTTGCCGGTAAACTAGCCGGGAGGGTGTTCGCATGCCGAAATCAGTCAACAAAGTCACGCTGCTGGGAAACCTGGGCAAGGACCCGGAAGTGAAGTTCCTGCCGAGCGGCCAGGCGGTCGCCAACTTCGGCCTCGCCACCACGGACCGCATCAAGAGCAAGACCTCCGACGCCTGGGAAGAACGGACCGAGTGGCACAACATCACCGCCTACGGCCGCACCGCGGAGATCGTCCGCGACTACGTGAAGAAGGGCAACAAGCTCTACATCGAGGGCCGGCTCACCACGCGCTCCTGGGACGACAAGGAGACGAACAAGAAGGTATACCGGACCGAGATCGTCGTGAACGACCTCGTTCTGCTCTCCGGCAAGGGTGAGGGCTCGGGCGACGGCGACAGCTACTCCGGCGGCGCGAAGAGCTATGGGCGCGACACGGGCGGCTCGCGCGGCAACACGGCTTCCTTCGACCAGCGAGGATCGCAGCCCGCGCAGGACGACTACGCGCACGCCGAAATCACCGACGACGACATTCCTTTTTAAAGCGCTTGTCGAGTTTCCGCGGCTTTCTGTAAGGAGGGTGAGTGCGGCTTTTCTCGACGGAAAAGCCGCTTAAGACGCGGTCCCTTTACCGGTTCTGACTCGAAAAGCGCTTGCGCGCGCATCCAACCCGCTCAGGAGGGTTTATGGCTACCAAGGAATTCCGCTGCGCGAACGTCGGCTACACCGAGTGCGAGTGGCGGCTGGAAGGTGAGTCGGAGGAGGAGATGGTTCCCACCATCAAGCAGCACGCGCACGACGTACACCACCTCGACCTGAAGGAAGAAGCGGTCGAGCACGTGCGGAACGCGATCCATGACGTGGCTTGATAGACTGGGCTCACATGCTGGGTGAAGAAGAGTTTCGCCGGGAAGCCGACCGCGCCGTGGAGCTGTTGAAGCAGGCCCTGATCGAACAGGAAGCCGAGGGCGGCTTCGAGGTGGAGGAGAACAACGGCGTACTAAACGTCGTTTTCGAGGGCCCCGCGGGCAAGTTCGTGGTAACGCCGAACACGCCGGTTCGGCAGATCTGGATCTCCGCCCTGTCGACTTCATTCAAGCTGGACTGGAGCGTTGAGCAGAAGCAGTTCGTGCTGCCGAAGACGGGTGAGGGCTTGCAGGCATTGATGGCCCGGCTCATCCAGCAGTTTCTAGTGAGTTGAGCCGGGTAGGCGTGCCCACGCTGTCGATCGCGATCGTCGCCAAAGACGAAGAGCAGAACCTGCGGCGCACTCTGCCGACGGCAGCGTCCATCGCAAACGAGATCGTGCTCATCGATTCCGGATCGACGGACGGCACGGTCGCCCTCGCCGAGAGCTTCGGTGCGCGTGTGCTGCAGATTCCATGGCCGGGCTACGGCGCGCAGGTCAACAATGCTCTCCGGGCCTGTACATCGGAGTGGGTGTTCTCGCTGGACGCGGACGAGGCCTTCACACCTGAGCTTGCGTCCGAGATTCAGGGCTTGGTCGCAGGCCAACCCGCGCACGCAGCATATTGGGTGCCTCGGCTGAACTACTTTCTCGGAAAGCCCATGCGGCATGGCGGCTTCTATCCGGATCGCAAACTGCGCCTTTTCAAAAACGGAACGGCTTGGGCGCGTGAAGACACGGAGCCTCACGCAACGCCGAAATACGACGGTCAGGCAGGACGGCTGGAGGGCGATTTGCTCCACTACGCGTATCCGACGCTCGCCCTGTACCTGGAGCATATGAACCGCTACAGCTCGTCCAGCGTTCCTCTGGTGTTCGAAAAAGGAAAACAGAGCCGCTCGCTGCCCGCGTTCCTATGGAACACGCTCGCCAACCCGCTCTCCACCTTCGCCTACAACTACCTCCTGCGCGGAGGTTTCCTGGACGGCCGCGAGGGCTTCCTCCTGCACCTGTACCACTCGGCTTACGTGAGCTGGAAGTACGCGAAAGCATGGGAGCGGAGTCGCCGGAACCAGTGAGGCTATGCGTCCAGACGATTGTCAAACTACCATCACCGCCGAAGCCGCGCTTACAGCTTATGCTCCGGGGCTTTCCCACCCGGCCCGAGCGCCCGACCCAGCCCTTCCAGCGCGGCCACGCCGGTCGCGAGCGCGCGCCGGGCGTCCTTCGACCCGAGCAGCCTCCGTCCTGTCGCGAACAGCGAAGGCGGCTCGGCGGCAGGCTCGGCGGTCAGCACGGGCGTCAACTCGTTCGCCACCCGGTGCAGGGCGTCCGGGTTCAGCTTGCCCGCCAGGTCGATCAGCACCAGCAGGTTGCGGATCGCCTGCATCGACTGCGGCGTCGTAATGACGCTGGTGACTTGAGTCAATACCTCGTCGCCCGCGCCGAGCAGTCCCCGCACGAGGTCGAGCGTCTTGGTGTCGTGCAGGGTTTGGAGCGTCCGGTATGCGTTCAGCACGGCGTCCGCGTGCTCGAGCGGTGCGTTGTCGAGCCTGCGCTGCGTCTCCTCCCATGCCGGCCGCGGCTGGGGCCGCATTTCCACTGCCTTCGCCATCGTCAGCTCCTGTGCCCGTTCCCGTTCGTCCCGATCTGTACTAATTGCTGCGCGCCCGGAGTTTGATAGTCGGCCCGCTTCCACTTGCGCTCCACCTCGACTCCGTTCTGCGGGGTGGGGTGGCCGTTGCGGAAGTTGATCACCTTGAGCGGGCTCTCGCCCTTGTACGGCAGCACCGTCATCTTGACCGAGAGCTCCTTGTACGCGGGCGTGTGGGTTACGTTGTCCGTATCGCTCGAGCTGAGCCGGTTGATCGGCTCCCGCCCGTTCGCGGTGTTGAGCGGCACGTAGAGCTGGTTGCCCTTCACCCGGTCGGTGACCAGCACTTGCATCCGCAGGGTGTCGCGGCGCGAGGCGATATCGACCCACTGGCCGCTCGCGATGTTGTGCTGCGCGGCGAGCTCGGGCGAAACTTCCACCCAGCGCTCCGGCGTGGTCTCGTCGATGCCCGGGACGCGCTGCGTCATGTTGCCTTCGTGGAAATGCTCCATCACGCGCCCGTTGTTCAGGTGCAGATCGAACTCAGCGTCCTCCACCTCGATCGGCACCCGGTGCTCCAGCGGGTAGAACTTCGCCTTGCCGTCCGGGAAGGCGAACTTCTCCTTGTAGAGCAGCGGCTGGTCGGTGCCGTCCAGCGCCACCGGCCACTGCAGGGTCTTGTAGCCCTCCAGGCGCTCGTAGGCGACACCGGCGAACAAGGGAGCGAGCGAGGCGCACTCGGCCATGATCTCGGATGGGTGCTTGTAATCCCAATGCGCGCCCAGGCGGTTGGCGACATCCTGAATGATGCGCCAGTCGGGCCGGGACTCGCCCAGCGGCTCGAAGACCTCATACAGACGCTGGATACGCCGCTCCGTGTTGGTGAACGTCCCGTCCTTCTCGAGCGAGGGGCTGGCCGGCAGCACCACATCGGCGAACCGGCAGGTTTCCGAGAAGAAGATATCCTGGACCACCATGAACTCGAGCCGCTCGAAGCCGCCCGCGACATGGTTCGCGTTCGAGTCGGCCGAGTACATGTCCTCGCCGAACAGGTACACGCCGCGCAGCTTGCCCTCGTACACCGCGTCGATCATCTCGTGGTTGTCGAGGCCGCGCTCCTTTTTGAGCTGAGCTCCCCACCCCTTCGAGTACCGCGCGTTGGCTGCCTCGTCGTCGCACTTCTCGTAGCCCGGGAACATGTTGGGCATGCAGCCCATGTCGCTCGCGCCCTGCACGTTGTTGTGGCCGCGCAGGGGGTAGGCGCCGGTGCCGGGGCGCATGTAGTTGCCGGTGGCGAGCAGCAGGTTCGAGATCGCGGTCGAGGTGTCCGACCCCATCACATGCTGGGTCACGCCCATCGCCCACAGGACGCACACGGCCCGCTCCTTCGCGATCAGCTCGGCGATCTCCTTCAGGCGCGCGGCCGGGATGCCGGTGGCCTGCTCGGCCATCTCCATGGTCGCCCACTTCAGGCTCTGGTAGTAGGCGTCGAAGCCGTTCACCCAGCGCTCGATGAAGTCCATCTTCGCCAGGCCGGAGTCGATGATGTGCTTGGTCATCGCGGAGAGCCACACGATGTCGGTACCCGGCCTGGGGCTGAAGAAAATGTCCGCGCGGCGCGCCATCTCGTGCTCGCGAATGTCGGCGACGACGATCTTGAGCCCGTGATTCTTCTTGGCCTGCTTCACGCGGGTCGCCCATACCGGGTGGCTTTCGGAGGTGTTGGTGCCGATGCACAGCACCAGCGAAGCCTTGCCCATGTCGTGGATGGAGCCGGAGTCGCCGCCGTAGCCGACCGTGCGGAACAAGCCCTGCGTCGCCGGAGACTGGCAGTAGCGGGAGCAGTTGTCGACATTATTGGTGCCGACCACGGCCCGGGCCAGCTTCTGCATCAGGTAGGCTTCCTCGTTCGTGGTTTTCGAGGACGCGATGAACCCGAGCGCGTCCGGCCCGTGCTCCCGCTTGATTGCCGAAAACTTGCCGCCGATCAGGTCCAGCGCCTCGTCCCAGCCGGCCTCGCGGAAGGTCTCGCCGTCGGCGTTGCGGATCAGGGGGCGGGTCAGCCGGTCCTTGTGGTTCACGTAGTCCCAGCCGAACTTGCCCTTGACGCAGGTTGAAATATCGTTGGTCGCGCCCTTGGACGGCTCGACCTTGAGGATGTGACGGCTTTCTGGCTGGGTCCAGATGTCGAACGAGCAGCCCACGCCGCAGTAGGTGCAAACCGTCTTGGTGACCTTGTTACGCATGTGGCGCATGGCGGCTTCGGTTTCCGAGACCTTGAGGATCGGCCCGTAGCCCATCTCCGGCTCCACCGCCTTGACCAGGTCGATCATCTGCTCGGTGGGCTTGGCCGGCCAGTTCGTCAGGTAGCCCGCGTGGCCGATCATGGATTTCTCCATCAGCGCGTTGCAGGGGCAAACCGTGATGCAGTGGCCGCAGGAGACGCAACTCGACCCGCCGATGGTGTGGCCGCCGTCCCACTGCACGCGCGGGTGCGGGTCCTCCCAGTTGATCGAAAGCGTCTCGTTGACCTGATAGTTCTGGCAGGCCTGCACGCAGCGCCCGCACAGGATGCACTGGTCGGGGTCGTAGCGGTAGAAGGGGTTGGTCTCGTCCTTCTCGTACGGCTTGGTCTTGTAGGGATGTTCCTGGTGCTCCACCTTGAGCAGCGCGGTGGTATTGTGCACGGTGCAGTTTCCATTGTTGTTGTCGCACACCGTGCAGTACAGCAGGTGGTTGCCGAGGATCACGTCGAAAGCCTCGGCCTGGGCCTTTTTCGCCCGCGCGCTCTCGGTGACCACCTTCGCGCCTTCGGCCACCTTGGTGGCGCAGGCACGTACCAGCGCCCCGTCCACCTCCACCATGCAGGTGTCGCAGGTCTGGATGGGCCCCAATTGCGGCAGGTAGCAGACGTGCGGCACCTCGCTCTCGGTTCCGCCGAGGGTGCGCTGGAGCGCGTCGATCAAGGGCTCGCCCGCAAGCGCGTGCGTCGTCGCGCCGTTGACGCTGATCGTGCACTCGGAACGATGCTCGTCGCTTTGCGGGTGCGCAAGGGGCAGGAGGGGAGATGGGGTGAACTGCGACACGGTTTCCATGGCTTCTTTTAGGATGCTACAGCAGCCCGGAATGCCCGACGGAGGGACCGGTTGCCGCAATTAAAAAGGCCGAAAGATAGTTGGCTTTCAGCGCCGGTTCACGCGAAAGCTGAGTGCCAGCAGCACGCAAGCGGCGGCGCAGGGCACGGCCAGACCGGCCCGCAGCGATCCCGCGGCCGCCGAGAGCAGGCCCGTGAGCCAGGGAAACACCGCCGAGCCCAGCCCTGCCGCCAGGAAAACCCGGTTGCCCCGGTAGCGCGCCGTCGCGATGGCCAGCAGGAAGGGATACAGGGGCCCGAGCGCCGCGCCGAGCACGAACGCCAGCACCGCGAGCGGGGCCGGGCCGGTCGCGAAGAGCAGCAGCACGAGCGCCGCCGCGAGCACGGCCGCGTAGGGCCGCAGGCGGGGCTCCCCGCCGAAGAGCGGCCCGCTGTGCAGCGCGCGGCTGAGGAGCAGCCCGGCCCAGAACGCGCTGCCCGTCCCGACCGCCTCCCCGAGGCTGGGGCCGGCGCGCCGCGAGAAGGTGGTGAGCCAGGCTGCGAGCGAGGCTTCGGTTCCGACGATCAGGGCGGAGATGGAGCACAGGAGAAGGGGGGCGTGGCTGCCTAAGGGTGCTTCCGGGCCTGGTTCCGGCGCTTCCCCGCCACAGGCGGGCTTGTTTTTCAAAAACAGGGCCGGCAGGCAGGCGAACCCGAGCAACGCCGCTGACAGCGCGGCGAACAGGTAAGCCGGGCGGCCGGTCCGCAGGGCATGGGCGGCGACCGACGGGGTGATGAGCGCGCCCAGCGCCCACAGCAGGTTGAGCCGGTTGAGCTCGCTCCCGCGCCGCGGGCCCGCTTCGCGCGCGCGGAGCAGGCTGATGGAGGTCATGACGATGCCCAAGCCGACCCCGTACAGGAGCGCCAGGGCGAACACGGCGCGCCCGCGCAGCAGCGCCAGGCCCAGGGCGGCCCCGGCGGCGAGCAGCGTGCCGCGCAGGATTGACCGGCGCAGCTCGCCCCGGCTCAGCAGCGCCCCAAGCGCCGCGCCCAGCCAGGCACAGAAAAACAGGAATCCGCCGCCGCGGTCCCCCAGCGACCAGCGGGCGAGCAGGGCGGGCAGCGACGCGCCGAGCAGGGCGCACCCGAAGCCGGTGAGGGTGAAGAGGCCGGGCAGGGTCATCGCCCCGAGCCGGTCGGCCGGACGGCCCCGAGCGGTCATCGGCAAGAGCCCGCGGAATCAGGCACCCGCGCGCGAGGGTAGCGGGCGGGCCCGTCCGGTGGACTCGCGCACCATCAGCTCCGGCTCCACCAGCGTGAGCGCCGCGGCCGGCTTGCCGGAGAGTTTGTCGAGCAGCATGGAGGCGGCGACCGAACCCATCTGGTGGAGCGGCTGCCGCACGGTGGTCATGCTCGGGACATGGTAAGAGGCGGACATGATGTCGTCGTAGCCGACCGCGGAAACGTCCTCGGGTACGCGAAGGCCGCCGTCATGGAGCGCGCGGATGACGCCCATGGCGGAGACGTCGTTGAAGCAGACTACCGCGGTGAAAGGGTGGCGCGCGGCCAGGATGCGCCGGATGCCGGGGTAGCCGATCTCCGGCGAGTGCGAGTCCTGTTCGAGCCGGATCACGAGTTCCTCGCGCACCGGCAGGCCGAGCTCGCCCGCGGCTTCTAGCGTCGCCTCCCAGCGCTGCTCGGTATCGGCGCTGAAGGGCTGGCCGCGCATGTAAACGATTTCCCGGTGGCCCAGCTCCTTGAGGTGCCTGAGCGTGAGCCGCGCCCCCAGCCTGGAGTCCACGACAATATTGGCGACATTGGGCAGCTCCGTGCGGCCCGCCACCAGCACCGTCGGCAGATAGCTTTCCGCCTCCAGGCATGTGTCGATGGCCAGGATGCCTTCGACCCCGCGCGCCCCGAGCAGCTCCGGGAAAGCCCGCAGGATCTCCGGGCGGTGCCGGTGGTGGACCGTGAAGTAAAAGTATCCCTGCTCGATGAGGAAGTCGCCCGCCCCGCTGATGACCTGCGAATGGTAGCCCTCGCCGAGCTCCGGCAGGACGATGCCCACGGTCTTCATGCGCTGGCCCTGGAGCTTGCGCGCGATCATGCTGGGCTGGTAGTTGAACGCGCGCGCGGCGGCGCGCACCCGTTCGCGGGTGGATTGCGGGATGGACCGGCCGGGGGCGTTGTTGAGAACGAAGGAGATGGTGGACGGGCTCAGGTTGAGATGTTCGGCCAGCATCTTGAGGCTGGGCCGCTGCATCAGCGGAGGTGCCTCGTTCGTGTTGTCGCGGTGGTTGTCGCTCATGAGGCATGGTCCGCCGGTTTCGGCCGGCAGCCTGCCTCGCGAGGCGGAAGAACCGGTACGGGGCCCTATGCAGTAAACATTACACCAACGTTTGCCTCGCGACTGAGCCCGTCCAGGTAAGAACTTTCCGCAAGCCTCGGACGGACCCCGCTTCCAGCCGAGGGGCCGGCCGAACGAACTGGCTACTGCACCTCGATTCCGTTCACCATGGGCTGGTCCGCCGCGCCGCGCATAAACCCAAGCACGATCTGCCCGCTCGCGTTCGCCGTCGCGGCGATGGTCTGCACGTTCGCCTTGAGCTTGCCGCCCGCCGCCGCTGCAATGTCGAAGCCGGACAGTTTCGTCACGCCGTTGACGCTGACGTTGAAGACGCGCTGGCCGGGGTTGCTCCAGTACAGCTCCGCGAAGTGCAGACGGACCGTGTGCGTGCTGTTCGCGGCGAAGCCGGGGAGGGTGTAGGTGAACTCGCCCTGCCGCGCGCTCTGATACACGCCCGCCGGGGCCGCATTGGCGACGCCGGAGGTCGCGACCGCCGAGCCGACCGAATAGGTGCCGCCGCCCGCGAAGTCCACGTCCGCCGCGAACGAGCCCACTGCGCCGCCGCCCGCGTCGACCGCCGTGGTGCTGCCCGTCGCCGGCGGTGTGCCGGAAGGCGTGCATGCGCCGTTGCCCACGTAATCGACTACGGGGTTCAGGATGTAGGGGTTCGAGTTGAGGCTTGCCGTCGTACCCTGCCCGTCGATGACGTGCGTGATCTGCCCGCTGCCGGTCAGGAAGACGCTGCCCATGTCGTGCAGCGCGATGCCCGTCGCATTGGGCACCAGGATGGCGTTGTCCTCGACGATATTGATGTTCTGGTTGAAGTACGAGTACACGCCCAGCCCGTAGGCCGTGTGGGTGCACACTCCGTTGGCCACGACATAAGACGGATAGCCCTGGCCGCTGCTTCCGTTCCAGGCGCTCTGGCTCGGCACGTCATAGGGCAGCTCACTCTGGTAGAAGATCGTTTCGCCGCCTTGTCCGTTCCACAGCGTCTGCTCTTTCTCGTAATGCTCCACCGCCAGGCCGAGCGCGGTGACGCTGCTGCCGTTCACCACAACGCCGTGGTCGCCGGGGTTCACGGTCCATCCGGTCGCGGTCGCGCCGTGGTCCGCGCGCCAGGCCCAGATGTTGTCGAGGATGACGTTGTTGCTGTCGATCTGGAGGCTGGTGGCCGCGCTGCCGGTGGTCGCCCCGCCGATGCGGAAGAACACGTCGTTGAGCGAGGTGGGGTTGCCCGCGTGGCTCGCGTTCGCCGCGCCGGGGCTGCCCACCTCGACCAGCACCTGCGACCGCTGCGGACCGGCGTCGACCATCAGGCCGGCCACCTGCACGCCGTCCACGTCCGCGACGGTCAAGGCGGCGTTGCCGGCGGTCGGGACCAGCGTGGCGAAGCCAAGGCCCAGCACGATCGTATTCGGGTTGGTGACGGCGATGGGCTTGTTCAGCTGGTAAATGCCCGGTGTCAGGATCAGGCTCTTGCCCCCGGCCAACGCGGCGTTGATCTGGTCGGCGGTGTTCGACGGCTGCGCGATGAAGAAGTTGCCGATCGCGACCGCATAGCCGGGCGCGTTGCCGCCGGCCTGCCAGGTCGTGCCGCGCGAGTTGGTCTTCACCGTCGGCACCCACACGTTCCAGGCCCCGTTCCCGTCCACGTACAGGAACGGCTTCTCGCGGCTTACGGGCGTGGTTTGGAGTGTCGTATACGGGTTTACCTTCTGCGCCGGCGCGGTCGGAAAGCTCTGCGCCGGGGCCCCGTTCACGCCGGAGAAGACCATGTTCCACACCGCGCCCTTCCAGCTGCCGAGGGCGCTGTCGCGCGTGTACCACTGCTGCTGCGAGCAGGAATCGACGTAGCCGGAGATCACCGAGTCGCTCGTGAACCCGCCGCTCGCGTAGCCGCAGCTCCCGTTCGCCAGCTTCAGATTGCCCTGCACGTCCATGCGCCGGAAGTCCGCGCCCTGCGAGACGGCCCATTGCAGCTCGGCCGGCGAACCCGGGTTGGTTTTAGCGGCGTTCACGTTGACGCGCATGTTTTCTTCGGCGCGCCAGAAGTTCGTCGTCACGTTGCCGTTCGCGTCGGTCCGGTTCGCGGTGAGCGCGCCGTTGATGACCACCGAGTCCGGCGACTGGCCCAGGCCTTTGATGTCCTCGTAAAAACCGACCTGCGTGTCGACGCTGTACGTGCCGGGCTTGAACAGCACTGCGTAGCGCGTCGTATCGAACTGCCCCGCGCCGTTGATGGAGTCGAGCTTGGACTGGATCGTGGCGGCCGGCGTGCTCGGGTCGAAAATAAGGACGTTGTTGCCGAAGTTGGGATTGGTCTGCGCGATGGCGGGAGCGGCTCCGGCGAAAAGCAGCGCGAGGGTCAGGGCGTAGGGC
>CAXUEU010000016.1:0-37504 GCA_964250195.1 uncultured Acidobacteriaceae bacterium
GTGCAGAGCTCCGCGCTGCAGACCCTGGTGAGCCTGGCCGCCCCGTACTTCTCCTACCTGCTGGGCGAGAGCATCCACGCCTCGGGCGTGCTGGCCACGGTTACCTGCGGGCTTTACGTGGGCCGCCGCAGCTCGCTCGCCCTCACCTCCGAAGCGCGCCTGGGCTCGCACGCCGTGTGGGACACGGTGGACTTCGGCCTCAACGGCATCGTCTTCATCCTCATCGGCCTCCAGCTGCCCACGGTGCTCGACGGCATGCGCCCCCTGCACTGGCCCTCGCTCATCGCGGGTGCCGGGTTCATCTCCGTGCTGGTGCTCGTGCTGCGGCTCGCCTGGATCTACCCGGCCGGTTACATCCTGCGCGCCATTCGCCGGCGCTGGCTGGGCCGGGACGAGCAGCCGCTTGATCCCCGCCGCATCTTCGTCATCGGCTGGGCCGGTATGCGCGGCGTGCTCACCCTGGCCGCAGCGCTCTCGCTCCCGGAGACGACCGAGACCGGCGCTCCCTTTCCGCACCGGGCCGGCATCCTGTTCCTGGCCTTCGCGGCGATCTTGGTCTCGCTCACCGGCCAGGGCCTCACGCTGCCCTGGATCATCGGCAAACTCAGGGTCTCCGCCTCGCCCCGTTTGCGCGAGGAGGAGCGCTGGGCCCGGCGGCAGCTGGTCTCGGCCGCGCTCCATGCGCTGGCCGAGGAGCGCGACGGCTCGGAGGCCCAGGAAGAAGCAGGTGCCGAGTTGATGGAGCGCTTCTACCGGCAGCGTCTGGAAGCGCTCGGGGAGGACAGCGTGGACGGCAAGGCCCAGCCGCCCACGAAGAAGCGGCAGCAGGCGGCGTTTTTTGCCGTCTCCAACAGGCTGCGCGAAGCCGAGCGCCGCGAGCTGGCCCGCCTGGAGCGGGAAGGCCGCATCGGCGGCGAAAGCCACCGCAAACTGGAGCGCGAGCTGGACCTGCTCGACCTGCGTTTCCCGAACGGCTGACGCTTACCAGCTGCCCCGCTCGCCGAACACCTCCATCACCTTGCTCAGGCGCTCCCAGCCATGGGTCCAGTTGCGCTGCAAAGCTTGCTCCAGCGCGTTCGCGTCGCCGGCGCGTACGCTGTCGATCACCGTCTGGTGCTCGGCCACCGACAACTGGAGATCGTGCAGGATCGACGAGGCGTACAGCCGCCAGTAGCGCTCCGCCTGCGGCTCCACCGAGCGGTGCAGCGCCAGCAGACGCGGCCCCGCGCCCGCCTCTACCAGCGCGACATGGAATTGTCGGTCCAGGTCGAAGATGGAGCTTAGCCCCGCGGAGCTCTCCCGCGCGCCGGCGAGCCGTCCGTTGTGGGCCTCGAGCGCCTCGGCCAGCGCCGCCCGCTCCTCGACCGCCTTGGCGGCCACGTTGCGTCCGACCAGCCCTTCGGTGTGGCCGATGATCGAGTAGAGCTCGCCCGCGTCCTCCTTGGTCAGCGGCGCGACCACGATGCGGGACTTAGTCGCGGTGCGGTGCTCGTGCACGTAGCCCTCGCGCTGCAGCCAGTGCAGCGCCGCGCGCACCGGGGTCCGGCTGATGTTGAGCCGCTCGGCCAAGTCGCCCTCGACTACCCAGGTGCCGGGTGAGAGCCGCCCCAAGACGATGAGCTCGCGAATCTGATGAAAAGCGGTGAGGACGCTGGTGCCGTGCTCGGGTTTGGGAGGGAGCTGCTCAGTGCCCTGAGGGGAAGGCTTGGCCATAGAGGGGGTGCTTCGCGGGACAACGCCCGTTATAGCAGAACCGCCCGACATCTTTCGAGCCGCCGCGTTGGGTCCGTCCGTCATCCTACCAGGCATGAGAAAAGAAATCACGGGCGGCTCGCGGGCAGGTGTGGACGATGCGGAGTGGGTCGATCTGGAAGCCCTTGCCCGCGTCGAAGTCAGCTCGGAAGCGGCGGGCTCGCCGATCGAAGGGGCTCTGATGCCCGGCGGCTCGCGGCCCTGGGTAGCGGGCGCGCCCGGCAAAGCGTCGGTGACGCTGCGCTTCGACGCGCCCCGGGAGGTGGGCAAGGTGCGCCTCCAGTGCATCGAGCTCGAACATGAGCGCTCGCAGGAGTGGGCCTTGCACGCGCTGCTCACGGGCGGAGGCGAGCGGGAAGTGCTGCGGCAGCAGTGGAACTTCAGCCCCGGGGGCTCGACGACCGAGGACGAGGTGTACACGCTCAACCTGCCCGCGGTGGCCGGGCTGCGACTCACCATCGACCCCGACCGGGGCCGCGACCGCTATCCGGCCACGCTGGCGATGTGGCGCGTGGGTTAGCGGGAGTCAGCGCAGGAAGTGTGCGATCGTGGCGGCCAGGGCTCCTCCGACCAATCCGGAGAACAGCGCCAGGGGCGCGAGGCTCCGGTCACGAGCCATCTTAAGCGCTTCCTCGTTGAGCTTGATCTTTTCGGCCCCAAGCTTCAGCGTCTCCTCGCTCAACTTATTTTGCTCGGCAACGAATTTACGCGTTTCCGCCATGGACCTTTCAATCCCGGCGAGCTGGGCAGCGTAGTCGATTCCCAGTCTATCTTCGGTCATGCTTATACCCACCTACCTTGATGCGCTTCTCCTCGAAAAGCCGTCTGCTTAAGAGATGAGGCTGCCTATTCTGAGCCCCGACCATAAGCAGACACATACCTATGACGGGTTCCACCAGCCGCCCACGCTCCGCGTCAGATCGTTCGCCGCATCCGGCCCCCACGAGCCCGGCTGATAGTTGTACACCCCGGGCAGGTCCTTCAAGACCCCGTCCAGCAGCGCCCAGCTCTCCTCCACGTAGTCCTCGCGGGCGAACCACACGGGATTGCCCTTCATCGCGTCTTCAAGCAGTTCCTCGTAAGGGAGCAGGTCGTTGCGCCCGGCCTGCTGGGAGGTGGCGAGCTCCACCAGACGCCCGCGCAGGGCTTCCCCGGTCTCCTTCACCGAGCCGCCGATCGCGACCGTCGGCTCCGGGCTCAAGCGGAACCGGACGTAGTTCTGCGGGGTGAGCCGGTCGGAGAACACGGCCGGCGTCTGGTGCAGCTTCGCGACGATCTCGGTCGCGGTCTTGTTCAGCAGCTTGCCCGTCCGAATGAAGAACGGCACGCCGCGCCAGCGCCACGAATTGATCGTCAACTTCAGCGCCGCGTATGTCTCCACGCCGGAGTCCGGGCGAACCCCCGGCTCATCCAGGTAGCCGTCGAACTGGCCCAGGACCACGTCGTTGCGCGTCAGGGGCTTGATGCTCTTGAGCACCTTGACCCGCTCGTCGCGCAGCGCCTCGACATCGGGGCACGGCGGCGGCTCCATCGCGATATTGCTCACCAGCTGCATCAGGTGGTTCTGCACCACGTCGCGGATCGCCCCCACGCCGTCGTAGAAAGCGCCGCGCCCGCCGATGCCGAAGCTCTCGGCCATGGTGATCTGTACGCTTTCCACATACTGACGGTTCCAAATGGGCTCGAGAAACGAATTGGCGAAGCGAAAGAAAATGAGGTTCTGGACCGCGTTCTTGCCTAGGTAGTGATCGATGCGGAAGATCGACTCTTCCGGAAACACGTCGTGGATCGCGCTGTTGAGCGCCGCCGCGGTCTCGACCGAGTGCCCGAACGGCTTCTCGACCACGATCCGCGCGCCCTCCGCCGACCCGGACTGCTTGAGCTGCTGCACCACGCGCACGAACAGGGACGGAGGAATGGCCAGGTAGTGGAGCGGGTGCT
This sequence comes from uncultured Acidobacteriaceae bacterium, assembly GCA_964250195.1. Taxonomy (GTDB): domain Bacteria; phylum Acidobacteriota; class Terriglobia; order Terriglobales; family Acidobacteriaceae; genus EB88. The sequence goes on from CAXUEU010000016.1 coordinate 3,694, forward strand.
GAGCGTCGCCCAACTGCTTGCGCACTTCGGCGAAGGTGCTCGCGTCGTTGTAGTCGCCGTCCACGTAACGGAGGCAGCCCTCGAGAATCGGAAAACCCACCGGGTCCAGGCCGCCGTGCTTTTCCACGCTGTCGCGGCACCGCTTCTTGAGGTCGTCGAGCGTCCAGCCCGCCTTGGCGACGCCGATCACCGGGCCCTTGAGCTTGCCGCGCCGGGCCAGCCGTTGGAGCGACGGAAAAATCTGCTTGTAGGCCAGATCCCCCGTGGCGCCAAAGAAGACCAACGCGTCCGAAATGTTGTTCATGCAACTCCCTTTCCAGTCTCTTGGGAGGACCCGGGGGATCCTCGCCCGCAAACGCGCGGGCCGCGCCGAACCTATGATTCCACCGTTGCGGCCTCGGTGCAAATGGCGACCGTGGTGCACGGAAGGGCCGTTGCAACGCGCGTTTTCCTCACTCGGTACGTTTAGCCGATCTCCTCGAGCGGCTTGCGCTCCGCCGCGACGCCCCAGACCGCCTGGATGAGCCCGGCCGCCACCATTACGGCCGAACTCACCAGGAAGCCGTGAAAGATGGGCGCGCGGGTGCCCCGGCTCAGGAGGCTCCCAAAGAGAACCGGGCCCAGGACCCCGCCCAGCAGCGTGCCCACGGCGTAGAAAATCGCGATCGCCGAAGCCCGGATCTGCTGAGGAAACAACTCGCTGGTGGTGAGGTATGCCGAGCCGCCGGCCGAGGCCGCGAAGAAAAACGAGGCCGCCCACCACGTCACCTGGCTCACCGCCCCCAGCCGCCCCGCGTAGAACAACGTGCTCGATGCCGCGAAGACGACCCCGGTCAGGCCGAAGTTCAGGGCGATCATCGTTCGCCGCCCCACCGAGTCGAAAAGCCTGCTCAGCAGCACCGGCCCGACGAAATTGGTCACGGCAATCGGCAGGAACAGAACCCCCGCGTGCGCCGCGGAAACCCCGTAGAAGCGCAAGAGGACGAGCGTGCTCGAAAAGAAGACCGAGTTGTAAAAAAATGACTGGGCCATGACCAAAGCCAGGCAGACCAGGGCGCGCGCGCGATGTTTCACGCTGAGCAGCAGGGCCAGCTTGCCCAGCACATCACCCGAGCCGCGCTGGAGCCGCACCGACCCGGTGACCGCCGGGAGCGGACCCCTTTGCCGTGCGACCTCGGCCTCGATCCGTTCGATCACCGCTCCGGCTTCCGCGTCGCGCCCGTGCGTCAGGAGCCAGCGCGGGCTCTCCGGAACGTATCGCCGAATGTAGAGCACCACCGCCGCGATGGGCACGCCGGACAGAAACGCCAGCCGCCAGCCCAGGCGCAGGCCGAAGTGATTCGGCGCGAGGAACTCGACCGCGACCAGCGAGCCCAGGATGACCCCGATCCAGAACGTCGAGCCGATCACCAGGTTCGCCGCGCCCCGCACCCGCGCCGGGATCAGCTCGTCGATCGCGGAGGTGATGGCCGTGTACTCTCCGCCGATGCCCGCGCCCGTCAGCATGCGGCACAAGGTGAAGCTCGACAGGTCCCAGGAGAAGGCCGTTGCCGCGGTCGAACACACGTAAACCGCGAGCGTCCAGGTAAACAGGGTTTTGCGGCCGTACCGGTCCGCCAGGTAGCCGAAAACAAGTGCGCCGACCACGGTGCCGAAGAGATACCCGGTCGAGGTAACCCCGAGCTGCGCGTCCGAGAAGTGCAGCGTATCCGCGCTCTTGAGCGCCCCCGACAGCGATCCGCCGACGCCGCCCTCCAGCCCGTCGAGCAGGAACGTGATCCCGAGCGCGGCCGCCATGCGCACGTGCCAAGCGCTCCAGGGCAAGCGGTCCAACCGCAGGGGGATATCGGTTTCGACGAACGAATCCATGGTTTCCCTAAATTTTCTGGCGGGCCCAGCCGCCGCGCAGGAAAAAGAACCCGCTCAGCAGCAGCGAAAGCACCTGCGCGAGCAGCACCGCCGCGAACACCCCGTTAAGCTTCCAGTGGGTGTGCGTGCCCAGGTACCAGGCCAGCGGCAGCTCCACGACCCAGAACCCGAACAGGTTGATGTAGGTGGGGGTCAGCGTGTCCCCCGCCCCGTTGAACGCCTGGAGAAACACCGCGCTGAACGCGAAAAAGAGGTTGGAAATGCTGAAAACCCGCAGGCACTCGACCGCCACCGGCTCCGCGCTGGGGTCGTGCGAGAACACCCGCACGATGGGGTGCGCGAAGAACGTGAACAGCGCGCAGGCCACGCCGAGCAGCACGAGATTCCACACCCCGGTCCGCCAGACGGAGGACCGGGCGCGGTCCACGCCGCCGGCCCCGAGGCTCTGGCCCACCAGCGTCCCCGCCGCATTGCTCACACCGATCGAGGGCAGCGTGACGAAGTTGATGATGCGCAAGGCGATCGTGTAACCGGCGATCGCGGTCGGCCCGAAGAAGCTGACGATCCGGATCAGCCCCAGCCAACTGCCTTGGCTCAGGAGGAACTGCACCATGCCCGCGCTGGAGATGCGCAGGAAGCGCGCCATCTCGCCGGCGTGCAGCTTAAGGTGGCGGCGCGCGATCCGGAAATGCCCGCTTCCCCGCCCCAGCAGGTAAAACTGCGCGAGCAGCGCGATGCCGCGCCCGGTCAGGGTAGCGACGGCGGGACCGGTGACGCCCAATTTGGGAAACGACCCGACGCCGAAGATCAGCAGCGGGTCGAGCACGAGATTGATCCCATTCGCGATCCACAACAAGCGCATCGCGAGCGCCGCGTCGCCGGCCCCGCGAAAGATCGCGTTGTTGAGCGACAGCAGGATCACGACGCCCGAAAAGCCGAGCGTGATCCGGCTGTACATCGCCCCTACCTGCACCACCGGCGGCGTGGCCCCTAAAAGGTGCAGCAGCTGCGAAGCGGAGAAGTACAGCGGCACACCGAGCGCGACGGAGAGCACCAGGCCCAGCACGATTGCCTGCACCGCGTCGATCGCCGCCCGGTCCGGGTCGCCCTCGCCGATGCGCCGGGCCACCAGCGCCGTGATCGATGCGCCGAGCCCCGCGCTGATCGCGAAGGTGACGGTCATGAGCGATTCGGCCAGCCCGACCGCCGCCACGGCGTTCGCGCCGAGCAGGCTGACCCATAGGATATCGACGACCGCGAAGACGGACTCGAGCCCCAGCTCGAGCATCATCGGCACGGCCAGCAGGACCACCGCGCGGTTCAGGCTGCCGCTGGTCAGATCCCGCTTCGTGCCCCCGAGCGACTCCCGGAGGACACTGAGCCAGCCCTGCTTTTCTTGCTCGACCTCGACCAACACCGCTCCCCGCAGGATTGCACACCCTGCGGGGTTGGAAGCGTTCCGGGCCGGGAGCCCGTCCTACCGCGGCTAACTTCTTATGCCCCCACGCACAATCCTAGAAGGACAGCTTCAGGGACAGCTCGAGGATGCGCCGTCCGGTCCGCAGAGGGGCTTGGCCGAAAGTCGCGGCGTTGGTGTTGGGCGCGGTCGCGATGGCCGTCGCGACAGGTTGGTTGACGGTGCCGTTGTTGTAGTTCAGGTTCAGCGCGTTTTGCTGGCCCGGAACCGAGGTCGCGAAGGTGGAGTTGGCGTGGTTGATGAAGTTGAACGCGGCCACACGCAGTTGCGCGACCGCGTGCTCGGTGGCGTGGAAGTCCTTGGCCGCCGTCAAATCCGTGTTTGTGAAGGCGGGCGAATGAATGTACGGAGGCCGGTAGGTGCCCTGCTGGCCGACCTGCGGCAGGGAGAACGCGGCGTTGTTGGCGTACTGGTGCGGCAGCGTGCCGATCCCCGCGTTGCGCCCCACCACGGGTTGCAGCGTTACGTCGGGCGTACCCAAAAAGCTGATCGAGTTCACCGGCAGCGATTGCGGCTGGCCCGCACCGTCGATCACCTGAAGGTTGCCGCCCAGGTTGAAGTTCGAGTTGTTGGACGCGATCAGGTTTGTACCGCTCTGGAGGTTGGTGATACCCGAGATCAGCCAGCCGTTCGCCGCGCCCGCCGCCAGGCGATTGGTGAAGACCCGCCCTACGTTGTAGGAGTAGGTCGCGTTGAAAATGTGCGTCCGGTCGAAGGATTCGGGCAGGTAATCGTTCGCGTAGTTGAACGGATCGATCGCACTGCCCGCGTTGCTTTCGCCTACCGGCCCCGCGCCCAAGACGCCGAGCGCCTTTGAAAAGGTGTAGTTGACCCCGTAATTGAACGCGCCCTGCTGCTTGTTCCACTGCATCTGGAGCGAGTTGTAATTGGCATACGCGTTGTGCTGCGAGATATTCAGGTTGTGGTACAGCGGGTAGGGCCGGTACTGGTCGATCTCGTTGGAGCCGAGATTGGTGACGCTGTTGGCCGCGGTAGGTGTATTCGTGCTGCCTGCGGTTGGAAACAGGGGCAGCGTCTTGCCGGTCGTCGGATTTGGACCGTACAGAACGCCGGGGCGAATGGCATTGATGTTGTTCAGCAAGCCTTGCCCGTCGTTGAGCAGGTGCCGTGTGGCGTTGCCGATGTAGGCGATCTCGAAGATGGAGTTGAATGGCGCTTTCTGGTCGACCGCGAAGTTGTAGGTGTACACCTGCGGAATCTGGTCGTCGCCGGCCAGAAGGGCATTCGCGCTGGTGTTCGGGATGAAGCCGCCCGGAGCCGTCGCAGTCGCCGCCGTTGAGTTGACGGATGAGAGCAGGATATTGTTCGCGTTTGCCGTACGCGCGCCGAGCACGGTGGAGATGCCGCCGGTCACGTCGTTGAACGAATCGTGCGAGCGGTAGATGCCGAAGCCGGACCGCACCACGGTCTTGCCCGTGCCATAGGCGTCCCAGGCGAAGCCGACGCGCGGCTCTACATAGGCCCACACTGCGGGTACGCCGCTGAGCGGTACGTTCGGATTGATGGCATGCCACTCGATGCCGGGCAGGGTGGGATTGCTGCGGCTCGCGTACGCCGCCGGATCCCACACGGGCAGGCCCTGCTTGTGCGCGTCGGACCACGGCGACAGGTGGTCGAACCGCACGCCGAGGTCGACCGTGAGATGCGGCGTAATGCGCCAGGCATCCTGCGCATAGCCGTCGATGTTCCAGAAGTAGACGTTGGGCGTGGCGTCGATGTTGGTCTGGTTGTAATTGAAGACGCCGCCCTCGAGGAAGTTCGCGAGGTAGTTACCGCCGTTGCCCGAGCCCACCGCGCCGGTCCAGTGAACCAGGCCGGCTTTCGGATCGGTGATCGTCTCCGGGAAATAATAAAGCTGGATCGCGCCGTTGGTGTTCACGAAAGGCGCGACCTGGTGGTTGGTGTCGAGCTGCGTGAAGAAACCGATGCGGACGGTGTGCTTACCCAACACCTTGGTCAGGTTGTCGCCGCCCGTGCGCACCCACTTCTTCGCGTAGATGCCGCCGTAGCTGCCGTCCGGGAACAGGCCGAGCGGCAGCCCGTCGTTGCCGTAGTCCTGAAACTGCGGGATCGCCTTCGAGCCGTTCGCGAACAGCCCGGGCGTGGTGTAGAGCCCGTTCGCCGTGGTCGCGGCGAAGTTGCCCGGGGTGAAGTTCTGGAGCAGCCACGCGCCCGACAGATAAAACTCGTTGGTCAACGAGGGCGTGATGATGGCGGTGTAGTTCAGCGAGCCGATCTCGGAGTTGACCGTGCTCAGCAGGCCGCCCGGCGTGTTGACACCGCCGAGCGCGCCGCGCGGCGAGTAGTACGGCACCTGCGGAAAGCCCGCCTTGCCGGCTTCCTTGCTGTAGACGATAAACAGTTTGTTGCGCTCGTTGATGTCGTAGTCGACGCGCCCGCGCGCCTGCCACAGGTTATTCTGGGTCAGGTTGGTGATCGTGTAGTTGGACCCGCCCACGCTCGCGATGTTCGGCAGAGGAAGCGTGTTGAGCAGGACCTGCGTCTGCGGGTCGATGTTGCCGGCCAGGTTGCCGTTGGTCAGCGGTGCCCCGTTCTTGCCCGTCAACGGAACCTTGTTGATGTTCGCGAAGGTCGAGCTGTTGACGCTGTCGCCCAGGTACTGGTTCAGCTGCGCCTGGCTGAAGTCGCCGTTGCGCATGCCGGCGGTGGGCACGAGCGTGCTCAGGATCGCCGCGCCCGCGCTGCCGTAGGCATAGGCGTTGCGCTGCGCGTAGTACTCGGCGCCCGTGAAGAAGGTGAGCTTCTTGCTCTTGTTGAAGTCGAGCCCGGGGATCAGGATCGGGCCGCCGAGCGTGAAGCCGGGGTACACCTGCCGGTCCGGCGGTTTCGCCTGCGCCGTGTAGTTGGCCAGCCAGTCGGCCGAGTTGAGCTGCGTCGTGCGGGCATAGGTATAGATCGATCCGTGAAGGTGGTCGCCGCCGGACTTGCCGATGGCATTGATGACGATCGGGCCGCGCGCCTGGTCCGCGGTAAAGCTCGCGGTCTGGACCTTGACCTCGGAAACCTGCTCGTAATTGACGTTCTGGATCGAGTCGCCGAAGTTGCCCGGGTCCGTGATGTCGGCGCCGTCGGAGAGCAGGGCCGTGCTGCTGATGTTCTGCCCGTTGCCGGAGTAGTAGCCGAGGCCGCCGGTGACGCTCACCTGCGAAGGGTCGTAGGCGGTGTTCAGGCCGCCGCCGCCGCGCGTAGTCACCGCGAAGCCGGGCAGGATCTTGAGCAGCTCCGTCACGTCGCGGCCCTCGACCGACAGGCGCTGGATCTGCTGGGAGGAGATGAGCGAGCTCTGCTCGCCGGAATCGAGTGTGATGTTCTCCGTCGCGCCCGCCACGTTGACCGTCTGCGCTTCCGAGCCGGCCGTGAGCTTCAGCTCGTGGAGCGAGAGCGCGTCGCCCGGGTGCAGCTCCAGGCCGTTGGTCTGGAAGGTTTGGAAGCCCGGCGACTGGATGTCGACCTCATAGGTGCCGACCGGTACCGCGGAGAACGTAAAATCGCCCGCGCCGTTGCTCTTGCCCGCTCGGACATCGCCGCTCGCCTGGTTCTTGAGCGTGACCGCTGCGTTGGGGATCACCGCGCCCGAGGGGTCGGTCACCGTGCCGCTCACCGTCGCCGTAGTGCCTTGGGCATGAAGCGCCAAGGGCGAAAAAACGAGCGACGCCGAAAGCGCCGCCTGCGTGAGACGGGACCGGCGCGCCTGCATGTCGCGCAGACGCCGGGAAAGGATTCGAGCCATGGTGGTGCCTCCAAGGAGAAACTGCAAACGCTGCAAAGGGAATCTTCAATCGACCCATCCGGCGTGCGTCGAAGCCGCCGGATTGTGCCCTGAGCGAGAGCCAGAATCGCTTAAACCCGGAAGAGTTGTCAATCGATTCCAGGCCAAACGCAAAACTTACGTAACTTACACGGAACAAGTCTTTACCGCGCGCATACCCGCCGAAAAGCTCAGCAGCCCTACGGTCGTGACCTTAGACATGTGAAATGTAAGAGCCTTGCGTAAAGAAAAGGTTACTCTGCACATGGCCGGAAGTATGCCGAAGCGCGAAGCTGGTGGACGCGGAAGGAATCGAACCTTCAACCTGTCGATTAAGAGTCGAATGCTCTGCCAGTTGAGCTACGCGTCCGGGGAGGGGCGAGTCGAGCCGGTGTTTCCACGGCAACTCACAGCCTGAATGTATCACACCGCAGCGAGTCAGGCCTCGGGAGCGGCGCGGAAGGCCGCGGGCAGTGCCGAGGGCAGCTCGCGCATGTGGGCGAGCACACGTTCCGCGCCGGCCGCGAGCAGGCGCTCGCCGTGGTCGGGGGTGCAGTGGCTGCCCCCGGTGAAGCCCCACACGCGCATGCCGGCCGCCCGGGCCGCGCGCACGCCCGGCTCCGAGTCCTCGAGCACCAGGCAGGCCCCGGTTGGCGTATGCATCCAGCCCGCGGCATAGATGAACACGTCCGGCGCGGGCTTGCCGTGCGCCACCCGGTGCACGCTGAGGATATTGGGCGCGAAATGGTGGTCGAGCCCGACGAACCGCAGTCCCTGCTCGAGCTTCGCGGGCGCGCTCGAGGAAGCGACCACCCGAGGCAGCGTCAACGCCGCGAGGACCTCGTGCGTGCCCGCGACCGCCCGCAGGTCGTTCTCGAAAGCATGGTTGACCCGCGTCTTCATCGCGGCGTAATAGGCCGGTGGGACTGGACGACCCCAGTCGCGGGCGACCTCGGCGAGGATGTCGCGCTCCGGCCGCCCGGCGAAGCGGCGGACCACGTCGGCGGGCGTGATGGAGTAGCCCAGGCGGGTCAGCTCTTCGCTGACGGCGGCGCAGACCAGGATTTCGCTGTCGACCAGCACCCCGTCGCAATCGAAGATGAGCAGTTCTGGGTCCGTATGGCTGGGCTCGGTCATCTACACAGTGTCGCTTATGGTTCGCTTCGCTCTCCTGCTCTCGCTCCTGATCGCCGGCTGCAAGACGGCCCCGTACGTACCCAGCCCCTGGCGCTCACTGGTCCCGGCCGATGTACGCGACCGGCCCGACTCCCTGCCGCGGAATCCGGCCAATCTCCGCGCCGGGCAGGAGAGCTACGCGCAGTACTGCGTCGGCTGCCATGCCGCCGACGGAGCGGGCCGGCGGAACCGCCCCAGCCTGCGTACGGCCAGGGTACGCGGGGAAACCGACGGGGAAATCTACTGGATCCTCGAGAACGGCAGCAAGGGCCACGGCATGCCCGCGTGGCGCTCGCTCGGCGAGGGCTCGCTGTGGCAGCTGGTGGAGGCGATCCGCGCCATGCCGCCCGCGCCGGAGTAGACTCAGCCCCATGGAAAACCCGGCTGCATCGATTGCCTGGGAGGATGCGAGCGGCACCGCCGAGCTCGAGGCGAAACGGGCCAGACTGCAGCGATGGCTCGGCGAGCGTGGCCTGGATGGCATCCTGCTGCGCCGCCACGAAAACCTGGCTTGGAGCACGGCGGGCCGGTTCGAGGCGCGGGTGCTGATCCCCGGCGAGACGGCCGTGGCCGCTCTGCTGCTGCTGCGCGATGGCCGCCGGTTCGCCCTGCTGCCCAACAACGAAGCCCCACGCCTGGAGGCCGAGGAGCTGGACGGGCTCGGCTTCGAGCCGGTCGTCCGTTCCTGGCACGCCCTGGATTTCGCCGCCGAAACGCGGGCGATCGGCGGGGCGAAGCTCGGCTCGGACACCCCGCTCCCAGATCTGCGCCTCATCGACCTGGCCCCGCTGCGCGCGCCGCTCCTCCCGCCGGAGGCCGCGCGGTTCCGCCTGCTGGGTGCCGCCGCGGCCGAGGCCGTCACCGACGTCCTGCGCTGCCTCAGGCCGGGGGTGAGCGAACGCGAGATGGAAGCCTGGACGGCGGAGCGGCTCCTGAGCCGCGGGGTCTTCCCTTCCGTGCTGCTGACGGCGGCCGACGAGCGCATCCTCCGGTACAAGCACGCGGCCGCGCGCGGCGCGACCCTCGAGCGCTTCGGCATGCTGAACCTGTGCGCGCGTCGATGGGGGCTGGCCGTCTCCCTCACGCGCTTCGTCCATTTCGGGCCCATGCCCGCCGCGCTTTTGGAGGGCTTCGACGCGGCGGCCAGGGTCAACGCGGCGCTGCTGCACGCAACGCGCGCGGGCGCGACCTCGGCGGGGCTGTTCCGGGTGGCGGCGGAGGCTTACGCCGCAGCCGGGTTCCCGGGCGAGGAGCAGATGCACCACCAGGGCGGAGCCTGCGGCTATCTCGAGCGCGAGTGGGTCGCCGCGCCTGAAGGCACGGAGGTCGTCCAGCCCATGCAAGCCTTCGCATGGAACCCGAGCTGCCGGGGCGGCAAGGTCGAGGACACGGTGCTGCTGGTGGACGGCCGCCCGGAAACGCTGACCCGCACGCCCGACCTGCCGGAGATGATGACGGAGGCAGGCGGCAGTGCTCACCTTTCAGCCGGGGTCTTGGCGCGCGACTGACGCAAGTCAGCCCTCGAGCGGCTTGCGCCCCCAGGCACCGAAGATCGTTTCACCCACATACGTCGCTTTCGCGGCGGCCCGCTCCGCCTGGAGCCGTTCGCCGAGGCTTGCCGCGTCGACCTCCTCCTCCGACGCGACGCCCTCCTTCACGATCCGGGGCAGGACCGCGCGGACGATCTCGTGCGTCGGATAGGCGATCTCCGGGGTCTGGACGATGCCCTCGGCGCGAACGTGTTCGAGCCCCAGCCCGGCCTCGGCGAGGACCCGAGGCAGGTCGTAGCCCATGTGTATGTTCGCCCCCTCGCGCCGGAGCAACTCCCACATCCACCCGTGGACGCGCTGGTGCAGCGGCAGCGGCGTGCGCCATTCGGGAACCGGCGCCGCGTCGTGCTCCTGGAAGACGGCGAGACCGCCCGGGCGCAGCGCGCGGAGCACGCCCCGCACCGCCCGCACGGGGTCAGGCTGGTACAGGAGCACGCGCCGCCCCACGACCGCGTCGAACTCTTCTCCCTGCTCCATACCCTCCAAGGCCCCTTCGCGAAAGGACACGTTCGAGAGGTTCGCCTCGAGCACGCGCTGCTCGGCCAGGCGAAGCATCGTCGGGTTTCGATCGAGCCCGACCACGCGCCCGGACGCCCCGGCCAGCCTGGCCGCTATCCGCGTCACGTCGCCGGGGCCGCAGCCCACGTCGAGCACCCGCATGCCTTCCGAAATTCCCGCGTCCGCCAGCAGGCGCGCGGTCATCGCATCCGCGACATTCTCCATGGATTGTTCTCCTCTTCAGCCCGCGCGGCGGCGCTTGGGCGCGGTCTTCGCGTTTGCCTTCTTCGCGGCGATGGAGGGTTTTTCCGCCGGGGGCATGGCGTTGCCCGCCTTCTGCGCCAGCGAAGCCCTGAGGGCGTCCATCAGGTTGATCACCGGGGCCATCGGTTTGGGCTTTTTCGGCGGTTCGGGACCCGCATCCCCGGCGGCTTTGGTCTCGATCAGGTGCTCCACGCGTTCCTGGTAGACATTGTGGAAGGCATCCGGGTGGAAGGGCGCGCGCAGGGCGCCCATGAACTGCTCGGCCAGCTTCACCTCGGCGTCCCCGAGCTCCAGCGGGGCCTGGTCGCCGTACTCGGGGATCTCGCGGACCTCCTCGGGGTAAAAGAGCGTGTGCAGGAGCAAGCCGTGCTCGTAAGGCCGGATCAGCACGACCTGCTCCCTCTGGTGCAGGGTCAGCTTGGCCACCGCGCCCAGCTTCAGCTTCCGCATGGCCTGCATCATGAGCGCGTAGGCGCGGCGGCCGGGCTCCTCCGCGACGGTGTAGTACGAGGTCTCGTAGTAAATCGGGTCCACCTCGTCCAGCTCGACGAACTGCTGGATCGCCATGGTCTCGCTCGACTCGGCTTCGAGCGCCTTCAGCTCGTCGGGCCGGATCATCACGTAGGTTCCGTCGCCGGCGGGGTAGCCCTTCTCGATCTCGTCGCGGCCCACGACCACGTTCTCGTTGGGACAGTAGAGCTGCTGCTTGAGCCGCGTCCCGCAGGTCTTGTGGATTTGATTGAAGCCGATATGCTCCTCGCGCGCCGCGACGAACATGCGCACCGGCACCGAGATCAACCCGAACGAGATGTAGCCCTTCCAGACCGTGGCTGCCATAGAGAACGTGGGATGCGTCTGCGCTCGCGCGCGTTTAAAGTAGAGGCAAGTGGGAGGCCGCGTGCCCGGGCTCAAGAGGAAGCTGACAGGCGAGGAACGGCGGGAGCGGTCGAGGGTGTATCTGCTCGACACGGCGGCGCTGGGCACGCTGTTCGCCATCGCGGTCGCACTGTCCTTCGTGACCTGGGGGCTGTTCCACTCATTCACCGCGCACAGGCTCATGCTCCAGGTGCGCTGGCGGCACCGGGGCGAGGCGGCGATGGCCGCGGGACGTCCCCTGGTGGCGGTCGAGGAGCTGCGCTCGGCCCTGGCCTACGCGCCCGACGACCGGGGCCTGCAGATCGAGCTGGCCGAGGCGCTGGCCGCCGCGGGCCGCACCCGGGAGGCTCAGATCTACTTCACCACGCTGCTCGAAAGCGAGCCGGGCTCGGGCGAGATCAATCTCCAGATGGCGCGTTTGAGCGCGCGCACCGGCGACCCCAACGCGGCGGTGGACCGTTACCAGGCCTCGATCGACGGGACGTGGAATGGAGACGCCTTTACCCGTCGGCGCGCCATCCGCCTGGAGCTGGCCCGCTACCTGATCGCGCGGGGCCGCGACGCGGAAGCCCGCAACTTGTTGCTTATCACCTCCGGCAACGGGCCGGAGAACTACCCCCTGCAGCTCGAAGTCGGCGGGCTGCTGGAGCAGGCCAACGGCGGCGCGGATGCCTTGGACGTGTACCGCAAGGCAGCCGCGCACCGCGCGACGCGTCTGGACGCCCTGCTGGGCGAGGCTCGGGTGGCCCGAGGCCTGGGCCGCTACGCGCAGACCCGCGCCCTGCTCGAGCAGGCCGTGGCCGACCCCGGCTTCGCCCGGCAGGAGCCGCAGGTCCGCGATGGCGCGCGCGAGGAGCTCCGGGAGGCCAATGCGGTGCTCGCGCTGTACCCGTCGGAGACGCTGCCCAATGCCGAGCGGGCACGCCGGATCGGACGCATCGCGCAGATGGCCGAGCAGCGGCTGCTGGGCTGCCCCTTGAGCGTGGAGGCGCAAAAGGCGGAGGGGCCTGCCGGAGCGTCCGGTGCCCCGATCGTCGCGATCCCGGCCCCGGATGCCCGGACCACGGCCCTCGCCGCCCTGTCCGCGCTGGCCGCGCACCTCCAGCAGCTCAACCCGCTCGCGCCCAGGCAACAGCAGGACCAGCCCGTGGTCGCGCAGCCCGCGCTGCCCGCCGACCCGCTGGGCAACCTGGCAGCGCGCTGGACCGTGCTGCCGACCGGCCCGGCCCTGGCCCAGGCGCTCGGGCGCGACCCCGGCTTCGCCGAGAACGTCCTGCAGCTGGCCTACGAAACGGAGCGGGCGACCACCTCCTCCTGCGGCGCGCCCGCGGGCGAGGCGGAGCTGCTGATGCGCATCGCGCAGGCCCCGTCGCAGGTGGAGGCGCAGGGATGACCGGGCCTTCCGTGACCGAAGAGCCGATCCCCGCCGCGCAGCCGCCCATCGGCGAGGGCGACCGAACCGAGTTCGACCCCGAGGCGCAGCGCTTCAGCCTCGAGGAGATCGCGCCCAAGCGCGAGGAGCGCCTGTTCCTGGTGCTCTCCATCTTCATCGGGGTGCTGTCCGGCCTGCTCGTGGTCTCGTTCCGGGTCGCGATCGAGTGGATCAAGCTCATCGCGCTGGGCTCGGCGCCGCACGCGCGCCAGCCCCGCCTCGTGCTCGCGCCCGCGCTGGCCGGGCTCGTGGTGGCGGCGCTGGTGCGGTGGGTGTTCCCCGGGGCGCGCGGCTCCGGCGTCAACCAAACCAAGGCCGCGCTCTACATCTACAACGGCTACATCTCGTTCAAGACGGTCACGGGCAAGTTCATCGGGTCGGCCATCGCGATCGGCTGCGGCCACTCGCTCGGGCCCGAGGACCCCTCGCTTCAGATCGGCGCGGGCGTGGCCTCGATCGTCGCGCGCAAGCTGCGTCTGTCGCGGCGCTCGCTGCGGCTGTTCGCCCCCATCGGCGCGGCGGCCGGCCTGGCCGCGGCGTTCAACGCGCCTATCTCGGCGATCCTGTTCGTCATCGAGGAGGTCATCGGCTACTGGTCGGCGGCGGTGCTGGGCTCGGTGGTGCTCGCGGCCATCGCGGCAGTCTCGGTGGCGCGCATCTTTTGGGGCTCCGCGCCCATGTTCCGCATCCCCTCGGTCACGCTGCGCGACCCCCGCGAGCTGACCGCCTACGCCGTTCTGGGCGTTCTGGGCGGCTTATCGGCGTTTGTTTTCGCCAAGGCGCTGGCCATCCTGCGGCCGCGCCTGCGGGCAATGCCGGCCGACGCGCAGCTGTTCCAGCCGGCGGCGGCGGGGCTGCTCGTGGGGCTCATCGGCTACTTCGGTTTCCCGCAGGTCATGGGTCCGGGCTACGAGGCCATGGACCAGGCCCTCCACGGCCAGTACACCTGGGGTTTCCTGCTCGCGCTGGTGGGGGCCAAGGTGCTGGCCACCACGCTGTCGTTTTCCAGCGGCACGCCCGGCGGCATGTTCGCGCCCACCTTGTTCACCGGTACCATGCTGGGCGCGGCGGTCGGCACCGTCGCCCACACGCTGCTGCCGAACAGCTCGGCGGCGGTCGGCTCCTACGCCCTGGTCGGCATGGGCGTGCTCTTCGCCGGATTCCTGCGCGCGCCGCTCACTTCGGTATTCATGGTGCTTGAAACCAGCGGCAATTACTCCATCATTCTGCCGGTCATCCTGGCCAACACCATCGCCTACCTCATCTCGCGCCAGCTGCAGCCCACGCCCATCTTCGAGCTGTTCACCCACCAGGACGGCCTCGACCTGCCCTCGATGGAGGAGCAGCGCGAGGAGGTGGGGCTGCACCTCGAGGACGCTCTGCGCCCCCTGCGCGCGCCCGTTCTGGGCGGGGCGGAAACGCTCAAGGCAGCCTCGGTCGAGCTTTCGCTCCACCCGGAAGAAGGCGCGATGGTGGTCCGCATGGCCGACGGCACCTGCTACGTGCTCCGGGCCGAGGAGCTGGGCAAGCTCGAAGGGGAGCAAGCCGAGGACTGCCGCCTGGAGCAGGTTCTGCCCTCCGAACGCGCCCCCTTGCTCTTCCCCGACCTGCCGCTCGACACCGCGCTGAAGCACCTGTCGCGCTGGCCGCTGCTGCCGATCAGCAACCGGGCAGCCAAGGGCACGCTTGAGGGCATGGTGACGCTGGAAGACGTCCTGAGCCGCTACCGGCGCGGCTAGGCACTTTACCCTGAAGGTACACAGGAGAACCCCACTCAAACCGAACGATTCCGCTCCCGCGCAAGTGGGATTGCAACTTCCACCCGGCTTTTCCGTCGAGACAAGCTACAGCCGCGCACGCGCGCCATCATCAAGGAGCTCCACACGAATGCTGAACGGCCGCCGCGTCACCGTCGTCCTGCCTGCTTATAACGCGGCCCGCACCCTCCAACGAACTGTCGAGGAAATCCCCCGGGAGATCGTCGATGACGTGATCCTGACCGATGATGCGAGCTCCGACGGCACAGCGGAGCTCGCCTGGGAGCTGGGCCTCCACACCATTCGGCACGACATCAACCGGGGCTATGGCGGCAACCAGAAGACCTGCTACCGAGCCGCCCTGGCCCGCGGCGCGGACATTGTGGTCATGCTGCACCCGGACTACCAGTACACCCCGCGCCTGGTTTCCGCCATGTCCGCCATGATCGCCTACGGGGAGTTCGACGTGGTGCTCGGCTCGCGCATTCTGGGCGGAGGGGCGCGCGGCGGCGGCATGCCCCGCTGGAAATACGCTTCGAACCGCATCCTGACCGCGCTTGAGAATCTCTTGATCGGTCAGAAACTCTCCGAATACCACACCGGCTACCGGGCCTGGAGCCGAGACGTTCTGGAGCGGCTGCCTTTGCACGCCTGCTCCGACGATTTTGTTTTCGATAACGAAATGCTCATTCAGGCTTTCCATTTTGGGTTTCGAGTCGGGGAGCTCTCCTGTCCGGCAAAGTACTTCCCTGAGGCCTCGTCCATCAATCTGCGGAGAAGCTTGGTGTACGGCGCAGGGGTACTCAAGACCGCCGCGCTTGCTCGCTTGGAAGCCTGGGGCCTGGTCGACCCGTCCATCCTGCGAGACGACCCGGGCAGCCGCCTCGGGTCCGCGCCCGCCCTCGCGCCCATGCCGGCACCCCGGCTGGGGAGCCGGGCCTCGCAGGGCGAGTTTTGAGCCGATTTCGCGTGCCGGGGTGGACCTCCCCAGCGCTCGGGCTGCCCTTGTTGAGCGTGGCCGCGGTGCTGGTCCAGGGTTATCACCTGGGCACGGACGACGCGGAGATTTACACGCCCGCCATCAAGCAGATCGTCGACCCATCGCTCTACCCTCGCAGCGCGGAGTTCTTCCTCGCGCACGCCCGCTATGGGCACCTGTCCTCCGTCGCCGGCCACAGCGCGCGCCTGCTGCACCTCCGGGCCGACCCGGCGATCCTGCTCTGGCACCTGCTGGGCGTGTTTCTGCTCGTCTACGCGGGTTGGCGGGTCGCTGGAACGCTTTTCACCAGCCGGCGCGCGGTCTGGGGAGCGGTCGCCGCCCTCGCGCTCACGTTGTCGGTCCCGGTCGCGGGCACCGCCCTGGTCATCGCGGACCCGTACCTCACGGCGCGCTCTTTTTCGACCCCTTTTTCGCTCCTGGCCGTGGCCGCCCTGCTGCGCGGCGAGCGATGGGGCTTGGTCGCGTGGCTGCTGCTCACCGGCTACGTACACCCGCAGATGGTCGTATATACGGTGGGGCTGCTCGCATTCTTGCTGTTCCCGGTCCTTTCGCCGGCCCGCATGCCCGCACGCGCCGCGGCTGTACCGTCACTGCTCAAGAGCTTCTCCCTCCAGCCCGCGACCGGCACCGACCATGATCTGCTCTACTCACGCACCTTCTTCTTCGCCTCCCTGTGGCGATGGTGGGAGTACCTGGGCATCCTGCTTCCGCTCGCGATCCTGGCTGCCTGCTCCCGGGCACAGCTTCGAGGCTTGAGCGCGGCGGGCAGACGCGTGTGCCGGGCTCTGGTGGCCTTCGGCATGGTTTCCACGGCGTTCTGGCTCATGCTCGCCGCCAGCCCGCGCTTCGACAGCCTCCAGCGCCTGCAGCCCATGCGCTCCTTCGACCTGATCTACATCTTCCTTTTCCTGATCCTGGGCGGCCTGCTGGCCGAGTACGCGCTCGGCGCGCGGCCTTGGCGCTGGGCCGCTTTTTTCGCGCCGCTGGCCGCGGGCATGTGCGCGCTCAATCTCGCGCTTTACCCCGCGAGCCCTCACATCGAACTGCCCGGGCGCGCGGGCGCGAACCGCTGGCTCGCGGCGTTTTACTGGGTCCGGGCCAACACGCCGAAGGACGCATTTTTCGCGCTCGATCCGCGCTACCTGGAGCTGCCGGGCGAGGACGAGCACGGCTTCCGCGCGGTTGCCGAGCGCGGCCGCCTGGCCGACTTCTACAAGGACAGCGGCGTCGCGACCATGTTCCCCGAGCTCGGCGAGAAGTGGGCCCGGGACGAGCGGGCGCTCGGCGGCTGGAACGGCTTCGACCGGGACGCCTTCGCGCGGCTCCACCGGCAAACCGGCGCGGACTGGGTCGTCCTTGAGCGGGCGGTCCCCGGCCTCGCCTGCCCGTACGGCCAGAGCGGAATCCTGGTGTGCCGAATCGGGAACAGTCCCGAAATGGGAAAAGACAAGACAGATGCGGACCGGTAAGGGGACGCGCGAGTCGAACCGGTGGCCTAGAATGAGCCTTACCGAACCGGAATGCTGACCATTTTCCAAAGATTCTTGCTGGGTGGGCTTTTGCTGCTGGCGCTGCTGGCGGGCTTGACGCTGCTGGTGCGGTCCTCTTTCGTCTCGCTCAGCGCGCTGGGCGGCGAGCAAAAGCGCATGGACCACGCCGTGGGCGCGCTGGCCGCCGCCCGCGCTTCGCTCGGACGGGAGCAGGTCCTGGTGGAGCGTTCTCTGCTGCACCTGCCGGCCGCGAACGAGCCCGCCGCGCCCGCTTCGCTCGCCGGGGCGCAGCCCGCGCCGCGCGAGCTCGATATCCACCAGCAAAGCGAGCGCACGGAGCAGCGGCTGCGCACGGCCAGGGATGCGCTGCGAGACATCGAGCAGGACACGAAGCAAGACGGGCCGGGGGTGCCCCGCATCGACGCGGAAGTCTCCGCGCACTCGCTGGTCCTGGGCAGACTGCGCCGGGCCTCTCCGGATTTTGGCGCGCGCGTGAGCGCGGCGCGGGCGCTGGAGCCGATCGACGCCGCCCTCTCCTCCAAGCTCACGGCCCTCTATACCCGGCGCGACCGCCTGCGGGCCGACCTCGACCTGCGACGCGAAGCGCTCAGCGCCAAGCTGGTCGGCGCGTGCATCACGAGCCTGCTGACCGGCGCGGCGGTGCTGGTCCTGACCCTGATCTGGACGACGCAGCCCCTGAGGCAGGCGGCCCGCGCGGCGCGGCGCATGGGCCAGGGCGACCTCCAGGGCCGCATCGACTGGGCCCGCAACGACGAGTTGGGCACGCTGGCCACCGAGTTCAACCGCATGGCGATCCGCCTGCGCGACCTGCGCGGAACCGAAACCGGCCGCCGCGAGATGGAGCTGCGAATGTCCGACGCGGTCGTGCAGTCCCTGTTCGAGCCGGTCATCGTGACGGATGGGCGCGGGCAGATCCTGAAGCTGAACAAGGCGGCGAAAGGCTTGCTGGGCGAGGGCGCGGACCGGGGCGCGCTCAAGACCACTCCCGGCGGCGAGCAGATTCTCCAGGCCATCGGGACGGCGGTGGCCTTCCAGCGCACGGTAGGCGGCGAAGGCGACCCGGCGGTGGCACCGCTGCGGCTGGGCGCGAAAGAGAGCAACTACCGCCTGCGGACCACGCCGATGCGCGACAACGAAGGACACCTGCTGGGCGCGGTCACGGTTTTGGAAGATGTGACCGAACTTCAAGCTCTGGACCGGTTCAAGACGCGGTTTCTCTCCGTGGCCTCGGCCAAGCTGCGCGACCCGCTCGAGAAGCTGCGGGTCGCGATCCACGCGCTGGCGCGCGGCTACGCGGGGGAGCTGAAACCCTTGCAGGCCGACGTGGTGGATGGCGCGCAAGGCGAGGCGCAGCGCATGGACGACCTGATGGCGGACCTGTTCGCCGTGGCGGAGCTGGACACGGGGCGGCGCACGCTCAGGCTGGAGCCGGTCCGGCCCCTGGACCTGCTGCGCGAGGCGCAGGCCTCCGTGCGCGTCGAGGCGGACACGCGCGGGCTGACGGTCGAGGTGGAAGCCTACCCGGACCTCCAGCGAGTGCGGGCGGACCGCCGGGCTCTGCGCTCCATCTTCGAGAACCTCCTCAGCAACGCGCTCCAGTACACGCCGGGCGGCGGCTACATCCGTCTACGCGCGGACGAAGGCAAGGACGCGGTCCGGTTCAGCGTGCAGGACACGGGCCGGGGCATCGAGCCGGAACGCCTGGACACGATCTTCGGGCGGTTCACCTCAGGCTCGGCGGAGGGCACGGGGCTCGGGCTGGCGCTGGTGCGCAGGCTGGTGGAGGCGCAAGGCGGATCCATCCAGGTGGAGAGCCGGTTGGGCGTGGGCACGACCTTCACCTTCGCGCTGCCGGCGGCGGTGCTCGCGGAGACGCGGCACCCGGTCGAGGCCGGCTGACGAATGGCGGAGCTGCGGAAGCCGGTGGTGGACGAAGCGCCCGCGGCGCGCCTGCGCGTGTACATCGGCGCGGCGCCGGGCGTGGGCAAAACCTACTCCATGCTGGAGCACGCGCACCAGCTCAAGGCCGCCGGCGTGGACGTGGTGCTGGGCTTCGTCGAGGCGCACGGGCGCAAGGAAACCATGGAGCTGGTCGAGGGGCTCGAGTCGGTGCCGCCCAGGAAGATCCAGTACCGGACGGTGCAGCTCGAGGAAATGGACCTCGAAGCCATCCTGGCCCGGCGTCCGCAAACGGTCCTGGTCGACGAGCTGGCGCACACCAACGTGCCGGGCTCGCGCAACCGCAAGCGGTACGAGGATGTCCTGGAGCTGCTGGACGCGGGTATCGACGTCGAAACGGCGGTCAACGTGCAGCACCTGGAAACGCTGGTGGACGCCGTAGCCCGCTCGGCGCGGGTGCAGGTGCGGGAGACCGTGCCGGATAGCTTGCTTCGCCGAGCCGACGAAGTGGTCAATGTCGACATCTCGGTCGACGAACTGCGCAAGCGTCTGCGCGAGGGCAAGATCTACCGCGCGGACAAGGTCGAGCAGTCGCTCGCGAACTTCTTCCGCAAGGGCAACCTGACCCTGCTGCGAGAGCTGGCGCTGCGAACCACGGCCGAGCAGGTGAGCGCCGCGGCGTCGGAGTACCGCCGGGCGCAGGGCCTGGAGCAAGCCCCGGTGCCCGAGAAAGTCATGGTGTGCCTGAGCCATCGTCAGGGTACCGAGCGGCTCATCCGGACCGGCTCGCGTATCGCGGGCCGCCTCGCGACCAATTGGTACGCGGTCTATGTGCATGGCGCGCGCGGCCACGGGCCGGAGGACGCCAATGCTACGCACCGCCTGGAAGAGTACCGGCGCATGGCGAAAAGCCTTGGCGCGCAGATTGTGACGCTTGAGGATAAGAGCGTCGGCCGGGCGCTGATCGAGTTCGCAAAGCGCGAGTCGATCTCGCACGTGGTCTTCGGGCAAACGGCCCGCTCGCGCTGGGACTTGCTGCTCCGGGGCTCCGTCATCAATGATTTTTTGAGTGAAATGCGCGACACCACAGTGCAGGTGGTACCGATGCGCAAGGAGCGGGACCGGCGGGGTTAAGGCCATGATAGTTTGGAACCTGGTGAGAGCTGGTAGCTCAGTCGGTAGAGCAACGCACTTTTAATGCGTGGGTCCTGGGTTCGATCCCCAGCCAGCTCACCACATCGTCACGGTCTGCGATCCTTCCTTCTCGAGCGTGGTTCACGCAGCTTACAGGGAGGCATGGACACGCGACCCGATCGACAGGCTGATCGTGGCGCAAGCCAAGGCAAATGGGCGGGCCCCGTTGATTTCGGCGGATGAGACAATACGGGCGCATTACCCGGAGACTATATGGTAAGTCGATTGAATTTAGCGCCAGAGGCTGAATGAGTTACCGCGGTACAAAGCTGGCCAGCATGGCATCGAAGGTAGGCTTCAGCATCGGGTAGTCGCGGTCGGGTGCCACGAAAACGAGGTAGCTGATGCCGCCGTCGGGGCGGGACAGGGTCACGAGCTGGTCGCGCTCGGGCAGGGCGGTGCCGTTGCCGGTGATGGGCGAGGGCCCGCGCAGGGCAGTGGTGTAGGCGGGGCGGCCGGCAACCTGAAAGCCGGCCGGGGTGCCCGCGGCCTGAAGGCCGGTACTGCCGCTCGTGAGCTGGGTTACCAGGGCGTCCGTGGCGTCGCGCAGCGTGCCGGACTGCTCCGCTCGCGCCTTTAGAACAGAATCGATCAGCACGCCGTAGGAGACCCCCCACGAGCCCGCGCCGCCCTGCGGGGCCAGCGTGAGCGCCCCGTTGCCGCCCTGCTGCCGGGTCCAGCTCGCCGGGGCGCTCAGGGCGAAGCCGCTTCCCTGCACCGCGGCCATCGCGCCGTCAAGGCCCAACTGGGCGCGGGTAAGCGGCGCGGCGGCCGGGCTTGCGCTCGCCTGGCCGCCTGCCCCGGCTCCGGCCGCCGCCGGGACGATGCCGCCGTTGTTACCCGGCCCGGTGGCGAACTGGCCGGTAGAGCGCCAGCCGCCGGCCTGAATCTCCTTTGCCGTGAGCGCCTTGCGCCCGGCGGCGAGCGCGTGGATGCGCCGGAACTCGGCCGAGGTGACGGTGGGGTTGTCGCGGCGGGTCAGCGTCGCGATCTCCCGGTTCACCGCCTCGGTGCGGTTACCGGGGTTGGGGTGGTCGGAGAGAAACTGCGCGCCGCCCCCGCCGTACTTGGCCTGGAGCGTTTCGAAAAACTGCGGCAGCCCGCGCGGGTCGTACCCGGCGTTGTAAAGGATGTCGGTGCCGAGCAGGTCGGCCTGGGACTCGTCGCCGCGGGACATGTGGAGGAAGTCGAGGTTTTGGCCGAAGCCGATGCCCTGCTGCGCCAGCTGGCCGGCGGCCCCATTGCCGAGCAGGATCGCGGACCCTACCGCGCCGAGCCCGTACAGAAGGCTCTTGGTCTGCTGCCGGCCCAGGTTGCAGGTGGAGTGGCGCATGACCACGTGGGAGATCTCATGCGCCATCACGCCGGCCAGCTGCGCCTCGGTGTCGGCGGCCTGCACGGTGGCCAGGTTCACGAAGATGGACCCCCCGGGCAGCGCGAAGGCGTTGATCTCCTCGCTCGCGACCACGTGGAAATTGAAGGGCCACTGCTTCGACACGCCGGGGGCGAGCGGGGCGAAGCCGGCCAGCCGCGCGCCGAGGTTCTGGACGTAGCGCGTGATCGGGTTGTTCTCCGGGAGGATCGGCTGCTGCCGGTAGATCTGCGCGGCGGCTTTCTGCCCTTCGGCGATCTCCTGCTCCGGTGTAAACGAATTGCGGCAGGTCACGGGCTGGAAGACGGCATGCGCGGCGGGCGCGGCCGCGAACAGGACTATGACCAGGGCTAGGGCGAGGGTCGTTCGCATGGCGTTCCGGGTGCTGCGTCTGTTCATCGTATCGGCTGCTCGGGGTTATTCGTGAACGCGAAGTGGTTCGCCGGGACGGCGCGAAGACGCGCGGCCGCGGACTCGGCCGTGATGTCGCGCTGCGGCATGCCCAGCATCTCGAAGCCGACCATGAACTTCTTCACCGTGGCGGAGCGCAGCAGCGGCGGGTAGAAGTGGGCGTGCCATATGAATCCCGGATGCGCCCGGCCGTCCGAAGGCGCGCCGTGGAAGCCCATCGTGTACGGGAAGTTCGTTTCGAAAAGGTTGTCGTAGCGAGTGGCGACCTCTCGCAAAATCTCCGCGAGCCCGGCGCGCTGCCCGGCTGTGAACTCCGGCAAGGTCCCAACCGGCTCGCGGGGCAGGATCAGCACCTCGAACGGCCACACGGCCCACCAGGGAACCACGGCCAGGAACTGATCGTTGCCGCATACAATCCTGGTCTGCTCGCGGGCTTCGAGCGCGGCGTAGTCGACCAGAAGGGGCCGTCCATGCTCCGTGAAGTAGTCGGCCTGAGCGGCGGCTTCGGCGGCCGGCTCGTCGGGCACGTGGGCGGTCGCCCATATCTGGCAGTGCGGGTGCGGGTTGCTCGCGCCCATCATGGCCCCGCGGTTCTCGAAGATCTGCACGTAGGCGATGGCGGGGTCGGCACGGAGCGCGGTTTCCTCCCGCACCCAGGCCTCGACGACGCGCTCCACGTCGGCCTGCGCCATGCGGGCCAGGGTCAGCGAGTGATCGGGATGGAAGCAGAGCACGCGGCAGCGCCCGTGCTCGGCTTCGGCGCGCAGCAGGGGCTCGCCCGGGCCGATCTCCGGCGCGGAGGGCAGGATCGCCGGGTAGTCGTTGTCGAAGGCGTACACGTGCTCATAAGCCGGAGTGTGCGCGCCGCCCGCGCGGGCGTTGCCGGGGCACAGGTAGCACTTGGGGTCGTAGTGCACCGCGGAGAACGCACCGGCCGCGCCCACCTCGCCCTGCCAGGGCCGCTCGGTGCGCTGCGGGGAGACCAGGACCCAACTGCGGCGCAGGGGGTTCCAGCGGCGGTGCGGAGCTGCTGATTCGGCGGGCACGTGAAGGTCTCCTCGAAAGCGCGAGTTTGGCCCTGTCCGCGGGCCCGCTTTATTCTACGTGGGACGCCGCTCCTCATGACACTGCAACGACTGCCTCCCATTCCGGCTCTGCACGACCTTGCCACGCGCCTGTGGCACGAGGACGAGGCGTCCGGGCCGCCGGCGGAGGATGCGCTCGAGCAGGCCGTTCTCGCGCAGCACAGGGCCAATTTCGAACTGTGGCACCTGGAGGACCGAGCGCGCGCCGCCGAGGCCGGCGACGCGGAGATCGCGGCGGCCAAGCGGGCAATCGATCGTGTCAATCAGCGCCGCAACGACCTGGCGGAACAATGCGACCGGCTGCTGCTGGAGGCGCTCGCGCCGCTGGGCCTGCCCCAGGCGGGCGCGGAGGCGCACTCGGAAAGCCCGGGCCTGATGGTGGACCGCCTGTCGATCCTGGCGCTCAAGCTCTTCCACACCCGCGAGGAGCTGGCCCGGGCGGGCGCGCCGGCGGGCCACGCGGAGCGCAATCGCGCGCGGCTGGCGGTGCTCATCGGGCAGCGGGAGGACTTGGCGGCGGCGCTCGACCGTCTGTGGGCCGGCGTACTCGCGGGCGAGCGCGGCTTTCGCCTGTACCGGCAGCTGAAGATGTACAACGACCCCGAGCTCAATCCCGCGCTCTACGGCGCGCGCCCGCACCCGAAGGTAATTTGACTAGCCCGGCGCGCGCCGGTATAAAACGGAGCAACCGGGCCGTTCGGGCGCGTGGGACTCCGCCGCGCGCGGAACAGCCCGTAACCGCCCCGGAGAGACCGGCTGCATGGCTAAGACCCTGACCCAACCGAAGACGCTTGCCGCCAAGATCCACCCCTTCCAAACCGACGCGCAAACCGAGGCCCTGGAGCTGTACGGCACCGCCGTGCAGGAGATGCAGATGGGCAACTTCGCCGAGGCGCTCGACGGTTTCCGCAAGATCGACGGGGCCGCTCCGCCGGAAGTGCGCGAGCGGGCGCGGGTCCACCGGCAAGCCTGCGAGCGGCAGATGGAGGAGCGGGAACGCCGGCTCGAGTTTCACAGCGCTACCGAGCAGTACGACTACGCAATGGTGTGCATCGGCAACAACGACTACGAGGAAGCCCGCGACCACCTCACCGCGATCGTGGAGCAGGACGAGAACGCGGACTACGCGCACTACGGCCTGGCCACCCTGCACGGCATGACCGGGCACTCCGAGGGCTGCCTGCACCACCTCGAGCGCGCGATCGAGCTGCGGCCCTTCAACCGCATTACCGCCCGGAGCGACGCGGACTTCCGCCAGATGGCCGACGACCCGCGCTTCACGGAACTGCTGTACCCGGAAGCGATTTAGCCGTTTGGCTCCGGAACCGGCAACATCGCCGCTGCGCGTGGTCGCGATGGGCGGCGGCACGGGCCTCTCGACGCTGCTCAGGGGGCTCAAGCACTACACCGGGTCCACTGTGTCCACGGCGCAGGAAGCGCTTATCGGCGAGTTGACGGCGGTTGTCACGGTGACCGACGACGGCGGGTCGTCGGGGCGCCTGCGCAAGGACTTCGGCATGCTGCCTCCCGGCGACCTGCGCAACTGCATGGTCGCTCTCTCCGAGGACGAGCAACTGCTTTCGCGGCTCTTCCGGCACCGGTTCCGCTCGGGCGGCGAGCTCGAAGGCCACGCGTTCGGCAACCTCTTTGTCGCCGCCTTGCAGGAGATGACCGGGGACTTCGCCCAGGCCGTCAAGCTGGCCGGCGAGGTGCTGGCCACCCGCGGGCGCATCTATCCGGCGACTAACACCAACGTGACCCTGGCCGCGCGCATGGACACGGGCGAGCTGGTGCGCGGCGAGACCGAGATCACCGGCAGCCGCGCCCGCATCGTGGAGCTGGTGCTGGAGGCGGCGCGCACCCGCGGCGCGGGCGAGGCGCTGGAGCCGGCACGGGTCGCCCCGCTTCCGGAGACGCTCGCGGCCATCGCCGAGGCCGACCTGATCATGCTGGGGCCAGGGTCGCTGTACACCAGCGTGATCACGAATCTGCTGGTGGACGGCGTTCCCGAAGCGCTGGCCCGCGCGCGCGCGGTTCGTGTCTACGTATGCAACCTGATGACCCAGGGCAACGAGAGCCTGCACCTGTCGGCCTCGCAGCACATCGAGCGGATGTACGCGCACGCGAGCGCGCCTTTCCTGGACTACGCGCTGGTCAACACCGCGCCGGTTTCCGGGGCGATCCGGGAACGCTACGCCGCCGAGGGCGCGGAAGTCATCGCGGCCGACGTGCAGCGGATCGAAGCCATGGGCATCCGGTGCGTCGCGGGTGCCTTCGCGGCCGAAGGCGACGTGCTCCGGCACGACGCGGACCTGGTCGCGCGCACGGTTCTGGGGCTGGCGCGGGCGGGGCGCGAGCCGATCTAGAACGCGAACTGGAGCGAGGTGGCGATGGTACGCGGCGTCCCTAGAAACGCGGTGTTGCTGCTCGCATTCGTGCCGGTGATGTCGCCGGGGCTGATGGTCGAGTAGTAGCGGACGCTGCTTAGATTGTTGGCGGTAAAGCGGAGAGTGACGCGCTTGGAACCGATGAGGCGGCCGTAGCGGAAGCCGAGATTGAACGTGTTGAAGGCCGGCGTGAATTGTAGATTTTCGTCATTCACCGGACGCGCGCCGATGAACTGCCAGTTGCCGGTGACAACCAGATCCTGCACCCCCGGCAGATGATATTCGCTCAGCAGGTTGGACCTGTAGGCGGGTGTTCCCACGAAGCGCCTGCCATTGGTCGCGGCGATGCCGGTTTGGTTGAGCCGGGCATTGAGCGCGGTGAAGCCGCCGTCGATGAGCAGGCGGTGGAACAGCAGGCCCTGCGCGGAAAGCTCCGCGCCGTAGTTGACCTGGAGGCCGGTGATGCGGAAGACATTGGAGCCATCGGTATTCGCGAATGGCCGCTGGATGCGGAACAGTGCCGCTGTGACGGCAAGAGGGTGATCCGTGGTCTTGAAACCGAGCTCCCACTCCGTCGAGCGGTATGGCGCGAGCGCTTGGTTGGCATTGACGGCGTTACCGGGGGCGACATCACCCTGCTGGAGGCTGCTCGCGAAAGTCGCGTAGGCAGTGGACCAGGTCGTGGGTTTGTAGAGCACGCTCGCCGACGGGCTGATGCCGTTGCGGTTGGAGCCGCCGGTGCGCTTGCCGCCGACCGCGTTGTTGTCCGCGCCGAAGTAGTCCTGGCTGCCGGCCAGGCGCACCAGCAAGTGCTTCGGCAAGGTTAGGAGGTCGCCGATATTGAAGCCCTGCTGGTTGATGATGGAGGATTTGTAAAGGTTGCGGTAGACCGGAAGCCCTGCCGCGGGCGGCGGCAGAATCACTGGCGCGGCGATGCTGGCCGAGCCGAGCAGCAGGCTCGACGCGGGAGGACTGGGGTAGCTGAACTGCCTGAACCGGTAGCCTTCCGAGCCGAACACGAGATCGTGCCTTGCTCCGAGCAAATGCGCCGTGCCCGTGATGTAGCCGAGGTCACTCACGGTGTCGAAGCGCGGCGCGAACCCGGAGGCCAGAACCACATTGTAATTTCCCGCGTTGTTTGTAAGGGTGTTGACGCCGGTGTCGATGAAGCGGTTGAGCCGTTGCGCTAGCCCGCCGGCGACCAGCCGCCACGCGGGGGAAATTTGATAGTGGTAGCGCGCGCTGCTGCTCTGTGTGGTCAGGTTGACACCCGTGCCGGGCTGGCCGTAGCCCACGCGTGTCGGGTCCGGCGCGGCGGGCAGCAGGAACGTGGCGCGAGGGCGGGCGGTGCTGGCCGGGTTGGGCCCGTAGCTGAACCAGCCGGGGTAGCCGCGCTGTACCACATCGTAGGCGCTATAGGACACATCGACCAGGGACTTGGGCGTGGGCCGCGCATCGAAGGCGAACTCGGCCAAACGGCGGCGCTGCCGGGCGTTCGCCACGTACGCGCCTCCGTCACTGTACAGCAGATTGGATCGGTAGCCGAACAGATGCCGCGGCCCGAACCGCCCACCCGCATCGCCGTAAATGGTGCCGATGGTACTCGAGTCCTGCTCCAGATACAGATTCGTGGAACGTTCGCCGGTCGGTCGCTTGAGGATGAAATCGAAGATCCCCGAAGGATTCGCCGGGCCGTAGAAGGAGGACCCGAGTCCGTTCTGGACCTGGAGGTTCTCGTATTGCTCGATAGCATTGGCCCCGGTAATCGCGAAGGCCATTCCGTCCTGGCGGGTGTTCTGCGCGATGCTGCCCTGGATGCCGCGCGTCGAGGGCCGGATGATCTGGTCGCCCTCCTGCTCATTGAAGTTGACCAGCGGAAGAAATTGGATCGCGTCGCGCACTGTTTTCGCCTGAGTGTTCCTGATCTCGGCAAAGGGAACCGCGGTGATGACGGCAGGCTGGTCGACGATCGGGGCCGAGCCGAGTACGCCGCTCTGGGTCCGACTCACGTAGTAGCCGTCCGATGCCGTACCGGAGGTGTCGCCCTGCACGGTCACGCTTGCGTTCGTACCGGCTGTGGAAAACGTGAGGTCGTGGGTGGACGCGCCTTCGTCCGTGATGGTCAGCGGAAAGCTGACCGGGTTGAAGCCGGCTTGCTGCGTGGAGAGCATGTATGCGCCGAGCGCGACTCCGGTAAAGCTATAGCGGCCCGCGCCGTCCGTGGCGGTGGTTCGGTGGGTCGAGGGACCGTCGAGATTGACCGTGACGCCGACGACGACCTGCTGCCCCGGATCGCGGACGGTGCCGCTCAGCACGGTGCTTTGGGCATGGATGGCGGAGGTGCACAGCAGTCCTCCAAACACCGCGCAGTGCGGTGCGATCTTTCGACGAAGCAAGATGATGGGGATCCCGAGAAAATAGACGATGCCGGTGCTCCTTCGCGTTTGCAAGTAAAATCGTTTCAAGTTGTAGTAAATCGTGCTGAGTATACCAGACCAATATCGCGGCGGAGAGAGCTGCCGTGACGGTTATAGAACCGGGTTGGATTGGGTGCGTCTCAACTCCGGAGCTGGCCAGGCAGCGATGGCATCGCGCTCGCCTGTTTGCTCACCGCCACGCGGCCCTGCTTCTGGTACTGCTCGGTCAGGTTGGAGACGAAGACCGCGAAGGCTTCCTCGCGGCTCTGGTCGAGAAACGCCTCGGCCGCGAGCTGGTTCGCGTAGGCCTGCTGCGCGCCCTGCTCCTTTTGCTGGGTCAGCGCGGCCAGAATCCGCGGCTTGACTTCCGCAAAAGGGCGGGTGTGGGCGGTTTGTTTTCTTCGACCTGAATGATGTGGTAGCCGAACTGGGATTTGACCAGGTCGGAGGTCTGGCCGGGCTGCAGTGAAAACGAGGCCTGCTCGAAGGGCGGAACCGTGGTGCCGCGCTTGATGAAGCCGAGCTCGCCTCCCGTAACCTCTCTCATCGGCACTGGAAGCGGTCTCATGACCCGCAAGCTCGGGTGATGCATCGCATGAGACCCGCTGCCGAAGCCGCGGCCTATCGACAAGACCCCGATTCGGGATCGGTTGCCAGTCAGATCGCGACCAAACCCATATCGATCGCGATGAGTGAAGCCGTGCCTACGATCACCCAGAGGATGACCCCTTGAAGGAATGGCTTGACACCGATGGTAAGAAGCGTCTTCTTGGAGAGTGAGGTTCCGATCAGGAAAAGTGTCGCGGTCAGCCCCGCTTTTCCGAGCCGGTTGAGATCCGGATAGATGTCCATGAGACGCGGCATAGAAGTGCTTAGCATCGAGGCCCCGATAAACAGAAAGATGAACCAGGGGATTTTGACCTTCGCCTGGCGTCCAAGCCGTCCAACTCCCTTAGCGGCTCTGCCCACATACGCCGCTGTGAGCAATGAAACGGGAACGATCCAGAGTGCTCGCGCGAGCTTCACGGTCGTACCGATTAACAGTGCCTGAGGGCCGTACTTGGCGGCTGCTCCTATCACCGATGAGGTATCGTGAATCGCCAGCGCCGCCCAGAGTCCAAATTGGTTCTGGCTCAAGTGCAGCCGCCAGCCGATCAATGGAAACAGCAGCAGCGCGATTGAATTCAACAGAAATACCGTTCCCATGGAAACCGATATCTCTTCCTCACTCGCGTCCGTGATGGGAGCGATGGCGGCTATCGCCGATCCTCCGCAGACCGCCGTGCCGAGAGTGATCAGGTAACTGACCTTGCCTCCGACCTTCAGGACTTTACCCAGCAGAAGCCCCAGCACGACCGCCGAACAGATGCTGATTGCCGTATAGAGGAAACCCGACTTGCCCGCCTGGACTACCTGCCTCAGATTCAATCCGAATCCGAGCAGAATTACCGAGAGTTGCAGGAGCAACTTCGCCAGCGAACCAGCTTCTTTCCGGTAAGGGTGGGCCACGGTAAATCCGAATGCGATGCCGCCGACCAGCGCCACGGGAGGAGAGACAAACCTGCTGCCGGACAGAAGCAGCCCAAGGAAGAAGATCGACTGCGCATTGAACGCTTTCTTTGAAACTTCCGGACCCGTGTGGCCGAAGTCAGCCGAAACCGGGTGAGTTTTCTCGGCCGGTTCAGGAACTAAGTAATCCTGATCGCTTGCCGGCGCGGCGGACTCCTGCGTCATCGTCTCAGTCACGTAGTGTTCCCCTTGCGGTGACTATCGGCGCGCGCGAGGACGCTGTCCAAGTAGAACTTCTTATGCCCGATCAGGCCCGCCTCTACGGGCGAGGCAGACTGGGTTTCATCTTGATCGAACGTCTGGGAGCGGCGCTCGCGGCGTAATCCAGAAGAAACGTCCGAAATGCGCCGAGATGGCCGGAAAGCTGCGGCCCCGCGGGATAGGCGATGGAGAAGCTTCGCGATAGCTTGAGGCCGTCGACGCGGGCGATCTTGAGGGTGCCAATCGAAAGCTGATTGCGCACAGCCCAGCGCGAAACGAAAGCGACGCCCAGTCCGGCTTCGACTCCATTCAAGAGACCTTCCGTTGAATCCAGTTCCATTCGTATCTCAAGGTCTTTTGTCTTCAAGCCCGCGCCGGCAAGCGCCAGCTCCACGATGCGACGGGAGCCTGATCCGAATTCACGCGTCAGAAAGGGTTGCGTCTGAAACTCTTCGAGCGTGATTCGACGGCCGGCCCATTCATGGCTCGACGGGACAACGAGCACCATATGGTCTTCCATGAAAGGCTCGATGTGCACGTCCGTGCGTTGTTCCGGACCTTCGAGCAACGCGATCTGAATCTCACCGGAGAGGAGCGCGGCCAGCATCCGGTCGGTGTTGCCGCTTCGCGCCGTAATGCAAACCCGCGGTCGAGTCTGTAGAAAAGCCGCGATGAAGGTGGGCAAAAGATACTGCGCGATCGTCTGCGACGCCCCGAGGTTCAGTTCCCCCGCTTCCTGGCCATACGCGTTCGCGACGGCCGCGAACGCATCTTCGCTCAGCGCCTTGATCCGCTCCGCGATAGGCAGCAGCGCCGCGCCGCCCGGGGTCAGGGAAATGCGTCCGCCTCCACGATGAAAGAGCGGGCGGCCGAACTGTTCTTCGAGCGCCTTGATTTGCTGCGTCACCGCGGGCTGCGTCAGCAGCAACTCCTGGGCGGCCCTGCTGAAGCTTGAATGCCTGGCCACGGCACGAAAAACGACCAAACGGAAATTTTCAAGCGTCACCTCCGTGCTCAGCTCCCCGGCTGGCCAGGCAGCGACGGCATCGCGCTCGCCTGTTTGCTCACCGCCACGCGGCCCTGCTTCTGGTACTGCTCGGTCAGGTTGGAGACGAAGACCGCGAAGGCTTCCTCGCGGCTCTGGTCGAGAAACGCTTCCTTCGCGCGGGGCAGATTTTGGGCGATGTCGGCCGCGCCGGGCTCCTGCCGGTCATCCATGCGGGCGACCGCGCCGGTGGCGGTACCGCGAATAGGGCCGCTCAGTTGCCCCGGCTTGAGCGAGAACAGCTGCGGGGCGGCGGTCGCGAGCGCGCCGATGTCGGGCACCTGCGCCTGCCGTCCGACCAGGTCGCTGGTCTTCACGGTCGCGCCGAGCTCGGAGGCGGCCTTGGCGAGGTCGTTGGAAGCGCGCGCCTTGTCGGCGAGCTGCGTGGTCCTCTGCTCCAGCAGCACGGGGGTCTGCTGGGCGCGGTAGTCGGACAAGATGTGATCGCGGTACGCGGCGAACTCAGGCGCGTGCGCGGCTTTCACGTCATCCACCTGGAAGACCGCGAAGCCGTCCCCGGTGCTCGTCGATTGCGGTGCCGCGCCCTTGGTTGCCGCGAACGCGGCCGTGAGCAGCTTGGAGGCGTCGGCGACCCCGGGCGCGACCGCGTCCTGGGCCAGGTAGTCCGTGGTTTGAAGCTGGAGATGGTGGGCCGCGGCGGTAGCTTGTAGGCTGGATTTTTTGGCCTCGGCCGCGAGCTGGTTGGCGTAGGCCTGCTGCGCGCCCTGCTCCTTCCCCTGGGTCAGCGCGGCCAGAATCTGCGGCTTGACCTCCGCGAAGGGGCGGGTGTGGGCGGTCTGCTTCTCCTCGACCTGGATGATGTGGTAGCCGAACTGAGATTTGACCAGGTCGGAGATCTGGCCGGGCTGCAGTGAAAACGAGGCCTGCTCGAAAGGCGGAACGGTGGTGCCGCGCTTGATGAAGCCGAGCTCGCCTCCCGCGGTTTTCGAGCCGGGGTCGTCGGAGTTCGCCTTGGCCAGCGCGGCGAAGTCGCCGCCCCGGTGCAGCTGGTCGAGGATACCCTGCGCCTTCGCCTTCGCCGCCGCATCCTCGGCGGGCGTCGCGGCCTTGACGAGAATGTGGCGCACCCGCACCTGCTCATCGACCTTGTAATCGGCCTGGTGGGCATTGTAGTAGCTCTGCTCCTCCGCGTCCGTCACGGGCGCGATGCCGCCGGGCAGGTTCTCCGAGGTAAAGACCAGGTAGCGGAGCTTGCGGGTCTCCGGGATGGCGGTCGCGTACAGCGCGGCGTGGGACTTGAAGAACTCCTGCAGCTGCGCATCCGTCGGATTGATCGTCTTGCCGATCGCGTCCGCGCTCAGCACGGCGTAGGTGAATTTGATCTTGGTCGCGGCATCGACGTATTGCGAGCGCACCTGGGCGTCGGTCACGCCGACCCCGCCCGTGATCAGGTCGCGCAGGCGCGCCTCTTCGAGCTCCTTCTTGATCTCGGTCTCGAACTTCTCGCGCGAGATGCCGAAGTTGTCCTGGATGAGCTCGGCGTAGCGCTGGTCGCCGATGTAGTTGCCGCCCGGGAACAAGGCCGCGCCGATGGGGCCGGTGTGGAGAAACTTGCGTACGGCGTCGTCGGAGACCTGGAGGCCGAGGCGGTTCGCCTCGTTGATCATGACCGCCTGCTGAATCAGCGCCTTGCCGGCCTGCGGAACGACGAAGGGCAGCGCGGCCGCCGGCCAGCCCTGGCGTTGAATCATCCGTTGCGCGGTGGCCTGCACGTCCTGGTTCGTGATGTCGGTCGAGGCGCCGAAGACGCGCGTGAAAGGATTGCCGCCCCGGATCGTCGCGTAGGTGTTCGAGTCGACCGCGGGCTGGAAGATGCCCGGCACCAGCGTGATGACCATGGTGACGATAGCGACGGAGATGATGACGAGAAAGATCGCCTTGATGGCGCGGTTGTCTTTTTGGAGGAAGCGGATCATGGCGTGGTTTGGGCCCTTTGCAGCAACCAGTATACGGACGTTCAGACGGGTTGGAGGGTGAGCTCCGTAATCTCCGACGGGCAGCGGAAGCGGAACGGCAGGCCGACCGCGCCGATGCCGCGGTTGACGTAGAGCTGCGTGCGGCCCATGCGGAAGTGGCCTTCGACGAAGCGCTGACCCAGCGGCGGCAACAGCAGCGGCGGCAGGAACGGAAGGCGAACCTGGCCGCCGTGGGTGTGGCCGGAGAGCATCAAGTCGACCCGATCGAGCCGGGCCACCGCCGGCAGAATGTCCGGCTCATGCGCCATCAGGATCACCGGCTCGTTGTCGGCGGCGTGCCTGGGCAGCGAAGCGGGCACGTCGGACTCCCAGCTCAGCGCGTCCATGATGCCGGCGACCCAGATGCGCGCGTTGCCGCGTTCGATGGGCAGGTTGCTGTTGCGGAGGATCGGAATCCCGACCGCGCCCATCTCCGCGATGATGCGGTCGCCGTTCACCATCCAGTCGTGGTTGCCGAGCACGCCGTAGCGGTGCGGGCAGTCCAGCTCGCCCAGCAATTGCGCCGCGAGCGGGATGTACTGCTCCGCGCTGCGATGATTGATCGGGCCCATGCAGATGTAGTCGCCGGTGACGAGGACCAGGTCGGGTCGGAGCGCGTTGATGCGGCGGACTGCTTCCCGCACGAACCCCGGCTCGGTGTACTCGGCCAGGTGAATATCGGAGATTTGCGCGATGCGGAAGCCGGCGAACGCCTCGGGCAGCCGCGCGATGGGGATGGTGCGCCGCTCCAGCTCGAGTTGGTGGCGGCCATGCTCGCCCGCGTAGAGGGCAAGGCCCGCAGCGGCGGCGGCACCGGAGCCGAGAAATGCGCGGCGCGTCAGCAGCGAGGGCGGGGTCACCGGGGGTGCTTCGACCAGAACGGAAGGCATAACGTGATGATACCGGCGAACGGTATTGAGCGATCATCAGCTTTTCTCGCTCGGACAGCCGGTTCCCGAAACGGGAATGGGCCGGCGGACCGGCCCATTTCGGGAAAGCGTCAGTACCGTCCGTAATATCCATACGGGTACACGCGGACCGGGTAGGGGTAGGGC
>CAXUEU010000017.1:0-35232 GCA_964250195.1 uncultured Acidobacteriaceae bacterium
GTGCGACCACCCTGCGCGACCTGGAAACGCAAATGCGCTGGGCCTTGCCCCGCGACGCCGGGGTCGAAACCCTCGCCGGCTTTCTCTTGACCAAGCTGGGCCGTATTCCCGCCCCCGGCGACCGGGTCGACTTCGACTCGCACCGGCTCACGGTGCAGGAGATGCAGGGGCGGAGGATCAGCAAGGTGCGGGTGGAGAATGCGCCGAGCACAGCCAGCACGGAAGTAAGAGCCTAGGTAGTACCGCCAGAATCGGCTATACCTGCGTCCTGTTACAGTGAGCTTATGCTCACTATTGCACTTCGCTGACCGGAGGCGTGAATGACTGAAGGTTGATGAGACCATTTGTTCTAAGCACTTTTTGAAGGACTGTATCGGCGCTTTTGCCTGAATCCAGCGGAGTGTTTTCTAGATGCTGTCGTAAAGCGATGTAGATTTTCCAAACTCCGGGCATTTCACTCCATTTGATAGATAGGACTACGGCCTTACCATCTAGCTGGAGAATGGCTCCATCGATTCCCTCCAGCCATCCTTCGATAAAACCCTCACATTGACCGGATGCTTCGATTGCCTCTGAGTGAGTTTGAATGTACTTACCTTTGTCCGTGATTGAGTCAGCCACCTTTTCGCAGGTTTTCACGAGATCGGCTGCCGTAGTAGCGTTACTTCGACACGGAAGGATCACAAATAAGCAAATAACGATGAGTTTAGCTGTTTTCATAGTTTAGCTCTCCGATTGCCACGTTTACTCGTAAATGGGTTCGAATCCTCTTTGACGATTCGTCATCCCGCTGCGTGTGGTTCGGAGCCGTCCGGTAGTGTGGCTGCCGATATTCGCTTTGTCGGGAAACGCTGCTGCGAAAGTAGACAGGGGCAGCGAAAACCGCGATGGGAAGGAGGAGCATAATCGCAAGCAGGCGTTGCATGAAGCGTTTCCCCAATGACAAAGTTGGACAGATGCCGCAACACTACCAGTAAGGTGAAAAAGATCAAACATGACGAAAGTAACGAGTGGCAGCTAAACGTGTCTGTACACTTCGCGAATGCAGCATAGCCGTGAGGCCAGTCTGATCCCCATGCGACAATCCCACCCATGACCCGCGCCCTGCGCGCCCTCTTGTGGCGCATGCTCTACACCGTCCCCGTCGTCTGGCTCGTGGTCTCGCTCGTTTTCCTGCTCATCCACCTGGTGCCCGGCGACCCGGTCGAGCAGATGCTGGGCGAGGGCGCGCGCGCCGGGGACCTCCAAGCCCTGCGGCACCAGTATGGGCTCGACCAGCCGCTCCTGACGCAGTATGCCCGGTATTGGATGGGCGTGCTCCATGGCGACCTGGGCGCGTCCATCCGGCTCCACGACACGGTCACGCACCTGCTGCTGCTGCGGTACCCGTACACCTTCGTCCTCACCGTCACCGCGCTGCTCATCGCGCTGGCGCTCGCGCTGCCGGCGGGCATCACCGCCGCGCTCCATCGGTCGAAATGGCAGGATCAAGTCCTGGGCGTCGTCTCGCTCTTCGGCCTGTCCTTCCCGAGCTTCGCGCTCGGCCCCATCCTGATCCTGCTGGTCTCGATCCGGCTCGGCTGGCTGCCTGTTTCAGGCGCGGCCGGCCCTGCGTACCTCGTGCTGCCCGCTCTCACCATGGGTGCCTCGCTCGCGGCGATCCTGACCCGCATGGTGCGCACCGCCATGCTCGAGGAGCTGGGCCAGGACTACATCCGGACCGCCCGCGCCAAGGGCTTGCCGGAGCGCGCGGTGATCTACCGCCATGCACTGCGCAACGCCCTGATCCCCATCCTCACGCTGGTCGGGCTGCAGTTCGGCGCGCTGCTGGCCGGGGCCATCGTCACGGAGATGATCTTCTCCTGGCCCGGCGTCGGGAGGCTTACCGTGTCCGCCATCTCGAACCGCGATTACGCCTTGGTGCAAGGATGCCTCTTGGCCGTTGGGCTGACGTACGTGCTGGTGAACCTGCTTACCGACGTGCTCTACCTGCTGGTAAACCCGCGCATACGCACTTAGAGCAGGTATACGTGCTCCGCCCTTACCGCGCCGTGTTCGATGTGCAACAGACCTACGCACACCGGCAGCGCGAACCGCCGCGCCCCCGCCGCCCCGGGGTTGAAGAACAGCACTCCCCTGCGCTCTTCCAACAAGGGCTTGTGCGAGTGGCCAAACACCACCGCCCGCATTCCCGCCGCGCCCGGGTCCAGCGAGAGCGTCTGCACATCGTGCAGCATGTACACATTCACGCCGCCCAGGGTCACGTACTCCTCCGCGGGCAGCGCCGCGCACGGGCCGGAGCGGTCGATGTTGCCGCGGATCGCCGTTACCGGCGCGATCGCCCGCAAGCCGTCGAGCACCGCCGGGGAACCGACGTCTCCGGCATGCAGGATGTGCTTGATCCCGGCGAAGGCGGGCAGCACCTCGGGCCGCAGCAGGCCGTGCGTGTCGGCGAGGACTCCGACCTTCATAGCCCGACTTCGATCCGGGTCCGTGGATCGAGAAAGTCGCGCAGCGCGTCCCCTAAAAGGTTGAAGGACAAGACACACCCCATCACCGCCAGCGCGGGAAAAACCACCAGGTGCGGCGAGTCGAACAGGTGCGAGCGGGCGTCGTTGAGCATGCCGCCCCAGCTCGCGGCGGGTGCCGGCACGCCCAGGCCCAGGAAGGACAGAGTCGCCTCTGCCAGCACCGCCCCCGCCATGCCGATAGCCGATTGGACGATCAATGGCTGGAGGATGTTGGGCAGGATGTGCCGGGTAAAAACGCGCAGGTCGGAGGCCCCGAGCGCCCGCGCGGCCTCGACGAACTCGCGCTCCCGGACGGCGAGCACCTGCGCCCGCACCAGCCGCGCGTAGCCCACCCAGCCGCCGATGGAGAGCGCCAGGACGAGGTTGAACAGCCCCGGCCCCAGGAACGCGACAAACGCGATCGCCAGCAGGATGCCGGGTAGGGCGAGGAAGGCATTCATGACGAAGATATTGAGGACCGTGTCGAGCGCGCCGCCGTAGAAGCCGGCGAGGCCGCCGACGAGGAGGCCGAGCGAAAGCGAGCAGGCCACCACGGACACGGCGACGATGAGTGAAACGCGGGCCCCGTAAACGATGCGGGAGAAGGTGTCGCGGCCGAGCTCGTCGGTGCCGAACCAGTGGACCGCGCCGGGGCCGGCGAGCCGGTGGTCCAGGTCGAGCGCGGCCGGCGGATGCGTCGCGAGCCACGGCGCGAACAGTGCCAGCACACAGAACAGTGCCGCCAGCCCCAGGCCCGTGAGCGCGAGCGGCCGGTGCCACAGGGAGCGCCAGAGGCTCTTGCCGCGGACGACAACCGGGAGCGAGGGCAGAACGGCCGGCGAGAGCGCGGACATCGGCCCGCCTACTCGATGAAGTCGAGCTGCGCGACCTTGGGGATGATGCCGCGCTCGTGGCCCATCGCGAGCAGCTTGGCGATGGCCATGCGGCCGTCCGCGCCGTAGTCCACGGTGCGCTCGTTCACGTACATGCCGACAAAGCGGTCCGCGAGCGCCGGGTCCAGGTCGCGGGCGAACTGCATGGCGTACTGGAGCGCGGGCTCGCGGTTTTCGAGGCCATGCCGGATGGAGTCGCGAACGGCCTTGGTGGCGACCCGCATCGCTTCGGGCCCAAGCGAGCGCTTGACGGCATTGCCGCCCAGCGGCAGGGGCATGCCGGTCTGCTCGCGCCACCACACGCCCAGGTCGAGAATCTTGTTCAGACCGCTGGTGCCGTAGGTGAGCTGACCCTCGTGGATGATCAGCCCGGCCTGGTACTTGCCCGCGAGCACCCGCGGGATGATCTCGTCGAACGGCACGACCTCGGTCTCGATCTCCGGCGCGAAGAGCTTGAGAGACAGGTAGGCGGTGGTCAGGGTGCCGGGCACGGCGATTTTGATGCGCTTGATCTCGTCGAGCGTGTAACGCTGCGGGGCCACGATCATGGGGCCGTAGTTCTCGCCGACCGAGCCGCCGCAAGCCATCAGCGCGTACTTGTCCTGAAGGTACGGGTAGGCGTGGAAGGAGATGGCGGTGACGTCGTAGAAGCTCTCGTGCAGGGCCTTGTGGTTCAGGGTCTCAATGTCGCAGAGCACGTGCGAGAACTTATAGCCGGGCACGCGCACTTTGTTGGTGGCCAGGCCGTAGAACATGAAGGCGTCGTCGGAGTCCGGGGAATGCGCGATGGAGATCTCGCGGACCTCTTCGGCGGAGCGGGGAAGCGTGGGAGCGGGAGTCACCGTGGTCGAGTCCTTTCCTCGGCGGACCCGCAAGTCCGCCGGTACTGGCTTAGGATACCCCGCTGCTAGGCGTGACAGGCCGCGCGGGTGTGCGCCCAGTGAAACCAGCCGGCGGCCGCGGAGGCCGCGAGAACGACCTTGAGCGCGTCGCCCGCGAGAAACGGCAGGACGCCGAGGGCGAGTGCTCCGTGGGCCGACCCATGGGTGAGGAGGCCGAGCCAGGCCGCCCCGCACAGGAGCAGGAGCGCATCGCCGGCCGCCGCTGCCGCCAACGCGCGCACGAAGCCGGGCGCCCTGCCCGCGACGAAGCCGACCGCGAGCGCGACGAGCGGGTAGGCGAGCAGGTAGCCCGCGCTGGGCCCGAGCGGGAGGAGGCCGCCGAAGCCGGGAACCAGGACGGGCAGGCCGGCCGCGCCCTCCGCGAGGTAGGCGGCCATGGAGGCCGCGGCGACCCAGGGACTCAGCCGCGCCCCGAGGACCAGGCTGACCAGCAGCACGCCGAAAGGCTGCATGGTCATAGGGACGGGGGTCCAGGGCAGGGGAACCGCGATCTGCGCGCACAAAGCGACCACCATGGAGCCGAGGAAGACTGCCGCGGCCGTGGAGGAACCGCCCAGAGACAGCGGAGCGGAAGATGCGAGCAGTGAGGGTTTCGTATCGTTCATGCCGGGTTTCGTCTCCGCTTCAGCCGTTCGCCTTAGCCGTTGTGGTCTTCGAGCTCTTTCGGCTTTTCCGCCGCCGTTAGGGTCTTGCGCCTGCCGTGCCGGAAAACGGCCCGCGCGATGGCCCAGGCTGCCCAGAGCAGGAGAACGAGGCTCGCGGCGAAGACAAGGAGGAGAGATCGCATGGCAAGCCGAAACCAAAGAATAGCAAATGCGCGGGCCCCGAATCGGTGCGAAAGTAGGGAAGCGGGTCAAAAACAAGGCAGGGGAACGGGAAGACCATGGCGACACCCATCAAGTTCGGCACCTCCGGCTGGCGGGCCATTGTGGCGGAAGAGTTTACGACGGCGAATATTCGCCGGGCAGTGACGGGGATCGCGAAACACGTCGCCGCGCAGGGCTTTCCCGATGGAGGGCGCGGCCCGCACACAGTGCTCGTGGGGCGCGACCCGCGCTTCCTGGGCGAAGCCTTCGTCCAAGAGGCGGCGAACACGCTCGCCGCGAACGGCGTGACGCCCTGGGTGATTCCGGAGGCCGCGCCGACCCCGGCTATCGCCTACGCGGTGCGGCGGCAGAAGGCGGCGGGGGCCATCAACTTCACCGCCTCGCACAACCCGCCGGAGTACAACGGGATCAAGTTTTCGACCGCGGACGGCGCGCCCGCGCTGCCCGAGACCACGGGCGGGATCGAGGCGGCGATCGCAGCGTTGGGCGAGGAGGCGGTGCCTGCCGCGCCCGCGATCAAGGCCGAGGAGACCGACGTGAAGCCGGACTACCTCCGGCGCCTGGCCGAGCTGGTCGATCTCGCGGCCATCAAGAAGTCCGGGCTCAAGCTCGTCTTCGACCCGTTCTGGGGCGCGGCGCGCGGGTACTCGTCGGAGATCCTGCGCGACCACGGGGTGGCGGTCGAGACAGTCCACGATTACCGGGACGTGCTCTTCGGCGGACACGCGCCGGAGCCGGACGGCGAGCTGCTGGACGAGTGCCGGGCCAGGATGAGGGAGACCGGCGCGAAGCTCGGGCTGGCCACCGACGGCGACGCCGACCGGTTCGGGATCGTGGACGAGGACGGAACGTACATCCAGCCCAACTACATCATCGCGCTCTTGTTCGATTACCTGATGGAGACGCGCGGCTGGAAGAACGGCGTCGCGAAGTCGGTCGCGACCACGAACCTCATCAATGCTCTGGCCGAAAAGAACGGCGTCGATCTGCACGAAACGCCGGTCGGGTTCAAGTACATCGGCGAGCTGATCCTCAAGGACAAGATCGCGATCGGCGGCGAGGAGTCGGCGGGGCTGACCATCCGCGGCCACGTGCCGGAGAAGGACGGAGTGCTCGCCGGCTTGCTGGTGGCGGAGATGGTGGCGGCGCGCGGCGAGAGTTTAGGGGCGCAGTTACAAAAGGTATTTGGCGAGGTAGGTTCCTTTTTCCCCCATCGGGAGAACTTCCGCTTGACCCCCGAGGTAAAGGCGAAGTTCACTGAGAAGGTCAAGGGCGACCCGACGGAGCTGGGCGGGCTGAAGGTCGCGCAAATCGTCCGGACCGATGGGTTGAAGCTGGTGCTTGAGGATGGGTCCTGGGTGTGCTACCGGCTGTCGGGAACCGAGCCGGTGGTGCGCGTGTACTCCGAGGTGCGCAGGCGGGAAGACGGGGCCAGGCTGAGCGAAGCGGCGAAGGCCTGGGTGATGGGGTGAGCATGGGGCGGATGGCGGCAGCGATCGGGGCGGTGGTGAACATGCGGCGGGCGGCGACGGTGCTGACCGTGGCAGCCGGATGCTTGTTCGGTTACCACGCGGTGTTCGGGCACAACGGGATCACGGCGTACGCGGCCAAGCGGGTGGAAGACAAATCGCTGGGGGAGCGAATCGCGAAGCTGCAGGAGGAGAACGCTCGGCTTAAAAGCCACGTGGAACATCTGCGGACCGACGGGGATGCGATCGAGGTTGCGGCTCATCAGCGGCTGCACTATACCCGGGCGGGTGAGGTGATTTACGCCATGGAGGAACCGAAGGCCGTAGGGCGCTAGGGACCTGCGCGTTACGGCTTGTCCTGTTTACCGACTTCCACCTTCGTGATGCGTTCGCTGTGATCGAAGAGCATGGCCACGATCGAATCGGTCTTGCGCGTGAACTCGTTGCGAAGGTCGGAGATGTCTCTGTGAATCTCGGCTCTCATGGCGTCCATCTTGGCGTCCATTCGCCGGGCATCCTGGCGCGAGAACAGAATGCCGCCCAGAATGGCGATCAGTGTTGCCGCGAACTGCAGGTTGTCGTGCATACTCCGAGTATCGCAATCGGACCTGTTTGTGTAAACGGAAATTGAGTCGAGCTGTAGACCGGGGTAATGTGCACGCACCCGGTAGGCTTGCTCCATGGGATTGTTCGAGGAGCAGATCGCGGCGGCCGAGCCGAGCGCAGCCGATGTGCGCGAGCGGCGCTGGACCTATGTGCAGTACGACCGGTTGACCGATGCCGCGGGTCCGCTCGGCGAGACGCCGCCCGAGGGCGCGGGCATCGTCATGCTCGAAGCACTCGCCAAGGCGCGCCGCCGGCCCTATCACAAGCGAAAACTCACGCTCATCCTGGCCAGCCAGCGCCACTTCGCGCTGGAGCAGGCGGCGCGCGGCGTCAAGGTGATCTACACGTTCACGCCGGGTATCTTCGCGGACGGACTGGTCGCGGCCAAGGAAAAGTATGGGCTCGGCAAGCTGCGGATGATGGAGCCCGCCGAGCGCGAGATGCGCATGGACATGGCGGAGGCCGCCCGCCGCGGGGTGGATCTGGAGCAGGTCGAGGACGCGACCTGGCTCTCGACCCCGGAGGACTTCGACCGGGTCTACGGCGAGCTGACGGGCGAGCCGATCAGCAAGCTGCACCTGATGGACCGGTTCTACCGCAAGATGCGCGAGAAGACCGGCTACCTGATGCGCGGGGGTAAGCCGGAGGGCGGGCAGTTCTCCTTCGACGAGCAAAACCGGCAGCCTTACCGGGGTAAGCCCGGCGTACCGCCGCGGCGCAAGTTCACACCCGATGCGATCACCCTTGAAGCCGTCGAGGACGTGGAGCGCGAGTTCTCCGCGAACTTCGGGCGGGACGCGCAATGGGACATGACGATGAGCCTCGCGGAGGTAAATGAGGCTTGGGCATGGAGCCTCGAAAACCTCCTGCCGCTGTTCGGCCCGTATGAGGACGCGATGCACTCGGTGGAGCCGGACCTGTTCCACTCGAAGATGTCGGCGTTCATCAACATCAGCCGCCTGCTGCCCAGGCGCGTGGTGGAGGACGTGGTGGAGGCGGCGGCGAAGGGGCTGATCCCGCTCGCGAGCGCGGAAGGGTTCGTCCGGCAGATGATCGGCTGGCGCGAGTTCATGCGGCACATGCACCGGGTCACGGACGGGTACCGCAACATCGCCGCGCCCACCGAGCCGCCGCGGCGGTCTGCAAGGAAGCGCCGCGAGGAAGAAAACATGGGCCCGCCGGTCGCGGCCCCGGAGAAGGAGGAGGGCGCGCGGCCTTCGGCCCTGGGCGCGAACCTGCCCCTGCCCGCCGCCTACTGGGGCGTACCTTCGGGGCTCAACTGCCTCGACACGGTCGTGAAGCAGGTGGTCGATGAAGGCTGGTCGCACCACATCACGCGGCTCATGGTCCTGTCGAACTTCGCCGTGCTCGCGGGCTACTCCCCGCGCGAGCTGACGGACTGGTTCTGGATCGGCTACATCGACGCCTACGACTGGGTGGTGGAGCCGAACGTGCTCGGCATGGCGACGTTCGCGGACGGCGGGCTGACCGCGACCAAACCCTACGTGAGCGGGGCCGCGTACATCAACAAGATGAGCGACTACTGCGGAGGGTGCCGGTACAACCCTAAGCTCGCGACCGGCCCGGACTCCTGCCCGTTTACCGCGCTCTACTGGACGTTTCTGGAAAAGCACGAGGAGCTGCTGGGCCGCAACGCGCGGATGCGCATGCAGTACACCACCCTGCACCGCAAGCCGGCGAGCGAGCGCATCGCCCTGCGCGAGCGGGCCGGGCAGTGCGTGCGGGAGCTGGGCGAAGCGAAATACTGAAGCAGTCCTCCTTTAGGCGGCTTTACCCGGCGTGGCGGCTTGCGGCTTTTCTTGACGAAAAAGCCGCGTCGAGCGTGGGGCTTCGATCCGGAGTGGAATGAGGCCTGCTTGCGGCGTGGCATCCTAATGTCCGAGGGATGCGAGTGGAGAAGGATATCGTCATCGTGGGCGCGGGCCTGGCCGGGCTGCGCTGCGCGGAGCTGCTGCAAAAAGCGGGGTTCGAAACGCTGCTGCTGGAGGCGAGCGACGCCCCGGGCGGCCGCGTGCGCACGGACATGGTCGACGGTTTCCGGCTCGACCGGGGCTTTCAGATCCTGCTGCCCGCCTACCCCGAAACCAAGGCGGTGCTCAACTATCGAGCGCTCAAGCTGCGGCGGTTCAAGCCGGGGGCTCTCGTCTGGTTCGGGGGCAAGTTTCACCGTTTCATCGACCCGCGCAACGAACCGTTGAACGCCGCCAAGTTTACCTTCGACGACGTGGTGACCTTCGGGGACAAGCTGCGGGTGCTGAAGTTGCGGGCCAAGGTGGCGCGGGGCGGGCCGGAGGCGTTGTTCGCGGGACCGGACACCTCGACCCACGCGTTTTTGCGGCGATTCGGCTTCTCCGCGAAGATGATCGATCGGTTTTTCGCCTCGTTTTTCGGCGGGGTCTTTCTCGAGAACGAACTCCAAACTTCCGCGCATTACTTCGAGTTCCTGTTCCGGATGTTCGCCGAGGGCCTCGCGGTGGTGCCGGCCGAGGGCATCGAGCGCATCCCGCAGCAGATGGCCGCGAAGCTCGCGCCCGGCACCCTGGAGCTGGACACCCCGGTCGCGAGCGTGACGCGCCGGCAGCAGCGCTTCCTGGTCAGGACGGCGGGCGGCAGCGAGATCGAGGCCAAGCAGCTGGTCTTCGCGGTGGCCGAGCATGCCCTGCGGCCGCTGCTGGCCGATCTCCTGCCGAACGGCCGCGTACGCACGGAGCGCGCCTGGAACAAGACCACCACCCTGTACTATGCCGCGCCGAAAACCCCGATCGAGGGGCCGATCCTGGCCCTCAACGGCGAAGGCCCGGACGGCGGCCCCATCAACAACCTGGCGGTCATGAGCCAGGTTTCTCGCCGGTACGCCCCGCAAGGGCAGGAGCTGATCGCCGCGGCCGTG
Organism: uncultured Acidobacteriaceae bacterium; assembly: GCA_964250195.1. Taxonomy (GTDB): domain Bacteria; phylum Acidobacteriota; class Terriglobia; order Terriglobales; family Acidobacteriaceae; genus EB88. The sequence continues at coordinate 10,119 of CAXUEU010000017.1, forward strand.
GTGGGCGTCGCGCCCGGGACGGATTCGGGCATGGAGTCGTTGGACCGCGAGGTGCGGGAGCATGCGGAACGGTGGTTCGGGGCCGAGCAGGTCAAGACATGGCGGCCGGTAGGGGCGTACCCGCTCGAGTTCGCGCTGCCCCTGACGCGGACGACTCAGTGGGAGGCGAGTTCGACCCGCGTGACCGACAATGTGTACGTGTGCTCGGACGCGCGGGAGCAGCCCTCGCTCCAGGGCGCGCTGGTTTCGGGCCGGCGCGCGGCGGAGGCGATTCTTGCCCAGCGCGGGCGCGTGAGCTGACGCCGTTTTGACGCGCGGGGGCAGGTTTGATAAAACAGCTTAGCCGGGCTGTTTCGCTCCATCCCGCCGGGTCTCCAGCGTTCCGCAGTAGCTCAATGGCAGAGCATTCGGCTGTTAACCGAAATGTTGTAGGTTCGAGTCCTACCTGCGGAGCCAAATCCTCACAATCTATGGCGTTCTCTCCCTTCCCCGTGGTTGAATGGGCGGGGAGATTTTACACACGATGCCTGACCGGAGAACCTTTCTACAAACGGCCGCGCTGACCGCGGCTGCCGCTTCCTTTGAGCCCTTGTTTGCCCAGAAGCGCTCCAGGAATGACGACATTCAGCTCGCGCTGATCGGCGCGGGCATCCAGGGCCAGCACGACACCTCCTTCGCCGTGCAGGTGCCGGGCGTCAAGCTGGTGGCCGCGGCCGACTGCTACGACGGCCGTTTGACCCACATCAAGGAGCTGTACGGGCAGGACGTCTTCACCACGCGCGATTACCGCGAGATTCTGGCGCGCAAGGACGTGGACGCGGTGCTGATCGCGACGCCGGACCACTGGCACAAGCAGGCTGCGGTCGATGCGATGCAGGCGGGCAAGGACGTGTACCTCGAGAAGCCGATGATCCACGTCTACCCGGACGGGCCGGCGATCATCGAGGCGGCGCAGTCGTCCAAGCGCATCTGCCAGATCGGCTCGCAGCGGGTCAGCTCCATCGTGTACGCCAAGGCCAAGGAGCTGCTGGCCCAGGGCGCGATCGGTAAGCTCAACATGGTCTCCGCCTACTGGGACCGCAACTCCGCGCAGGGCGCGTGGAACTACACCGTGCCGCTCGACGCTTCGACGCAAACCTGCGATTGGGAGCGCTTCGAAGGCAGCGCGCCGCACATACCCTGGAGTGCCGAGCGGTTTTTCCAGTGGCGCAAGTGGAGCGACTACGGCTCCGGCGTCGCGGGCGACCTGTTCGTGCACCTGTTCAGCGGCACGCACTTCATCACCGGGGCGCTGGGGCCCACGCGCGCCATGGCCACCGGCGGGCTGCGCTTTTGGAAGGACGGCCGCGACGCACCCGACGTGCTGCTGGGGCTGGTCGACTACCCGGAAGGCTTCAACCTGAGCCTGCGCGTCAACTTCGTCGACGGGGGCGCGGAGGGCGAGGGCTTCCTGTTCACCGGCTCCGAGGGGCTGATGGAGATCAACGGCCAGACGCAGAGCGTTTCCGTGACGCGGACCCCGCGCGAGACCGAGCCGGGTATCGGCGTTGCAACCTTCGCCGACGCCATGCAGAAGGAGACCATGGCCGCCTACCGCGAGAAGTACCCGGCCAAGCACGCGGAAGGGCCGCCGTCCGAGCAGGTGCAGACCTTCGTCGCGCCCAAGGGTTACTCGGACTCGTACGACCATTTCCGGAACTTCTTCGCGAGTGTCCGCAGCCGCAAGCAGCCGGTCGAGGACGCGACCTTCGGCTTCCGCGCGGCCGGGGCGGCCCTGCTCTGCAATCTGAGCATGCAAAAGGACGCGATCATCGGTTGGGATCCCCAGGCGATGAAAGTCGTGGAGAAAACCTCGTGAAGCTATCCCTGGCTCTCGCCTGCCTGCTCGCCCTTCCGCTCGTCGCTCCGGTGCAAGACCCCGAACACGCGACCGAGGTCCGAAAGCCGACCCCCGGTCCCGGGCCGGGCGGCGCGCCGCGGATCGCTTTTCTGACCCATCGATTGGGCACCGACCATGCCGAAGGCATCTCCTTGCTGGACATGGACGGCGACGGCCGCGCGGACCTCCTGAGCGGGGCGTACTGGTACGCGAACCCCGGCCCGGCCGGGGGCGAGTGGAAGCAGCACCAGTTCCGCACGGTGGGCATCCACGGCGAGTTCGTCTCGGACTGCGGCGAGTGGATCGTCGATGTGGACCATGACGGGCTGCCCGACGTGGTGACTGCCGGCTGGATCACGAATGGCTTGATGTGGTTCCGGAACCCCGGCCCGGCCGCGACCAGGGCCGGAACCATGTGGCAGGGGCAGAAGATCGCCGACAGCTTCGACACCGAGGGCGGGGCATTCGCGGATATCGATGGGGACGGCAAACCGGATGTCGCGCTGGCCCACTACAACCACTCCGGCGTGCTGTGGGTCTCGTTCGCGGGCAAAACCCCGGCGGTGCACCACGTGGGCGGGCGCGAGCAGGACGGCCATGGTATCGGAGTCGCGGACATCGACGGCGACGGCAAGCCGGACATCCTGACGCCGTACGGCTGGTTCGGGCAGATCGATGCCAAGGCCGACAAGTGGCAGTGGCACGGGGACTGGCGGCTGGGTGACGCGGGCTTCCCCATCCTTGGCTACGACGTGAACCATGACGGCAAGCTGGACCTGATCTACGGGCAGGGCCACGGCTATGGGCTGTACTGGCTGGAGCAGGCGGGTTCCACGACCGCGCCGCAATGGATTCGGCACACGATCGACGAATCGTTTTCGCAGTCGCACGCGCTGGCCCTGGTGGACCTGGACGGCGACGGCACGCCGGAGCTGGTGACCGGCAAGCGCTACCGGGGGCACAACGGCGGCGACCCCGGCTCGTATGACCCCGTGGTGGTGTACGCCTACCGCCTGCCGGGGCCGACGGAGCTCCAGGCTGCTTCATCGAAAAAGCTGGGCGTGAGTGACGGGAAGGCCATGGCGATTGCCGATCCGACGGCCGACCCGGTGTGGACCCGCATCGCGCTCTCGGAAAACGGAACCGCCGGGATCGGAACGCAGATCGTCGCGACGGACCTGGACGGCGACGGCGACACCGACCTGGCGCTCGCGGGCAAGCTGGGCGTGCATGTGCTCGAAAACCTGAAGGTAGATACAGTGGCCAAGCCGGTCCGCGAGCAGGAGCAGCCCATCAACCGGACCTGGCCGCTCTCCGGCGAAGGCCGCGAGGTGGAGCAGGAGGACGGGCCGAAGTAGAAGTCAGCGGTTTTTCCGAAGGTGTCGAGGGAAGGGCAGCCGTAAACGTGGCTTTTCCGGCGGGAAAAGCCACACCGAGAAACTTTCCGCGTCTCACGGCAGCGGGAAAACCGCATCAGCGGCGCTTGCGGAGCACCCAGGTGGTCATGCAGCGGTAATCCTGCACCACGGTGGTCTTGAGCGGGTCGACGAGCACGGCGTCAAGTTCGTCGGTCAGCGCAAGCAGCATGGCCTCGTCGACCAGGAACCACGCGGACCCGTCGCCGATGCGGAACAAGCCGCCGCCGAGCGCCGGGAAGTCCATGCCGATGCGCGAGCCCAGCCTGCAGAACAAGAGGCCGCCGGGCGCGAGCACCCGCCAAAGCTCCGCGAGCATCGCGCGGAAGTGCCGGGCATCCCGCGCGAAGTGCAGCACGGAGTTCGCGAGGACCACCCGGGCGAGCCCGTCGGGAAAAGGCATTCGCTCAATGAGCCCGGCCTGGAAGTTGCCCGCGGGCAGCCCCGTCCCGAGCGCGTCCGCAAGCCCGCGGACGTGCTCGACCGCCTCGGGGTCGGCGTCCAGCGCGAATACTTCGCAGCCCGCGCGCAACAAGTAGACGAGGTTGCGCCCGTACCCGCAGCCCGCGTCCAGCACGCGCATGCCGGGCGCGATATTGCCGCGCAGGATCTGGTCGAAAACGTAAATGTCGATGGCGCCGAATTGCTCTTCGAGGGTGAGGGGCATGGGTGACTTCGGTTTGAGATGCGTGAGCAGGACGGGCCTACAATAAAGCTATGCGACAGAATGGCAGTTTCTTGGGCTCTCAGGGGAACGGGTACGGGGTTCTGAACGGCGGTCAGCTGATCGGGCAGACGGAGACGAGCTCCCGTCTGCTGAGCAAGGTCCTGGGCATCGTCAGCGTGGCGTTCGCGCTCACGGCGGCCGGCAGTTATGTCTCGCTGTCTATCCCGCCGGGCATCGCGTTTCTGGTCATGCTGCTCAACTTCGGTACGCTGTTCGCGATTCAGGCAGTGCGCGCCAACCCGGCGCGGCAGGTCACGCTCATGTACGCGTTCGCCTTCTTCGAGGGCGTGGGCCTGGGACCGACGATCCAGCACTACCTGCGGCACGGCGGCTCGCAGCTGATCGAGACAGCGGCGCTGACCACGGCGGTCGGCCTGGCGATGCTGGGCACCGTCGCCTACGCGGTCTCGGTCGACTACCGCAAGGTGCAGTCGATCGGCTTCTTCCTGCTTATCGGCGTGATCGTGATGTCGATCGCAACTATGTTTTTCCACTTCGTGCAACCCACCACGGTCTCCTGGTTGATTCTGGGCGTCTTCGCGCTCCTCACGGTCGGCGATTTCGCGCGGGTGCGGGCCGGCGGCGGCGGAGCGACGGCGGTCGAGCTGGCGTTGTCGATCTTCCTCGACGGGCTGAATATCTTCCTGGCGGCGCTGCGGATCTTCGGCGTGCGGACGGGCGACTAAGGCGAGTCTTCAAACCGATAAAAAGCAGATCCTTCGCTGCGCTCAGGGTGACCTCGTATTCTTCATTGCAAATCGCACACCGCTCAGGCGAGGGCGGCTTCCATGGAAGCTGCCGCGCCGTTTGCCTCCATGGCGAGCAAGGCCTGCTCGACGGCCCCCGTGAAGGCGGGGTTGGCGGGCAGGGCTTCACCGAAGAGGGAACGTTGGGCGAGGAACGGGCCTGAGCCGGCTGCGGCCAGCGGGCGCAGCTCACCCCGGCGCGCGTCGAGGATCTCGAGCGGCTGCCCAGCCTCGTCGGTGCCGCGGGCCAGGTAGTGGATCCAGCTCGCCAGGACGAAGCAGGCGAGCTTCGCGGACCGGCCTTGCGCCAGCAGTTCGGCGATCGAGGGCAGCAGCCATTTGGGGATTTTCGCCGAGCCTTCGGACGCGATGCGCGTGACCTGGTCGTTGATCGTGGGGTTCGAGAACCGCTCCGCCAGCGTGCGCTTGTAGGCGGCCACGTCCACGCCCGGAATGCGCGGCACCACCGGGGTGACCTCCTCCATGAAGCGCTCCGTAAACCGCAGGAGCAGCGGGTCGGCCATCAGCTCGTGCACGTAGGTAAACCCGCGCAGCGCGCCCAAGTAGGCCATGGCGAGGTGCGAGCCGTTCAGGAGTCGCATTTTCATGATCTCGTACGGGGCGACATCGGCGGTAAACTCCGCGCCGACCCTCTCCCATCGCGGGCGGCCCGCGCAAAAGCGGTCCTCGATGACCCATTGCTTGAACGGCTCGGTAACGACCGGCCAGCGGTCGCGGTAGCCATGGACCGTGCTGAGCTGGTCGATGTCGGCCTCGGTGGTCGCGGGCGTGATGCGGTCGACCATGCTGTTGGGGAAGGCGACGTGGTCGCGAATCCATCGGGCCAGGGCAGGAGACCGAAGTTCCGCATAGCCGGTGAGCACACGCTCGGTCACATGGCCGTTGCCTTGGAGGTTGTCGCAGGACATGACCGTGAACGGCGCCAGCTCGCGTGTGCGGCGGCGGTCGAGCGCCTCGGCGAGCAAGCCGAGCGAGGTTTGTGGGGCTGTTGGGTCGGCCAGGTCGGCGGTGATGCGCGGGTCGCCGGCGAGGAAGGCCCCGGTAGCCTCGTCGATGAAGTAGCCGCCCTCCGTGATCGTCAGTGAGACGATGCGGGTGTCGGGGTGAGCCAGTTTTTCAACTGCGGTTTCCATAGCTCCCGGTGCCAGCAGGAAACTGGTCAACGAGCCGATCACGCGCGCATCGTAGCTGCCCTCGCTGCGCTCGACCAGCGTGTACAGCCCATCCTGGGCCCCGAGCGCGTCCCGCATGCGCGCGTCCGCCGGCAGCACGCCGAGCCCGCACTCGGCCCAGCGCTCCGTGTCCGGGAGCGCGAGCAGGTCGTCAAGGTACAAAGCCTGGTGCGCGCGATGGAAGCCGCCGACGCCGAGGTGCACGGTGTGCTCGCGGAGGTCCGCGCGGTTGTAACGGGGCTTGCGGACGGCCTCGGGCAGGTTGGGGAGAGTCGTGGCGTTCAAATCAAGCATTGGAGGCTCCGGGAACGGCCAGGCCGTCGGCGGCGAAAAAGTGCAGGTGGCGTGGGTCGAAGACGGCATGGACGCGGTCGCCTGGCTGGGCTTCGATGTCGGCCCCGGTTTTGACGGTCAGCGGCTCGCCGGCCTCGGTGGTCAGGTAAAGGAAGCTCTCGCTGCCCAGGTGCTCGACGACTTCGACCTTCGCCCCGACCCCGCCCGCAGCCGCGAGGGTGATGTGTTCGGGTCGGATGCCGAGCGTCCCGTCCTCGCCATGCTTCAGAAAGTTCATACGCGGCGAGCCCAGGAAGCCCGCGACGAACCGGTTGGCCGGGCGGCGGTACAGCTCCATGGGCGAACCCACCTGCTCCACCCTCCCGGCGCGCAGGACGACGATGCGGTCGGCCATGGTCATCGCTTCCACTTGGTCGTGCGTCACGTAAACCATGGTCGCCCGGAGGTCGCGATGCAGCTTCGAGAGCTCAAGCCGCATGCGGACCCGCAGGGCGGCATCGAGATTCGACAGCGGCTCGTCGAAGAGGAAGACCTTGGGGCTGCGCACGATCGCCCGTCCGATCGCGACGCGTTGCCGCTGCCCGCCGGAGAGATCCTTGGGGCGGCGTTCGAGCAGATCTTCGAGCGTCAGGATGCGGGCGGCTTCGGCCACTTTGCGGTCGCGCTCGGCCTTCGAGACACCGGCCAGCTTGAGCGCGAAGCTCATGTTTTCGGCTACCGTCATGTGCGGGTAGAGCGCGTAGCTCTGGAAGACAAGCGCGAGGTCGCGTTTGGCCGGGGGCACGTCGTTGATGCGGCGGCCGTCGAGCAGCAGCTCGCCGGAGCTGATCTCCTCGAGGCCCGCGATGAGCCGCAGCAGCGTGGATTTGCCGCATCCCGAGGGGCCCACGAACACGGTCAACTCGCGGTCATGGAGCGTCAGGTCGACGCCCTTGATGATTTCGGTCCCGTTAAAGCTTTTCGTGATACCGCGCAGCTCGATGGTCGCCATGGATTATTTGACCGCTCCAAAGGTAAGCCCGCGCACCAGCTGCCGCTGGCTGAGCCAACCCAGCGCGAGGATGGGTGCGATGGCCATGGTGGAGGCTGTCGACAGCTTCGCGTAGAACAGCCCTTCCGGCGACGAAAAGCCGGCGATGAACGCGGTCAGCGGCGCGGCCTTGGACGCGGTCAGGGTCAGCGACCAGAAGGCTTCGTTCCAGGTGAGAATCACCGCGAGCAGGCTGGTCGAAACCACGCCGGGCAGCGCGAGCGGCAGCAAGAGGTTCCACACCTCGCGCGCCGGGCCCGCGCCGTCCATGCGCGCGGCCTCGAGCACCTCGCGAGGCACCTCCTTGAAGAAGGTGAACAGCATCCAGACCACGATCGGCAGGTTCGACAGCGCATCGACGAGCAGCAGGCCGGTGCGCGTGTCGAGCAGGCCGGCCTCGCGGAAGAGCAGGTACACGGGCACCAGCACGCCCGCGCCGGGCAGCATCTTGGTCGAGAGCATCCAGAGCAGGACGTCGCGGGTGCGCCTGGCCGGGTAGAACGCCATGGCGTAAGCACAGGGAACAGCAAGGGCGAGGGCGAGCAGGGTCGAGCCGAAGGCGACGGCGACGCTGTTCCACGCGAACAGCAGGTAGTTGGCGCGCGCGGTCACGGCGGCGTAGTTGGCGAGCGTGGGGGTGAAGAACAGGTGCGGGACGCGGGCGATCGCTTCGGGCTCCGTCTTGAAGCCGGTGAGCAGGAGCCAGAAGATGGGAAAGAAGAGCAGCAGCGCGGCCGCCCAGCCCGCGAGCGCGGTCGCGATTTTCATGCGTCCAGTCCCCGCGCGGCGGACCGCATGAGCAGCCAGGCCAGCGCGTTCGCCACCACGATGGCGAGCAGCCCCGCGACGGCCGCGCCGCCGATGTCGTACTCGAGCAGCGCATAGCGGTAGATGAGGAAGGCCAGGTTGGTGGAGGCGAAGCCCGGGCCTCCGGAGGTGGTGACGTAGATTTCAGCGAAGATGCCGAGCAGGAAGATGCTCTCGATCATGACAGTAGCGGCGACGGCCCGCGACAGGTGGGGCCAGATGATGGACCGGAACATCGCGAGGGGGCCCGCGCCGTCCATGCGGGCCGCCTCCTGGAGCTCGCTGTCGAGCGATTGCACGGCCGTGAGCAGGGTAAGCATCGCGAAGGGCAGCCACTGCCAGGACAGGATGACGATGAGCGAAAACAAGGGCGCGACGGCGAACCAGTCGACCGGCTTGAGGCCGAACGCACGAAAGAGGGAAGCGAGCAGGCCGTAGTCCGGGTGCAGCATCATGTTCTTCCACACCAGCGCGGAGACGGTGGGCATGACGAAGAACGGTGCCAGCGCGAGCACCCGCGCGATGCCGCGCCCGGGAAACTCGCGGTTGAACAACAGCGCGAGCAGCGTGCCGAAGGCGATGGTAAGGACCAGGACCGAGGCGACCAGCAGCACGGTGTTCGCGATGGCGTGGAGCAGGCTGGGGTCGCCCAGCAGGTAGCGGTAGTTGCGGAGGCCGTCGAAGCCCGTGCGGTCCGGCTGGAGCAGGTTGTAGCGGCGGAAGGAGAACCACACCGTCATCGCCAGCGGCACGAACGACCACAACGCGAGCGCGGCGACGGCGGGGGTCTTGAGCCAGGATTGGCGGGTCATGGTCGAGCCTCGCCGTTGCGAGCGCCGTTGCGAGCTTGGATCCGCGCGGTCACGGCCTGCGCCTGCCGGAGCGCTTCGTCCACCGAGAGATCCCCGACCAGGGCGGCCGCGATGAGCTGCCCCACCTGGTTGCCGATTGCCGGGAAGGACGGAATCGTGACCAGCTGAACACCCGTGTAGGGCACGGGCCTGAGCGTTGGGTGGAGCGGGTCGGCCTGCGCGATAGCCCGCGCGGTCAGCTCCGCGAAGGGCGCGGCGGCCCGGTAGCGTGGGTTGGCATAGGTGCTGGCGCGGGTGCCGGGCGGGGCGGCGGCCCAGCCGTCTTTCTCGGCGACCAGGTTCGCGTACTCACGCGAAGTCGCCCACTCGATGAACGCGACCGCCTCGCTGGGGTGCGTCGACGAAGCAGGCACGGCCAAGCCCCAGAACCAGAGCCACTGCGCCCCGCGTGGGGTCGCCGCGACCGGAGCGGGCGCGAAGCCGACCGCGTCCGCCACTTTCGATTCCTTCGAGGCGAGTGTGCCGGCCGCGACGGTCGCGTCGATCCACATGGCGCAGCGGCCGTTCTCGAACAGCGTGAGCGACTCGTTGAAGCCGTTGGAGCTCGCGCCGGGCGGCCCGTAGTTCCGCAGCAGGTCCACGTAAAAGTGGACGGCTTTGCCCCACTCCGGCGAGTCCAGCTGCGGACGCCATCGCTCGTCGAACCAGCGGCCGCCGTATGTGTTGACGAGCGTGCCCAGGTAGGCCATGTTCTCGCCCCAGCCGGGTTTGCCGCGCAGGCAGATGCCGTAGGTGTCATGGGCCGGGTCGTTCAGGCGCTTGGCGAAGCCGGCGATGTCGGCGTAGGTGGGCTGCGCGGGCATCGCGAGCCCGGCCCGCGCGAACAGGTCCTTGCGGTAGTAGGTCAGTGAGCTTTCGCCGTAGAAAGGCAGCGCGTACAGCCGTCCGCCGAAGGACGCGGCGGCGCGAATCGGCGCGAGCAGGTCCGCCTCGTCGTACGCGGGGGAGAGCCGGGCGTCGAGCGGCAAAAGCCACCCGCGCCGACCCCAGATCGGGGCCTCGAGCGGGCCGATCGTCACCACGTCATACTGGCCGCCGTGCGCGGCGACGTCGGTGGTGGCCTTCTCGCGCAGGATCTTTTCCTCAAGCACCACCCAGTCCAGCACCACGCCGGGGTGGGCGCGCTCCCACCCTTTCGAAAGCGTCTGCATGGTGAGCATGTCGGCGTTGTTGACCGTGGCGACCGTCAAGTGGGTCTGCCCGCGCGCCGTCGCGGCAAACAGCATGAGCGCGAACAGGGCGCGGAGGGTCATGCGACCGAGACTACCCGAACGCATCGGCAACGCGCCATTCTCCAGCCCGACGGAACGCGTGAAAAAAGTTTGTTCAAAATCCATACATTCAGGGTAATGTTTCCTGATCATTCTCAGGGCGAGTTTCAAGCTGTCAAGCCTAAGGAGCGTCCATGCGCACGCAGTCCGTCCTTCTCCCCCTTCTGTTCCTGCCCGCAATCCCCGCCCTGGCGCAGGAGCCTGGCCGCCGCGCGCTGCCTACCGCCGCAGCCGCGCCCGCCGCCGAGCCTGCCATGGCCCCGGTGGATCCCGCGCAGACGCTCCGCTTCGGGCTCTCGCTGCCCCTGCGCGACCGCGCGGAGCTCGAGCAGCTGATCCGCGATCAGAGGGACCCGGCCAGCCCGCGCTACCGACAGTTCCTCTCCTCCGCCGAGTTCGCGGCACGCTACTCGCCCACCGAGGCCGACTACGCCAAGGTGCTCGCGTATGCGCGGGCTCAGGGCTTCACAGTCGACAGGACCTTCGCAAGCCGCGTGTACGTGAGCGTGAGCGGGAGCCCGGCGGCGGTGAACAAGGCGTTCGCCGTGACCATGGGACAGCATCAGATTGCCGGCCAAACGCGCATGTACCGCGCCCCGGACGTGGAGCCGACGGTTCCGGCCGGGATGCCGATCCTGAGCGTAAGCGGGTTGAGCGACCGGGTGCTGCCGCACCCCATGCTGGCGCACGCGAACGTGACGCAAGCAACGACCGGCTCGGGGCAAAGCGGGCAGTTTCTGGGCTCGGACATCCGGGCGGCCTATGTAGGCTCGTCCGCGCTCGCGGGCAAGGGGCAGACGGTAGGGCTGCTGGAGTTCGGCCCCTACAACCTGTCGGATGTGACGAGCTACTTCAGCACCATCAAGCAGCCGCTGAAGGTGCCGATCTACAACGTGCTGGTGGGCGGGGTAGACGGGGTATGCTCGGGCACGCCGGCGACGGGCGGCTGCGATGACGGCGAGGAGGTCATCGACATCCAGCAGGCGATTTCGATGGCACCGGCGCTCTCCGGGCTGATCGTGTACGAGGTGTACGGCAATGCGGATGGACTCGGGATTTTCGCGCAGGCGGCGAGCGACAACATCGCCAAGCAGCTGAGCCTTTCGTTCGGGTTCGGAGGGACGCCGGCGACGCAGCCAGGGTATGAGCAGGTGTTCCTCCAGATGCAGGCGCAGGGGCAGAACCTGTTCATCGCCTCGGGCGACGGAGGGGCCTTCCCGGGTACCGGCGGCTATCCCGGCAACAGCCCCAACGTGACCGACGTGGGCGGGACCGATCTGGTGACGGCGGGCGCGGGCGGGCCGTGGCAGGCTGAGACGGCGTGGATCGGCTCGGGCGGCGGTTGGAACGCGCAGGTGCCGATCCCGAGCTACCAGACCGCGGTCATCAACCGCTCGAACGCAGGCAGCCCGTCGTACCGCAACGTGCCGGACGTGGCCATGGAAGCCAACACCGACAACTTCTTCTGCGCCAACGGGGGCTGCCAAAACGGCATCGGCGGGACGTCGCTGGCCGCGCCGCGCTGGGCAGGGTACCTGTCGCTGTTGAACGAGCAGGCCGATGGGCGTCCGGTCGGGTTCCTCAACTCGCTGGTATACAGGCTGGGGCAAACCCCGGCGTATGCAGCCACGTTTCACGACATCGTCGCCGGCAACAACTTCAACGCGGCGAGCCCCAACTTGTTCCAGGCGGTGCCGGGCTACGACCTCACCAGCGGTTGGGGTTCGCCGAACGGGCAGGCGTTTCTGGATGCGTTCGCGCCGCCGGGGGCGATCGCGAGCGCGCCCAACTTCACCTTGACGGCCGCGCCGGGTGTGGTGAACTTAATTCCCGGCGGCAGCGCGACGGCTTCCGTGACGCTCGGCTCGACCAACGGGTTCAACGGGCCGGTGGCGCTGCAGCCTGTGGTGCTGGGCGCACCGGCGGGCGTAGCGGTCGCGCTCGGCAGCACGACCCTGCACGGGGCCCGGCAGACGACCGTGGAGCTCACAACCACCGGAGCAACGCCGGGCGGCAGCTACCTCGTCGCGATTACCGGGACAGGCGGGGGTTTGACGCACACCGCGTATCTGCGGCTGCAACTCCCGGACTTCGCCCTCGGGGCGCTACCGGCGACCGTGTACCTGAACCAGCAGGGCAGCGCAACGGATCTCTTGACCGTGTCCGCGCTCAACGGCTTCGACCAAGCGGTCGCGCTGGCGCTGGGCGCGACGCCGCCGGGGGTTGCGGCGAGCTTCGCGCCGCAACGAACTGGCACGGCCAGCACCCTGACCTTGTCCGCCGGGCCTCTCGCGCCCACCACGCCGGGACGGTCGCTCAACGTGACCGGGACTTCAAGCTCGACGGTGCGCACGGTGCCTTCGCTCACGGTCGCGGTGAACGCGGCGGCCGGCGAGTGCGGGTTGGGTGAGTTCGTCGACCTCGCCCCGCTCTACAACGTGACCGCGCTGCGGACCGACGGCAGCACCTTTACCGACGGCGGCCTGGACGGCTCGGGGTACGCCTTCTCCTCGAACCTTCTGGGGACCGGGCGCGTGCTCAACGGCGTCCGCTACCGGTTCGGCGCGGCCAATGCGCCCAACGGCGTGGCCGCGGCCGGGCAAACCATCCCGCTGCACCACGGCAACTACGACGCGCTTACCCTGCTCGGCACCGCTTTCAACGGCGTGCAGCAAGGGGAAACGCTGAAGATCACCTACACCGACGGCACGACGCAGATCTACACGCAAAGCTTCTCCGACTGGTTCTCCCCGGGCGAGAACGTGAACGAGGGCGAAGCGGTCGCGCTGCCGTACAGGCTTCGCGCGGGCGGGACCAAGGATACCAGGCAGTTTAACGCTTACGGGTACACGCTGCGGCTCGACCCGTCCAAACAGGTCGCGAGCCTGACCCTGCCCACCAACCGCAGCGTGGTCCTGCTGGCGGCGACCCTCAACGTGCAGAACTTCGGTGCGCAGGTCGATCTGGCGAAGGCCTACAACGCGACCGGCATCTATACCGACGGCACGCAGTTCGACGGCAGCGGCGGCGCGGACGCGGGCGGGGCGGCCTACTCCGGCAATCTGCTCCAGGACCAGACGCCGGAGCAGGTGACGGTGGGGAATACACGGTTCAACCTCGCGGCGGCCAACACGCCCAACGTGGTTTACGGCGCGGGCCAGACGATTCCGCTGCCGTTCGGCTACTTCACCGGCCTCAAGCTGCTGGGCACGGGCGTGCAGGGCGATCAGACGGACCAGCCGATCGTCATCCACTACCGCGACGGGTCCTCACAGCGCTTTACCCAGAGCTTCTCCGACTGGTCGACACTGGGCAACTACGCCAACGAGTCGATCGCGATCCGCACGGCCTACCGGGATTACAACGACGGGTCGGAGGACGCGCAGGCCTTCAATGTGTACCAGTACACGCTGCCGCTGCCGTTCAGCAAACCCGTCGCGAGCATCACGCTGCCTGACAACCGGAACGTAGTGCTGCTGGGCATCACGCTCGACTCGCCGTCGATCTTCGACCTGGAGCCGGTGATCTGCCGGTACTTCCCGCAGTTGTAGGTTGAGAGGGCCCTCCCTGCGCAGGGAGGGCTCCTTGCTTAGGAAATAGTCCCGCCGGTGAGCGCGGTCTGGCCGCCGTTCGGGGAGGCGACCTCCAGCACCACCGAATCTCCCGCGCGCAGGCCGGCGACGATCGCGTCGAACTCGCGCTTGTTCGCGACCGGCTTGCGGTTGATCTCCTCGATGACGAGCCCCGGGACGATCTGAGGGCTGAGCTCGTCGGCGAAGGAGCCGGGCTGGACGGCTTCGACCAACACGCCGTGGACGTTCTGCGGGGCATCGGATGGCAGGTCGGAGACGGCCAGGCCTAGCTTCGCCTTCGCCGGGTTGGCGTTCGCGCCGGGTTCGTTCGCGGCGACCTCCGTCAGCTCGGCGCGGTCACCGATCGAGCAAGTCGCGGTCGCCGGGCGGCCGTCGCGCAGGTAGCCGAGCCGTACCGTGGTGCCGGGCCGGCGCTCGGAGATGTCGGCGACCAACGCTTCGCCGTTCTTCATCGGCTTGCCGTCGATGCTGGTGATGACGTCGTTGGGACGCAGCCCGGCCCGGTCGGCGGGTTTGCCCGGCGTCACCGTGCCCACGAGCACGCCCGAATCGGCATGGTACAGCTTGGCCACGGCGGGCGAGATCGAAGCCTGGAAGCCGATGCCGAGCGAGCCGCGGACGACCTTGTGCGCGGGGCCGGTGAGCTGGTTGTAGACCTCGGCGAGGGTATTGGAGGGGATCGCGAAGCCGATGCCCGCGGAGCCGCCGGATTCGGAAGCGATGGCGGTGTTGACGCCGACCACCTCGCCCGCTATGTCGAGCAGCGGCCCTCCGGAGTTGCCGAGGTTGATGGCAGCGTCGGTCTGGAGATAGTGCTTGAACTGGCCGCCGATCGGGCCCCCGATGGAGCGGTTTTTGGCCGAAACGATGCCGGTCGTGACGGTTTGCGACAGGTCGAAGGGCGAGCCGATGGCCTCGACCCAATCACCGACCGCGGCCGATTCGGAGTTGCCGAGCTTCACGGTCGGCAGCGGCTTGGGCGCGTCGATCTTGATCACGGCGAGGTCGGTCTCCGGGTCCGTGCCGACCAGCGTGGCGCGGTGGCCCTGGTCGTTGGCCGGGTCGGTCGAGAGCTTCACGTAGATGCGATCGGCGTGCTCGACCACGTGATTGTTGGTGACGATGTAGCCGTGCGGGTCGACGATGAAGCCGGAGCCAAGGCCCCGCTGCTCGCCCTGCTCTGGAGCCTGGCCGCCGCCGAAGAGCCGGTCGAGCGGGTTCGCCGGGCCCGTGCCGCCGGGCTTGGGCAGGATCGTCACATTGACGTTGACCACGGCCGGGCCGACCTCGGCGGCGATTTTGCTGAAGGCGTTGGACAGGTTGGACGGGCTCGGCACGGTGAGCGGGGCAGGGGTGTTCTCCTGCGCGTGCACCACGCGCGGGCTGCCCGCGCCGACGAGCAGGCCCGCCCCGAGCGCGGCCGGTACGGCGAGGGCGGAGAAGAGGCGGATGCGGCGAGCTGCTACGAATTGATTAGTTATTGTCTGCATGGCTATGCCTTTCAGGGTGGTGGGGCGTTGGGTTAAAGGGTGAGGAAAACGATGCGGGTCCAGACCGGGGCTTGCGCGACGGGGACCAGGAAAACGATGCGCTGCGTCCAGACGACCTGCGTGAACGCCGGCTGGGCAGGCAAAATGCGCTTGCGCGAAGCCGCGCGGTGCTTCCGGGCAGACGATGCGTGAACAGGAGCCGTCCGCGCGGAACCGGGCAGGACGAGGCTGGCCGGGCGAAGCGGGGCCGCGGCCGGCAGGGGCACCGGCGCGGGCGCGGCGGCGAACTCGGGCGGTGCGGCTTGCGGCGTGAACGCCACGGGCGAAGGCGCTGCCGGCAAGCCCAAAGCCAGAGCCGACCCCATAGCGGCTGCGGCGACGGAGCGCAGCATGCCGGGGCCGCGCTGCGCGGGCGCGGCGGCCAGGATGGCTTCGACCCGCGCCGCGAGTCCGGACCGCGCGCTGCCGCCCAGGCCGGGGGCGAGCGCGCCGCGCTGCCGCAGGGCGCTTTCCGCGAGCCCGGCGAGGCAGGCGGCGTAACGTTTGCGGCTCAGGCCGGTCGCGAGCGCGGCCCGGTCGCATGCCGCCTCGCGCACGAGCAGGATGCGGCGCTCCAGCGGGCCAAGCCCGAGCGCGAAGGGAAAAGCCGCGCGGGTAAGCGCGAGGGCGAGCGTGAGCCAGTCGTCGCCCGCGTCGAGATGGGCGGCCTCGTGGCGCAGAATCGCGGCCAACTCCTCCGGCGGGAGCGTTTGGACCAAGCCGCGCGGGAGCAGAATCGTCGGCCGCAGGAGGCCGCAGGCGCTCGGGGCCGGGAGGTTCGCGGTAACCAGGAGACGGGCGCGGCCTGCACGGCCTGCCACCAGGCCCCGGTACATGGAGTCGAGCGCGAGGGGCGCGGGCTCGGCCGCGTGGAGCAGGCGCAGGAGCGAACCGGCACCGATCGCGATCCGCACGAGCAGGGCCGTGGAAAGAGCCGCCCACAAGCCGCACACCACTGTGCCCGCGTAAACCGGGAGCGCGAGAATGGGCAGGCCGGAGGGTCCGGCCTGTGCCGTTGACGGCGCGCCGGGAGCCAAAGAGGGAAGCAGGACCGCGAGCGCGAAGATTGTGCCCGCGAGGGCGGTTCTCGCGCGCGGCGACAGCCCCGGCAGGAACCGGAACAGCGCGGCCGCGAACCCGGCAAGCAGGGCGCTCTCCCACGCGCCGCGCAAGGCAAACGCGGCCAGGGTCTCCGCGGTTGGCAGAGTGTTCACTCGGCCTCCGCGATACGCCGCTTAAGCCGCTCGAGCTCGTCCCGGCCGATCTCGCCGTCGCCCAGCAGGGACAGGAGCAGCTGCTCGCGGGAGTTGTCGAAAAAGCGCAGCAAGGTTTGGCGAACCGCTGAAGACTGGGCCTCGCCTTGCTGGACGACGGGCGTATACAGAAACGCGCGGCCCTCCTTGCGATGGCGGACATAGCCCTTGGCTTCGAGAATGCGCACGGTGGTCAGGACGGAGGTGTAGGCGAGCGCGTCGCCCTCGGGCAGGGCCGCCTGCAGATCGCCGACCGAGGATTCGCCGCGCTGCCACAGCAGCTTCATGAGCCGGTGTTCGGCTTCGGTGAGCGTGGTGGAGGCCCTGGGCGGCATGCCGTTTGGACGTGTGTTGGAAAGCGAGGGTAGCGGATGAACGAAAAAATTAGTCGGCTGCCATCCTCATGCAAGCCTTACCCGTAATTAAGGTCATCGTTCGCCGTGCTCAGGATGACCCGGTCGGTCAAATCGCGGGCATCTCAGCGCGCGGCGGCCTGGAGCACCGCCGCGCAGCGGTTCAGGGCTTGTGTAACGACCCCGAGCTGCGCCTGCGCCAGTTTCGAGTCCTTGGCGTCGAGCGCCTCGTTGACCCCGGGGATCACCACCGCCGCGTAGCCCGTGTACGTCCCCGGCGCATAGATGGAGTGCTTGTACCAGGCTCGGTTGGGCAGGCCGGGCTCGGTGAGCAGGGCGGCTTCGGCGGCGCGGAGGGCGGTGTTCAGGGCCGGGTCAGGGCCCCCGGCGGTGGCTTGCCGGGCGTGCACGGCTTGCGCGGCGGTGAGCAGCTGCCCGGCCGCGGCAGCTGCGGCCGTCGTGTCGAGCGCGAGACTCATGTCTCCGGCCTTGGTCTTCGCGGCGGCGATGTACTCGGCGATCTCCTTTGCGTAGGTCGGGTAGTCGTAGGGCAGCACGTCCGCGTCGGCCATGTGCAGGACCAGGAGGCCGAAGACCCGGGCCTGCTGCTGCTCGTAGACGAAGGTCGGATCGGCGAACTTGGTGAACCAGGCGTAGTTGTCGAAAACCGAGTGATACACGCCGTACGGCCCGTCGGAGCCGACGTCGGTCGAGGGTACGCCGAGGTGCTGCAGAAACGGCGTGTAGTCGGAACCGGAGCCGAGGTCGCCGATGGTCACCGGGTCGGTGGAGGTGCCCGCGCCGGGGCGCTGCTCGTTAAACCCGTTGTTGGCGGCGCGCGAGCTCCGCTGCTTTTGCGTCGCGAGCCAGGCGTCATAGACGGTTGGGGCATGCGGGCTGGGGACCTCGCGCGCGACCTCCCGGATGAAGTCCTTGAGCGAGGGCACGGCGGAGGCGTTGAAATCCGGGCCGGAGACGCCGACATCCATGTTGAAGTAGGCCACCGCGCCGGCAAGTTGGCGGTCGTGCGCCTCGGCCCATTCCGTCGAGCCGATCAGGCCTTCTTCCTCGGCGTCCCAGCTCGCGAAGACGACCCTGCGCCGGGGCTTCCAGCCTTCCTTGAGCAGCGCCCCGATGCCGTGCACCGCCTCGAGCATGGCGGCGGTGCCGGAGTTGGGGTCGACCGCGCCGTAGGTCCAGGCGTCGCGATGGTTGCCGGCGACGACCCAGGAGTTCGGGTTCTCCTTGCTCGCGGGGTCGGGGTCGATGGCGCCGGTCACGTCCCAGATGGTGCGGTAGCTGTAATCCTCCTGAACCTGCAAGTGGATCGAAACCTCGGGGCCGCCGCCGACGTGGTAGTGGAAAGGCAGCGCGCCCTGGAAGCCGGGAGGCGCGCCGGGGCCGGCCAGGTTCGAGAGGATGGGTTGCGCGTCACGGTAGGAGATGGGCAGCGACGGAATGCGAGGCTGGCTGGTCGCCTTCTCGGGCGGGGTGCGCCGCGCATCCGGCAGCTCCGGGGTCGAGGCGATGCCCGGCGTGGTCACGTCGCCGGGGTACTGGAACATGTACTGGATGGACCCGCGCTGCACGCCGGAGTCGGGCCGGAACGGGCCTTGGGGATACATGTCGCCGCGCGTGTAGCCGTCGTCGGCCGGGTCGGAGTAGATGAGCAGCGCGGCCGCGCCGTGCTCCTGCGCGACGAAGGCCTTGACCCCGCGATAGTTGGTTCCGTAGCGGACGAGCACGATCTTGCCCTTCGCGGAGATGCCGAGCGCTTCGAGCTTCGCGAAATCGGCCGGCGAGCCGTAGTTGGCGTAGACTACGGGCGCGGTCACGTCGCCGGAGACGCCGGAGGAGGAGAAGCCGGGCAAGACGCGCGGGTCGTCCTGAAAGGGGTCGGCGGAGACGTGTTCCGGGGTCGGGCCCTGCATCAGGACTTTGCCGGAGGCGTCGGTCGCGGTGAGGCGGCGCGCGCCAGGGTGGTTGAGCCAAACCTTGTAGGGGGTGATCTCCGTTTGGAGCCCGGCGGCGCGGAACTTCTCGGCGACGTACCGGGCGGTCTTGTAGTCCTCGGGCGATCCGGCGACGTGCGGCTCCGCGGTGAGAGTCTTGAGGTGCTGCCCGGCGAGGGCAGCATCCGGCACGGCGAGGAAGTCGTGGTCCCACTTGCTCTGCCCGGCGGCGAAGTCATGGAAGCCGAAGACTTGTTTGGGCGCGGGCGGCAGAGGCGTCTGCCCAGGCGGCAGGGCGGCGAGCGAGAGGGCGAGGGCGGCGGTGCAGACGAGGGCAACGGCGATGCGGGCTGGCAAGTGGCGGCTCGCTCCTTGTGCTACAGCCTAAATGCAAAATGACTGCCTGGATAGCGCGGCTTCGGCCTCGCCACATACGGCTCTAAGCCCGATCGAGCGACTCGGGGCGCTCCAGATGCGCCACCCTGACTTCCACAGCCGCCAGCCGCTCGAACATGGAGGAGACTTTCTCGGTAAGCCTGTCGATCTTGCCCTCGATCTTGTCCGTCCGCCCTTCGAGCTTGTCCATGCGCGCGTCCAGCTTGTTCACGAAATGGAGCAGCAGCGTGACGATGATGCCTGTGTTGAAGATCGCGATCAGCGAGGGCACACCGATGGCGAGACACAGATCCCTGGGCGTCATGCGTCAACGTTACACCGGGAATCCCCCGGTGCCAAGATCGCCTGCATGCGCTAAACGACCCCGACGGGCTGGGCGCAGTGGGAGCAGCGGCGCGCCGCCAGGGGCACTTCGCTCAGGCACTCCGGGCAGGGTCGAGTGGTCGGCGCGTCGTGGATGACCGGATGGAGCCGGACCATCAATTTAGACAAAGGCGCGACCACCAGGAAGTACATGACGGCGGCGACGATCAGGAAGTTGATGGTCGCGTTCAGGAAATCGCCGTATTTGAAGACGCCGCCGTGCGCGACAAAGACGAACTTGGAAAAGTCCGGCTTGTCGACGGTGGCGGCAATCAGAGGATTGATGAAGTCGTCGACCAGCGCGGTGACGATCTTGGTGAACGCGGCACCGATGACCACGGCCACCGCGAGGTCGACGACATTGCCGCGAAGGATGAAGTCGCGAAAGCCTTTCAGCATGACGGAACGCTCCTGGGATGAGGTTGGACGGCTGAACGTACAGGCTGCGCTGTGTGGGGGTGTGCGCCGCTCGCGAGAACTGTAGCGCGCTTGGCCGAGGCGAGCAAGGGAAAAGCAGAAGCAAGGAAGGAGGGTTTGACAGGGAGGCGCTATGGGTTGCCCGGGGCCTGGCCGGACCGGTGGGGGGCGAGCTGCTGCTGCACGACGGCGCAGGGGGCGCGGTACTGGGCGATGAAGCGGGCGGCGAGGAAAAAGCTCAGCGCGGCGAGGATGGCCGCGCTCGCGGCGACGCGGCGGTCTTCTCGCGGGGCTTGCTTGCCGGCGGCTCGGTAAGAGGAAGCGATGCCCCGAAAGGAGAGAACGAGAAAGGCGCCGGCGCACGCCGCGAGCGCGGTGAGCTGGGGAAGCCGCTCGCAGTAGATGGCGGCGCGGCCGGGCCAGGTGAAATAGATCACCGCGGCCGCGAGCAGAGCCGAGAGCAGCAGAAGCGCCGCATGGGGGAGGCGGCGCTGGGCGAGGGCGCGTCGGCGGAGGATCACGCCGGCTGCGGCACGCCCTCCATCGCGGCGACGGCCTCGCGGGAAGGCTTGGGAATCACGCCGCGCTCGGTAATGATGGCGGCCACGTACTTGGCCGGGGTCACGTCGAAGGCGGGGTTTTCGATCTCGACATTGTGCGGCGTTTGCTGCCTGCCGCCATGGTGGGTCACCTCGCTCGCGGCTCGCTGCTCGATCTCGATGTGCTCGCCGTCCGGGGTGGCCGTGTCGACAGTGGACCAGGGCGCGGCGACGTAGAAGGGAATGCCGTGCTCCTTCGCCAGGATCGCGACGCCGTAGGTGCCGATCTTGTTGGCGACATCGCCGTTGGCCGCGATGCGGTCGGCCCCGACGATGACGGCCTGGATCTTGCCCTGGCGCATCAGCGTGGCGGCCATGTTGTCGCACAACACCGTGGTGGGAATGCCGTCGTGCATCATCTCCCAGGCGGTGAGGCGCGCCCCCTGGAGGAAGGGCCGGGTTTCGTCGGCATACACGCGAATCCGCGCGCCGCCGGCGACCGCCGAGCGCACGACACCGAGAGCGGACCCGTAGCCGCAGGTGGCCAGCGCGCCCGCGTTGCAGTGAGTCAGGATGCCGCCGGTTTTCGGCAGCAGAGGAGCCCCGTGCGCGCCCATGGTCTTGCAGGCGGCGATGTCCTCGTCGTACATGACGCGGGCCTCCCGGACGAGGGCATCCTGAACGTCCGGGACCGGAGAACCCGCCAAGCTCTCGAATAAGGCGCGCATCCGCGCTATGCCCCAGAACAGGTTCACCGCGGTGGGCCGGGTGCTTGCGATCGTCTTCGCTATGATCTCGAACTCGGGTCGTAGATCGTCGAAGGTGCGCGCTTCAGACCGCAGAACCCCGAGCGCGACCCCCATGGCCGCGGTCACGCCGAGCGCGGGAGCGCCGCGCACGATCATGGTGGTAATGGCATGGGCGACATCCTGATAGGTCTTCGCGAGGAAATAGGTTTCCTCCAGCGGCAGTTTGGTTTGATCGAGGAAGCGGACGCCTTCCGGGGTCCATTCGAGGGTGGGGATCATGCCTTCAGTGTACTCACGCGTTGTCTTCGTCGTACTCGGCGAAAACGGTCGCGAGGTCGAGGTAAACCGGTGTTTCCGCGACGGTGAATCGTGTCGCGGGCCGCAGCAGTCCGTCTTCCCCGTACACCTGCCCAGTCCGGTTCTGCGGCTCGACCAGCCAGATGTTCGGCACGCCCATGACGGCGAAATCGCGGAACCGCTTCAGGACCTCGGGCAGCGTGTTGGAAGGGGACAGGATTTCAATGACGATGAGCGGCGGCGCCGTGAGCACCTCGGGGTGGGGGCCCTTCCAGTCGATGACCACATCCGGCAGGCGCACGTTTCGGCCGAAGACACGCGTGCGGGCTTCGACGCCTCCAGTGATGCCCCACTCTTTCCTGTGCATATAAAACCAACCGCCGATGACATGTTGAAGATTGGAGTGCCGCCATTGCACCACGGTGTCCTTGCCTCCCTTGGGCCGGAGTTCCCCGTCGAGGTACTCGACATCCGGACGGTATGCGGTTGCCAGGTACTCCTCAAACGAGACGTGTGTCGTGGTTGCCATTGATGGGCGCGCCTCCGCGGCTCCAGTATAAGGGTGCCCGGCCTATACTGGGGCGGTGCTGGCTCCTCTCAGGTTCGTCTGGAACGCGACGCGCGGCCACCGGCTCCGGCCCTGGCGCAGCCCCTATATACGGTGGCGCGTCGAAACCTACTCCGGGCTGCACGCGGAAACGCTGACCGGCCGGCAGGTGGCCCGGTTTTGCTGGCGGGAGCGCGGGAGGCTCGTGCACTTTCTCAGATGGACGGCCTCGATGGAAGCGCGGGAAAAGGGTCGGGAAGATGCATAACCTGCTCGCGGCGGCGGTGTTGCTCGCGGCCACGGGCCCGGCCTTCGCGCAGGAGCCCACGGAGACTTTACGGGTCGGGACCAACCTGGTGCTCGTACCCACCCTGGTCGAGGCAGCGAACGGCGAGGTCGTCTACGGGCTCGGCCCGGACGCGTTCACCCTCGCCGACAACGGCGTGCCGCAAGCGATCCACGTCGACGACGACCTGGACACCACGCCCGTTTCGCTTGTCGTGTGCGTCGAGAAAGGCCGGGCCAGCGCGCTCCAGTTCGAGAAGTTCGCCCGCATGGGCCCGCTGCTCGATTTGTTTCTCGGCAACGGCAACGGCGAGGTCACGCTGGTGGAGTTCGACTCCCAGATCGAATTCCGCGAGGCGTGGACCCGCGACACGGGTCTCATTCAGCAGGACCTGAACGCGTTGAAGCCCGGCGACGGCGGGGCGGCCTTGCTCGACGCGGCCGCGTACTCGATCGACCTGCTGGACCGGCGGCCGCCGGAGCGGCGCAAGATCCTCCTGCTGCTCAGCGAGTCGCGCGACCACGGCAGCGCCCGCGTGTCCGCTGAAAAGCTGGCCGAGCGCATCGGGGCGAGCAACATCCTGGTCCTGAGCCTGACCTGGTCCCCGGCCCGGGCGGAGTTTCTGGACCAGCTGGTGAACCCCGGCAGCGGTTCGCTGGTCTCACTGCTCGTACTCGCGGCCAACGCGCTCAAGGCCAACGCGGCTAAGTCCCTGGCTGTGATGAGCGGCGGCGAGGCGATGAGCTTTACCAACGAGCGGGCGTTCGAGGACCGGCTCAGCGAGCTCGCGAGCCACGCGCGCAACCGCTACCTGCTGTCGTTCCGCCCGAAAGAGCTGACGCCCGGTCTGCACCGGCTCCAAGTCAAGCTGAAGGACGGCGTGCCGGGCCGCGTGGTGGCGCGAGCCGACTACTGGGCCGCCCCGCCGGCGAACCCCTAAGCCGCCGCTTCCGCGTCCTGCCGCTGCCCGGCGCATCTACTCACCATTCAAGGGTGAGTGGAGCGTGCATGCCGGGCGACTACGAAGCAAGCTGGAAACCCAAGGTCAATCCTTGGCTGATCGCCCTGACGGTCGCCCTGGCCGCCTTCATGGAGGTGCTCGACACCTCCATCGCGAACGTGGCGCTGCCGTACATCGCGGGCTCGCTGGGCGCGAGCAACGATGAAAGCACCTGGGTGCTGACCTCGTACCTGGTGGCGAACGCGATCGTGCTGCCCCTGGGCGGTTGGGCTTCAAGCGTGTTTGGGCGCAAGCGGTTCTTCATGGGCTGCATTGTCGTTTTCACGGTGTCGTCGTTCCTGTGCGGGCTCGCGCCCTCGCTGGTGTTTCTGCTGCTGTTTCGAGTGATCCAGGGCGCGGGCGGCGGCGGCCTGCAGCCCATGGCGCAGGCCATCATGGCGGACTCCTTCGAGCCCCGTCTGCGAGGGCTTGCCTTCGCGCTGTACGGGTTGGTCGCGGTGCTCGCGCCGTCCATCGGCCCCACCATCGGCGGCTGGCTTACCGACAGCTACAGCTGGCGCTGGATTTTCTACATCAACATTCCGGTCGGCATCCTGGCTTTAATCCTCACAGAGAGGCTGGTGGACGATCCGCCTTGGCTGGGCGCGGACTTCAAGAATTTCTTCCGCGTGGACTACATCGGAATCTCCCTTCTCGTGCTGTCGATGGGTGCGCTCCAGATCATGCTCGACAAGGGGCAGGAGAAGGACTGGTTCGGATCGCACTTCATCCAGTTCTTCGGGACGGTGTTCGCGATCGCTTTCGTCGGCCTCATTGTGTGGGAGTGGCGGGGCGCAAAGACGCCCATTATCGATTTGAAGCTGTTCAAACATCGGAACTTTGCCGTGTGCTGCTTCCTGATGTTTTTGACCGGCGGCATCCTGAACGCGACCACCGTGCTGCAGCCGCAATACCTGCAGAACCAGGTCGGCTACACCGCGACGATCTCCGGCTTGTCGCTGGCCGGAGGCGGGCTGGCGCTGCTGCTGGTCATGCCGATCGCGGGCCAGGCCGTCACGCGGCTTCCGGCGCGGAACATCATCGCGTTCGGGTTCGCGATCACGGCCGTTTCCTATTTCCTGACGGCGACCGAGCTGAACCTGGGCATCTCGTTCGTTACCGCTTCCTGGCTGCGGGTCTGGCAGATCGGGTCTATCCCTCTGGTCTTCATCGCGTTGACGACGGCTGTGTATTTCGGACTGCCCAGGGAGAAGTCGAACCAGGTATCCGGGTTGATCAACTTCGTCCGCAATATCGGCGGGTCCATCCTGATCGCGCTGACCGACGCAGCGGTGACGCAGCGGGGGCAGTTCCACCAGGACCAGCTTTTGAAGTTCGCCACACCCTCAGGCAGCGCATACCAGCAGACTTTTCAACGCTATCAAGACACGTTCACGGGCAGGATGGGCGCGGCGAACGCGCAGCACCTTGCCGATGGTCGGATCCTGAATAACCTTCAGTCCCAGTCCACGACGCTGGCCTACATCGACGTGTTTTGGATCTTGTTCGCGGTCTGCCTGGTAATGGTGATGCTGACGTTCCTGCTTAAGCGCAACAACCCGCGCGAGGGAGGCGGGCAAGAGGCACCGGCGCATTGAGGTAAGGG
>CAXUEU010000018.1:0-6088 GCA_964250195.1 uncultured Acidobacteriaceae bacterium
ACGCCGCCGTCGTCGAAGGAAGCCGCGCCGAGGGCGAAGTCGTTGCCGCCGCCCCGCTGGAGCACCGGTGTGTCCGGGCTCTCCGCGCCCTGGAGGGCGGTGGCGGCCAGCGGTGCCTGCGCGGGGGAGAAGGGGCCGGCCGGGCGGAGCGCGTGGTGCCGGCGCGGCGGCTCCGCTTGGGAAGCGACCGCGGGGGTGCCCAGGTCGGGCCAGGTTTGCAGCGCGGGCGCGGCGGAAGCAGGCGCTTGATAGCTGGCCACCGGCGCCCCGTCGCGGTAGACGAAGGAGAAGCCGCCCTCGAGCGTGATGCGGTGGCGGCGCATCTCCGCGGCGACGGCCTGCGGCTCCCCCGCGGCATAGGAGCGGAGGAACTCCGGGGAGCGGGCGAGCGACTCGGCCTCGGCCCGGGCGTTGCCGGTGACGTAGCGCGACAGCTCGAGCGCGACCGACAGGGATTGGTCGCGCAGGCGCGTGACCGGCTGCGAGAACCAGCGGTCGAGCGAGCGGTTCATGAGCAGGAACGAAAACAGCGCCATGAAAACGATGGGGGTAAACGACAGGATGAGCGCGCCGAGCAGCATGCGGGACCGGAGGCGCGCGCCCAGCACGCGGCTGCGTCCGTCGGCGTAGATGCGCAGGATGTTGCGGGTGAGCAGGACGACCAGCAGCAACAACAGCAGGAACAGGATCACCGTGATCGCGGTGAACAGGAAGACGGGGAAGGGACTCTCGCCGGGGGCCGGCGGCAGGTGGAAGTAGTTGAGCGCGCTCATGCCGAGCAGCAGGAGCAGGAGGCCGCCGCCCAGGATGGACAGGGTGAGGCGGCGGCGCCAGCGTTCGTCCGCCGGAGGCTTGGTGGGATCCGTGCGTGGGGCTGCCGGGGCCATGGCGCAAGGGTATCAGCGCGGGCTCGTTTGTTGGGTTCCGGGGAAAACTAAGGCGGAGGGTAAGGCATCGAATTGACTGCCATGAAAATTCTCTCGTTTGCGAACGTGACTCTCCCTTTTGCATTGTCGGCCGCGTTGCTGGCGGGCGGTTGCAACAAGCAGGCTCCGACCACCTCGGCTTCGACGCCCGCGCCTGCCGGTCCCGCGCAGACTACCGCGCCCACTCCGGGCACTTCAGGCACAGCGCCCCTGCCCGCGCCGCCGCCGCAAGACGCGGCGGCGGCCGCACCCGGGGCTGCCCCGTCTGCGGCTGCTCCTTCCGCGGCGACGGCGGCGGCTCCGCCCGTGGCGACGGCGACCGAGCGGCGCAGGGCGCACGCTTCCGGCAGTTCCTCCGACGCGGCGGCAGCACCGGCTTCCGCGCCGGCCTCGTACACCATTCCCGCCGGGACGCACATCAGTGTGACGACCACTTCGACGATCAGCTCGAAGACCAGCCAGGCAGGGCAAAGCTTCTCGGCCACCGTCGCCTCGCCGGTCGTGGTGGGCGGGCGAACGCTGATCCGCTCCGGCTCGCGCGCGAGCGGGACGGTTGTAGAGGCTAAGTCCGCGGGCCGCTTCAAGGGTGAGGGGACCCTGTCCGTGAAGCTGGACAGCATCACGTCCGGCGGGCAGACCTATGACATCGAGTCGAGCACGGTGGACCAGGTGCAAAAGGGCAAGGGCAAGCGGACCGCGGTGCTGACCGGCGGCGGCGGCGGCGCGGGCGCGCTGATCGGAGGCCTAGCCGGCGGCGGCAAGGGTGCCCTGATCGGCGGCCTACTGGGCGCGGGCGGCGGCGCGGCAGGCTCGGCTTTCACCGGCAACAAGGAGATCACGATCCCGGCGGAAACGACTCTGACCTTCCGTTTGCAGAATTCAGTGACCGTGCGCCGGTAACGTCGGCGGTGGGAAGGGGAGGCGCGAGCCTCCCCTTTTTATTGGAGCAGCTGGCTGACCGGCTTCCACTGTTTGCCTTGGGAGTCCGCGACAGGCTCGCAGCATAGATTGCCGGCATGCGTGTTTACGCCCTCGGCCAGACCCTCATCGGCAAGCAGCGCGGCGCGGACGCCTTCGGCGAGGCGCTTGAGGTAAGGGAAGGTCGCGTTCGTCAGGGCCAGGGTCGAGGTGTTGGGGACCGCGGCCGGCATGTTCGTAACGCAGTAATGGACCACTCCGTCGACCTCATACGAAGGGTCGGAGTGCGTCGTGGGGCGAGCGGTTTCGATGCAGCCCCCCTGGTCGATGGCGACATCCACGATAACCGCGCCCTTCTTCATGCCGCTCACCATTGCGGCGGTGACGATCTTGGGTGCAGCCGCGCCTGGGATGAGCACCCCACCGATGACGAGGTCGGCCGAGCGCACCGCTTCCGTCACATTGTGGAGGTTGGAGGCGAGGGTGAAGACCCGTCCGGCGAAGATGTCGTCGAGCTCGCGGAGCCGGTGGAGGTTGCGGTCGACGATAGTGACTTTCGCGCCCATGCCCAGGGCGATCTTCGCGGCGTTGGTCCCGACGATGCCGCCGCCGACGATGCAGACGTCCGCCGGGGGTACGCCGGGGACGCCGCCCAGCAGCAGCCCGCGGCCGCCGTTGCCTTTCTGCAGGTACGCCGCGCCCACCTGGACGCTCATGCGTCCGGCAACCTCGCTCATCGGGGTGAGCAGGGGCAGTGTGCCGAGGGTGTCCGTGATGGTCTCGTAGGCGATGCCGGTGACCTTGCGGGAGAGCAGCTTGTCGGTCAGCTCCGGCAGCGGGGCCAGATGGAGGTAGGTGAACAGCGTGAGATCGGGGCGGAAGTAGCCGTACTCCCGCTCGGTCGGCTCCTTGACCTTGACGATCATCTCCGCGTTGGCCCAGACGTCGGCGGCCGCGCCGACGATTTCGGCCCCGACGGACTGGTACTCGTCGTCGGTAAAGGCGGAAAGCTCGCCGGCGTGCTGCTCGACGAGAACAGTGTGGCCGACTGCCCGGAGCTCCTTGGCTCCCGCGGGGGTGAGCGCGACGCGTGTTTCGTGGTCTTTGACTTCCTTGGGAACGCCGATGATCATGGCTCGATCATAAATTGCGGGGCTGGAGCCGGCTGCCCGGGCCAGGCCGCGGATGCGAACGTTTCGAGCTGGGGTTTGGCGAAGAGATAGCCTTGGAAAAGCTCGATTCCGTAGTCCAGCAGCACGTCGAACTCGGCCCGGGTCTCGATGCCCTCGGCGATGAGCCGAATCCCGAGCTCCCGACAAAGGGAAGCAACGGCGCGGAGGATGGCGCGGCTCGCCGGGCGCGTGTCGATGTCGCGGATAATTCTCATGTCGAGCTTGACGATGTCCGGCTGGAATTCGGCGAGCAGGTCGAGCCCGGCAAAGCCCGCGCCGAAATCGTCGATGGCGGTCTGAAGCCCATGCTTACGGTACTCGCGGAAGATGTTGACGAGGTGGGCGCGGTCCGAAACCTGCTCGCTTTCGGTAACCTCGAAGATGATGCGGGTCAGCGGTGTGCCGACGCGGTCGGCGGTTTCGAGCGTCTTGCGGATGCAGGTTTCCGGCTTGTACACGGCACCGGGGATGAAGTTGATGGAGACGGTCCTGGGATCCTCCGGGCTGAGAGCCGCCGCCATCTCGATGGCGCGGACGCGGCAGGCCTGGTCGAAAGCGTACATGTTGGTGCTGTTGACCTGGGCCAGGATGCTGCCCGCGGACTGGCCCTCCGGCCCACGCACGAGGGCTTCGTAGGCGAAGACGCCGTCCTTACTCACGATGGGCTGAAAAGCCATGGTGAATGGAAACGGGGATTGCTCCCCGGACCGGCACGCGCCGCAGCTCTGGTTTTGTAGGACGTTCACGGTTAGTGTCTCCCTCGTTGCCTGGAATTGCTCCGCACCGTCCTTATCGGCGGAAATGCGTCGCCCGTAGAGAGTACTTTCGTACTTTCTCGAGGCTTTGTTAGCTGCCCAACGCACCAGGTTACGTCGGTAATTCCGAGTTCCGCGCGTCTATTCCCATGGAGCAAAGGCCCGCATTCAGCGCCGGCGCTACAATGATGGTTACCTCCGGGGAGTGCTCGCCAGCTTCATGTCATTCAATGGGTACAGCTCACGTTCGTCGCGGTCGCATGGAATGCGCTCGCTGTTCAGCCTCTTTTCGAGCGACCTCGCCATCGATCTCGGCACCGCCAACACGCTCGTGTACGCGCGGGGCAAGGGCATCGTCGTCAACGAGCCCTCGATCGTGGCCATCAACAAGAACACGGGCGAGGTGGAGGCGGTCGGCAAGGAAGCCAAGGAGATGCTGGGCCGCACGCCGGGCAACATCGTGGCCATCCGCCCCATGAAGGACGGGGTGATCGCGGACTTCAAGATCACCGAGAAGATGCTGAACTACTTCATCCAGAAGGCGCACAACCGCAAGATGCTGGTGCATCCGCGCATCGTCATCGGCGTCCCTTCGGAGATCACACAGGTGGAGAAGCGCGCGGTCGAGGACTCGGCTTACCGCGCCAAGGCAAGCGAGGTTTTCCTGGTCGAGCAGGCGATGGTCGCCGCCATCGGCGCGGGGCTGCCGATCACCGAGCCGCAGGGCAACATGGTCGTCGACATCGGCGGGGGCACGACGGATATCGCGGTCATCTCGCTGTCGGGCATCGTCTACTCGCGATCGGTGCGCATGGCCGGCAACCAGATGGACGAGCAGATCATGAACTACCTGAAGCGCAAGTACAACCTCCTGATCGGCGAGCGTACCGCGGAGCAGATCAAGATCGAGATCGGCTCCGCCTACCCGCTGGACAAGCCTCTGGTTATGGAGATCAAAGGACGCAACCTGATTGAAGGCGTTCCAAAAACCATCCAGATTGAAGATTCCGAAATTCGCGAGGCACTGGCCGAGTCCATATCGACCATCATGAATGCCATTCGGGTCGCACTCGAACGCACGCCTCCGGAGCTGTCGGCGGACATCTCGGACCGGGGTATCGTGCTGACCGGTGGGGGTGCCTTGATCAAGAATCTCGACAAGCGCATCCGCGAGGAGACCGGGCTGCCGGTTTCGGTCGCGGACGACCCGCTGGCTTCGGTGGTTCTGGGCACGGGAAAGATGCTGTCGGACTTCCGCCTGCTGCGTAAAATCAAGATCGACTGAGGCTCAAAGGCCCGATCCGCGCATGGAAACGTTTTTCGGACGCTACAGAAATGTGTTGACGCTGGCGCTGGTGCTGCTGCTCGAGTTCGTGCTGCTGGCGGTGCAGGCGCGGCCGCGCCTGCCGGGCGCGTACATGGCGGACCAGGACGGGGTCAAGGCTCTGCGGCTCGGAGTCAGCTCCGTGGTCCTGCCTCCGGAGCGCGCCCTGCACCGCGGCGGCAAGGGCGCGCGCGGGCTTTGGTCGAGCTACGTAGACCTGGTCGGCGTCAAGGAAGAGAACGAGCGGCTGCAGCTCGAAAACCAGCAGCTGCAGCTCGAGCAGGCATCGCTGGCCGAGGACGCGCGGCAGGGCCGGCGGCTACAGGAGTTGCTGGCGTTCAAGCAGCACTACCTGGATACGACGGTTCCGGCGCAGGTTGTGGGGGCGAGCGGGTCGGACCTGGAGCGCCTGCTGTTCATCGACAAGGGGTCGGTGGACGGGCTCGCGGCGGGGATGCCGGTGCTGACGCCGGACGGAATCGTGGGGCGTATCCGGGAAGTGGCGCCGCACTCCGCGCAAGTCCTCTTGATCTCGGACCCGACCAGCGCGACCGGCGTGCTGATGGAGCAGACGCGGACCCGCGGGGTGCTCAAGGGAGACGCGGCAGGCCGTCCGGAGATCGTCAACCTGATCCCGGACGACCGCATCCGGCCCGGGCAGCTGGTGCTCACCTCGGGGGGCGACCAGATTTTCCCGCGCGGGCTGCCGGTCGGGGTCGTCGAGAAAACCGTTCCCGACATTCTGAACCAGCCGCTGGTGGATGTAATCCTGAAGCCGTCTGCGAACCTGAGCCAGCTCGAAGAGGTTTTGGTGGTCACGCAGACCGCGCCCGCGCCCTCGGCCAAGGCACGCCGGGACCTGGCCAGGAGCGAGGGCGCGGCGGCGGCGATCAAGGCCTCGGCGGCGGAGAAAGCGGCGGCAGCGGCGGAGGCGGCTCTGGAAGCGCAAAGGGCCTCGGACATCCTGGCGCAGCGGCTTCCGAGCGCCTCGAA
>CAXUEU010000018.1:6098-34706 GCA_964250195.1 uncultured Acidobacteriaceae bacterium
CGGCCGCGGCCCCGTTGCGCCCGCCCTCGGCGCTGCACGCGGATCACTACTCGCCCGGCGCGGCTGCCAAGGCAACGGATCTGACGCCGGGTGCGCGGGTCTCGCCGTTGGCTGAAGGAACTCCGGATACGGAGCGGACCGTGAAGCAGGGGGACGTGAAGCAAGGGGACGGGGCTGCCGCCGTGCCGAGCCCATCGGTATCGCCGGCATTCCGGGCGGCGCAGGATGCGGCCCGGGCCGCGCGTGCGAAGGCGCGCGGAGAAGCGCCGGTACCCGATGCGGTACCCGTGCCGAAGCCCTCGGTCGCCGGGCAGGCGGGGAGCGCGGGCGCGGCGCGGGCTCCGGGTGCCGGGGCTCAAGCCGGGGCGGGTGTGTCTCGAAAGAGCGGCTTTCCAGGAGCGGGTGCCGCGCCGGGTGCGGCGGCCGCTCCGCGCAAACCGGCTGCCTCGGCGGCCTCGGGTGTGCCCACCCGAGTCGTTGAGGACGGCCCGTTGCCGGCGGCCGCACCGAAGAAAAAAGCTCCGGAGATCGTGCCGGACGATGGGAGCCGTCCACCCGCGTCTGCCCCGGCGACCCCGGCCGCGCCTCCGCGGGAGCGGCGCTGACGCATGGCGTTCGAGGCTGCCAACCGCCGGGAGACGGAAGCACCTACCCTACCTGTCTGGGTCGTGGTGATCGGGACCTTGCTCGCGATCGGCCTGGACTCGTTCCTGCCGGTACACGCGGCGGTTCTGGGGATCCTGGACCTGCCGCTTCTGCTGGTGATCTACTTCGCGATCGCGAAGCGCAGCCCGGTGGTCGGGCTGTGCTCGGGGGCGGTGATCGGTATTTTGCAGGATGCGCTTACGCGGGAGCCTCTGGGTGTCTACGGCATCTCGAAGACGGTGGTGGGGTACATCGCGGGGCTGCTCGGAAACCGGATCGACACCGACAATCCCTTGGCGCGGTTGCTGTTTACCTTCGTGCTCTCGCTCGCGCACAGCGGGGTGTATTGGGTAATCGTGGAGCGTTTGCTGGCCCAGCCGCTGGGTTGGAGCTGGACGCATGAGCTTTTGCGTGGAGCGGTCAACGCCGTCGCGGCTGTCGTCCTGTTCTCCCTTATGGATCTGACGAGGGGCGAAGCGGCGTAGTTCGGAGTAACGTTACTTCGCCGCTTTTTCTTCGCTTTTGCCAGTGTATTCTTTGGTCGGAAACAGTATCTTTGAACTGCGAGCCACTATGCTGACGCCCGAACAGGAAATCCCGGCCGCGAAGCTGACGGCGCTTCAGTACATCATCTTCGGCATACTTCTGGTGCTCGTCGGTGGTCTGTGGCGGCTGCAGGTGGTGGGGCGCAACAACTACCGTGAGCTCGCGGAAGCGAACCGAGTGCGCAAGGTGCCGATCCTCGCGCCGCGCGGACGCCTGATCGACCGGCAGGGCCGGCTGATCGTCGACAATTACCCGTCGGTCTCCTGCTTCCTGGTGCACGAGCAGGGGCGGGACCTGAACGCGGACCTCCCGAAGATCGCGAGCGGCCTCCACATGCCGGTCGAGCAGATCCAGGCGGTCATTCGGAAGTACGGGATCACCTCGAAGTACAAGCCGATCCCGCTCAAACAGGACATCACGCCGGACGAGCAGGAGTTCATCGCGGCGCACGCCGACGAGCTGCCGGAGCTGGAGCTGATCGACGAGCAGCGGCGGCTGTACCCGCGGGACGGTTTCGCGGCGCACATGATCGGGTACGTCGGCGAGGTGAGCGAGGAGATGCTGCAGCAGGCGCAGTACGCCTACTACGAGCCCGGCGATGTGGTGGGGCGGTCGGGCATCGAGGAGACGTACGACCAGCTGTTGCGCGGCACCGACGGCTCGCACGACGTGCTGGTGGACTCGCACGGCCGCGAGGTCGGGGTGTTGGGCAACGAGCCCGCGGTGCCCGGCAAGGATCTCCGGCTCACGGTCGACCTCGATATCCAGCGGGCCGCCGAGAACGCGATGGGCAACCGGAACGGCGCGATGATCGCCATGGACCCGCATACGGGCGAGGTTCTGGCCATGGTGTCGCGGCCGGTTTTCGACCCGAACCGATTCGCGGTGCGCATCGGCCGCGAGGACTGGACCAAGTTGGTGACGGATCCGGATCACCCTCTGCTGAACAAGGCGATCCAGGCGCAGCTCGCCCCGGGTTCCACGTTCAAGGTGATCATGTCCGTGGCGGGGCTCGAGGAGAATGTCGCGCAGACCTTGAAGGTGAACTGCCAGGGCGGTGCCAGCTTTTACGGGCACTTCTTCGCCGACGACGCGCGTCACGGGAACGTAGACATTCACAACGCGATCCCGCTCTCCTGCGATACCTACTACTACACTCTCGCGCAGCGCCTCGGCATCGAGAAGATTGCCGACTGGGCGCACCGGATGGGCATCGGCAAGCGGACCGGCATCGACCTGCCGAACGAGGCTGCCGGCATCATGCCGAGCGAAGAGTGGAAGATGCGCAACTACCACGAGAAGTGGTACGCCGGGGAGACCATCTCGGTCGGGATCGGGCAGGGCGCGGTCGCCCTGACGCCGATCCAGCTGGCGCGCGCGATCGGCGGCATCACCTCCGGCGGCATGTTCGAGCGGCCCCACCTGGTGTTCCCGAACGAGCTGCCCGCGCAGTACGAACAGGCGGTTCTGGAAAGCTTCCCCGGGTCGGGGACGGCCGAGGTCAAGATCGACCCGGCTGCATGGGAGACGATCACGGACGGAATGGCCGCGACGACCACGGCCGGCGGCACGGCGTATGCCTCCCACCTGGACGGCATCGACTTCGCCGGCAAGACCGGAACCGCGCAGGTGGTCAATCACTCGTTCGGGGCCAAGGGCATTTCCAAGGACAAGAACGGGCGCGCGAACGCTTGGTTCGTCGGCGTCGCCCCGCGGCGCAACCCGGACATCGTGGTCGTCGTCCTGTGGGAGCATGGCGGCTGGGGGGCGGGTTCGGCGCACCTGGCGGCACAGGTCATCGAGACGTACGTGGACAAGCAGCGGCGGTTGGAGCACAACCTGCAGGCCCCGCGCCCGGCGGTCGAGGTGGGAGCGGTGTATTCCGCGCCGGGGGACAAAGACGGGACGGCGGCGAAGAAGCCCGCGTCCGCTCCGGCCGGCCCGACAGCCGGCTTCCAGGGCGGGCATTTTTGGCTTCCGGGGCACGGGCCTGAAACCGCCGGAGCAGGTGGCGAGTGAAGGGCAAGCTGTTTTCGTTTCGGGACTTCGACTGGACGCTGCTGAGCTTCGTCCTGATCATGTCCGTGCTGTCGGTGCTCGAAATCTACTCGGCGACCATGCACACGAAGTTTGTCGGCTTCGAGAAGTCGCAGATGGTTTGGCTCGCGGGCGGTTTGGTCGCGATGTTCGTCGTGAGCCGAATCGACTACCATGCGATTCTGGATGCGGTGCCGTGGATGTACGGCGTGTTCCTGGTGGCCCTGCTGGCCGTTCCGGTCATCGGCACGAAGGTGCTCGGCGCGCGGCGATGGATCCGGTTCCCGGGCGGCATTCACTTTCAGCCTTCGGAGTGGGTCAAGATCATTCTCATCCTGGCCGTGGCGCGCTACTTTTCCAGGCTCGTCGGCAAAAAGATGACCTGGCCGGACATCTTCAAGGGTATGGCAATGGTCGGTGTACCGATGCTGCTGGTGCTCAAGCAGCCGGATCTCGGGACGGCCTTGACCTATGCTCCGATCCTTCTGGTCGGGCTGTTTCTGGGCGGCATTCCGTGGCGGAAGGCCGCGGTGCTCGGCCTGGTCGGGGCGATTTTGGTCGGCGGCATCTGGACCAGCGGCAAGGTGCTGAAACCCTACCAGAAAGCGCGGCTGACCAGCTTCATCAACCCGGACAGCGATCCCCGAGGCGCGGGATACCAGATTCGGCAGTCGTTGATCGCGGTGGGCGATGGCGGGATCTTCGGACGGGGCGTCGCGAAGGGAACGCAGACGCAAGGAGATTTTCTGCCGATTCCTTATACCGACTTCATCTTCGCGGCCTGGAGCGAGGAGCACGGGTTCGTGGGCGCGGTCGGAATCCTGCTGCTATACTTCCTCATATTGATGCGTTTGATACAGAACGCTCAAACGGCGGCGGATGTTTCCGGCACGCTCGTCGTGACGGGTGTGGCCGCGGTCCTGATCTTCCAGATCCTCGTCAACGTCGGGATGGTGGTCGGCTTCATGCCGGTAACCGGGATTCCCCTCCCGTTGATGAGTTACGGCGGGTCTTCGGTTTTGTTTACGTTTTTGGCGCTCGGTATGGTCATGAACGTGCGTATGAACCGCTTTGTGAACTAGGCAACGCGGAATGAGCGGGACCGCCATGATGGCGGCAACCCTGCTCCGGCAAGTTGCCGGGTCGCCGCTCGCACGAGTGGAGGCGCGGCTGCACAAGAATTGCAACACGAACCGGCCAGGCGGATGCACAAGGCCCCGGCCGGGCAGGACATTCGGGATGAGCGCACGAGGATGGGAAACGGCCCCGCCCGCGGTATGCAGGTTGACGCGGTCACCATCGCTCCACGCCCCCTTTGGAATCCGAACCTTCTCACGAGACTCAGATTTTTCCGGGGTGCCTCTGGCCCGCCGGATCACGGCTGTACGCTCGGTTGAACAGATTTCGCGCTCCAAACCCGCACGCTGCGCCTGCCCGACCCGCGGCTTTTCGGTCCGCCTCGCCCTCCTATGAGGTGAAATGGCGAAAGAGATTTGTATTTCCACCACGCCGCACGAGACGCGGCTGGCGATTCTAGAGGACGATCAACTCGCGGAAGTCTACTACGAGCGCGAAAACGAGTACACGCTGGCCGGGTCGGTCTATAAGGGGCGCGTGACGCGGGTGCTCCCCGGCATGCAAAGCTCGTTTGTCGATGTAGGCCTCGAGCGCGATGCATTCCTGTACGTCACCGACTTCCTGGAAGACAGCGAAGATGCCGACGAGTATGAAACTTCCAACGTCGGCGGCCGTCGAGCGCAAGCCCCCGCAGCCGCGCCCGCGGAGGAAGAGCCGGCAGCCCCGGCGAGCGAGGAAAGCCGAGGCCGCCGCGATGGACGGCGAGGCCGGGGTCGCGACCGGGCAGCCCAAAGCGCGGAGCAGCCCGTGCGCGCGCAGGCGGCGGAGGAGCGCGCCCTGGCCACAGCGGCCCTGCGCGCGGCGGAGCCGACCGAGGAGCAGAGCGCCGAAAAGGGCGACGATGGGTCGCCGGAGGGAACGCGGAAGTGGCGCGGCCGGCGCGGGCGCCGGCGCGGCGGGGTGCGCGCGGGCGGCCTGGGAACGGCGACCGCCGGAGCGACCGTGGAAGAGGTGGAAACCGAGCTGTCGCAGCCTGCGACCGCGCCGTTCGACCTGCCGGAGCGCGGCGCGCCGGGTGGGTTGGCGGCGCCGTTCATCGTGGAGCAGGTCGAGGATGAGGAAACGGGTCGCGTGAGTCTCAGGGCATCCGCCGCACGGGTGGAGCAGCCGCGGGCTCAACGGCAGGAATCCACCGACACGCCATCCAAGCCGGTCATCACGCTGCCCGGGGAGGCGATCACGAAGTACGGCGGCACGCCGGCCGCGGCAGCCAAGCCTGAACGCAAGCCCGGCAGCTCCAATCGTCCGGTCAACTACACGTCACCGAGGCCCGCGACGCTTGTCGATCTGAACGCCGCCGGCTGGGACGGCGGGGCGGTCCTGCCCGGGGAGTCGCTTTCACGTCATCGTGGGACTGGAACCGGATCAGAACCGCAAGGGCAGCCCGCCGCGCCGCGCGAAGCCGAGATCGCCGCCGCCGCGAGCGCGCCGGGTGCTGAACTCGCCGCACCGGAAACCGTTGCCGAGGCTTTGCCCGAGACCGACCGCGCGGAAACGCTGGTGACGCACACCGAGCCGCTCGCGGAGGTCGAGCAGACCGAGCGGGCTATCGAGGAAAGCACGCCGCCGATGGAAGGCGAGTACGAGCCGGAGGAGGGCGCTTCGGCTTCGCGAAACGTACCGCCCCAGACGAGCGAACTGCGTTTGTCGCAGCTTTTCGGGATGGGTGAAAAGCCGGCCCAGGCCGAGGAGGGAGCGCAGCGGTCCACGATTGAGGCTGGGGTCGAAGCCGGGGCCGAGGCTGGAACCGAAGCTGGTTTCCAGGCCGGGATGGAACCCGAAGCGCGGCACGGCAGCGAAGCTTCCGCGCCCGTCCCGCACGAAGCGCATTCGATCGAGACTGTCGAGGTCTCCGAAGAGACGGAGCGGTTGGAAGCCAAGCTGGAGGGCGTCGGTACCCCGGCACCCGCGGACACCTTCACCGGCCTGGTGGACCAGCTGCACGGCTTCGCGCCCGGTTCGGGTGTGGTGGAAGAGGAGACCATCGACGAGGAAGAGTACGACTTCGACCCGCTGCACACGCACGGCGAGGATGCGGACCTCGAGGACCTCGAAGAGGAAACCCTCGAAGGCGAGACTGCCGAGCAGGCAGCGGAACCGGAGATGGAGCGGGTGCCGCGCGCCGCCCTGAACGCCTTCAAGGAAGAGGAGCGCGAGGCGTTCGCGCTGGAGGAGATCGAGGAAGGGGAACAGGAAGACGCCCCCGTGGCCGCGGCGGGCGACGCCGAACCGCGCCGGCGCGAACGCGGCGAAGAAGGCGGGCGCGGCGGCAGAACCGGCGGACGGCGCAGGGGTGTCGGCGGCGGACGCGGGCGGCAATCGGCCCAGACGCAGGACCTGCCGATCATCTCCGACCTCTTGAAACAGGGTCAGGAGATTCTGGTGCAGATCGCGAAAGAGCCGATGGCGAAAAAGGGCGCGCGCATCACCTCGCACATCGCTCTCCCCGGGCGGTTCCTGGTCTTCATGCCGACGGTGAGCCATGTCGGGGTCTCGCGCAAGATCGCCTCCGACGAGGAGCGCCAGCGGCTCAAGCGCGTCCTGATCCACGAGAAGGGCGAGAGCTCGGGCGGCTTCATCGTGCGCACGGCGGCCGAAGGGGCCAGCGAGGAGGAGCTCAGGGCCGACCTACGCTTCCTGATCAATCTGTGGACCGAGATCAAACAGCGGGCCGACACCGCCAAGGCTCCGGCCCTGATCTATCACGACCTGAACCTGGTGGAGCGCATCCTTCGCGATCAGGTTTCGAGCAACTTCTCGACCATCTGGGTGGACACGGAGCAGGAGTACGAGCGCATCGTTCGCTTCCTCAACCGGTTTCAGCCGGCGCTGGTGCGGCGGGTCAAGCTGTACACCAAGGAAACACCGCTGTTCGAGCACTTCGGCATCCAGGAAGAGATCTCGAAGGCGCTCAAGTCGAAGGTCTGGCTCAAGTCCGGTGGATCGATCGTGATCAACCAGACCGAGGCCCTGGTCGCCATCGACATCAATACCGGCAAGTACGTCGGCAAGACGGCGCGGCTCGAGGACACGATCGTCAAGACCAACCTCGACGCCATTCCGGAGATCGTGCGGCAGATTCGCCTGCGCGACCTGGGCGGCATCATTGTCATCGACTTCATCGACATGGACGAGCGGCGCAACCGCAACCGCGTGCTCCAGGCTCTGGAGGAAGCGATGAAGGTAGACCGCGCGCCCTCGAAGGTGCTGCAGTTTAACGACTTCGGGCTGGTGGCGATCACGCGCAAGCGGGTCAAGCAGTCGCTCGAGCGGACCTTGAGCGTGCAGTGCGAGATTTGCGCGGGCACGGGCATGGTGAAGAGCCCGATCACGGTGTGCAACGAAATCTTCATCGAGCTGCGCAAGATGCAGAAGCACCTGGACGGCAAGGAAGTTCTGCTGCGCGTTCATCCGGAGGTCGTCAAGCAGCTCAAGAGCGGGTCGGGCAAGTGGATCACCGAATACGAGGAGATCGTCGGCAAGACGGTCATCCTCAAATCGGACCCGAGCCTGCACCCGGAGCAGTTCGATATTCAGTGAAATACGCTTGCGCGGGGGGAGGGGCCGGGCAGCCGGCCCTTTTT
Organism: uncultured Acidobacteriaceae bacterium; assembly: GCA_964250195.1. GTDB lineage: Bacteria > Acidobacteriota > Terriglobia > Terriglobales > Acidobacteriaceae > EB88. Next base: position 14,048 of record CAXUEU010000018.1, read on the forward strand.
CTTTTGGATAGGATTACGAACAAATGCGGAGGGGAGCGCATCCATCGTGCAACAAGCGGGTTGTAAAGAGAGTCAATAGACTCAGACGATTTCGGTGCCGGGAGAGTTTTAGAAGCGATGATGAACATGTATAAAGCGGTTTCCGCCGGCCTCCTCGCAGGGGCCGGGATGCTGGCGGTGAGTGCGCGGGCGCAGTCCATACCCGACGCTCCGCAACAGTTGGCGTATTCGTCCTCGGCAAGCGGGTGGAGTCCCTTTGCCGGCGAAGACATCGACGGGCGCTCACTCGGTTCCGCGCCGAGCGGCGCGGTGCACACACTGGCCCCGCAGTTCGGCGGCGGAGGCGGCAATGGCCGCTACCACCACAACGACGCGAACATCGGATGGAGCCGGTTCGCGGTCGAGGCGGGCGGCGGGTTTACCGCGCCGATCGGGAACGCCGCGAGCGGCGGGTTTACAACGTTGCTGGGCGGCCCGGGAAACCCGTACGGAACCATAACCTGGGGCGGAAACTTCCTGGTCGGCGGCGGATATAACTTCAGCAAGAGGTTCGGGATACTGGGTGAGTTCAGTTATAACGCGAATAAGATTCCGGGGCGAACGCTGTCGGCGGCTTACGCGCAGATCGACAACAACCCTCAGCAACCCGGGCTGCTGTCCCAAGGCGGGATCACCTCGATCGGCGGCAATGTCCATACCTACGGTGTCACGGCCGAGCCGATTTTCTACTACTACAACAGCTCGAAGGGTAAGTTCGGAGGTTACGTGATCGGCGGCGGCGGTTTCTATCACAAGAGCACGAACTTCACTGCCCCCGTGCAGACGATCGACCCCTACTACGGCTACACCTACACGGTCAACCAGACATTCAGCAGCTATAGCGACAATGCCTTGGGCGGGAATCTGGGAACGGGTATTTACTTCAAACTTTTCGGGGAGTACTCCAGCGCGAAGCTCTTCGCTGAAGCGCGCTACCATTTCGTGAACACGCCGTCGGAGTCGGCAGCCGACCTGACCGCCGGCAACGTGCATACAGGTACCGAGGAATTGCTGCCTGTTACGGTCGGCATCCGCTTCTAGACGCCCACCGGAAACGGCTTGGGGGAGGACTCATCTAAGTTCGCTCCTCCCCCGCGCCACCGCTCGAACCTGCCCTGAAGCAGCGAAAGCAGGCCGGTGTACCAGTAGCCGATGACGAACAGCAGCAGAAACGGCACGGTGAAGAAGTTTTCGTTCGCGACCGCGTACCAGACGGTCAGGGCGAAGTAGCAGCCGATCAGGAGTTCGAGCCAGGGGACGATGCCGAGACGCTTCCGGTATTTCGTCGCGGCGGCGGACTTTTCGCCGCGCTTTTCCACCCGGTACTTGGGCGTGCGCTTGAAAGAGCTTTGGATGCCGAACAGGGCTTCCAGCACGGCGCGAGTATTGGTTAGGGTAAGCCCGATGCCGAGCGACATGAGGAAGGGAAGATAGATGAGGCTCTTGTACCAGGTACGCGGGAAGAGCTCCTTTTGCGAAACGAGATAGAACGACGAGATGGAGAAGGTCGACATCATCATGAGCGGAAAGTCGATCAGCAGCATCTGAACCCAGCCTTGATAGAAGCGAATGACCATGGCCGGCATCAGCAGGACGGACAGAACGATCATCAACGGGTAGCTGATGTTCGCCGTCAGGTGATAGACGGCTTCTATCTTGGTGTGGAGCGGGGCCTTCGAACGCCAGACCGCGGGCAGGATCTTCTTCGAGGTCTGGATAAGACCCTTGGCCCAGCGGGCCTGCTGGGTCTTGAAGGCGGTCATTTCGATGGGCAGCTCGGCGGGGCACTCGACATGCTGGAGGTACTTGAATTTCCAGCCCGCGAGTTGGGCGCGGTAACTCAGGTCTGTATCTTCGGTCAGTGTGTCGTGCTGCCAGCCGCCCGCCTCGGCGATGGCTTGCCTGCGCCACATCCCGGCGGTTCCGTTGAAGTTAAAGAAGACCCCGGCGCGGGAGCGCCCGCCATGCTCCAGCACGAAGTGGCCGTCGAGCTGAATGGCCTCGACCTGGGTCAGGAAACTGTAGTCGCGATTCAAGTGCGTCCAGCGCGTCTGCGCCATGCCGATCTCGGGCTCGGCGAAATGGTGGATGACGTCCATGAGCCAGGTGGGCGGAGGGACGAAGTCGGCGTCGAAGATCGCGACGAACTCACCCCGCGCGGTTTGGAGTCCGTGGTCGAGCGCGCCGGCTTTGTAGCCGTGCCGGTCGGTGCGGTGGATGTACTCGATCGGGTGCCCTGCGGCGCGGCAGCGGGCGACGAGGGCGGCGGCGACCTCGCGGGTTTCGTCGGTGGAGTCGTCGAGCAGCTGGATGTCGAGCTTCCCGCGAGGGTAATCCAGTTTGCAGCAGGCATCGATCAACCGGTCGATGACGTATTGCTCGTTGAAGATAGGAAGCTGGATGGTAACGCGGGGAAGCTCGGCGAAGCGGCGGGCGGGCTCGCGGGTGGCATTCTGCTTGTGCCGGTAGTAGAGCCAGACGAGCTGGTAGCGATGGACGCCGTAAAAGGCGAGCACGATCATGACCAGGAAGTAGGGGACGAGCAGGAGGCAGTCGAACCAGTTCCACTCGTAGAGGTGCTGGAAGGTGCGATCGGCGTAGTGCGAGCGTAGATAGTGGCCGAGATTGCCGCTTGCGAGGAGCATGAGGAGCTGTGGGAACAGGGGCGCGGCCTCCGGTTGGGTCAGACAAGCTGATTGTAGTGAAAGATACATCGATCCGGTCGTTCAAGTGCAATTGAAAATAGCGAAGCAAGTCATGAAAGATCATCGCGAAGCCCTGCGGGCGCTTGCCAAGTAGATGGAACAGACAAACTCGATTCAGTGGCTGGAACGGCGTACGGTTCTGTTCGCGCATGATGCGCAGCTTGCCGAACATGGCGGGCTGCGCGGATTCCGCGGCGAAGGCTTGTTCGACTCGGCGCTTGTCCGACCACGGCGAATCCTGCATTATCGCGAGGATGCTTCGCTTGCCGAGCTTGCCGCGGCGTATGCATTTGGACTTGCGCGCAACCATCCATTTCTTGACGGTGACAAGCGCATTGCCTATATCGCGATGGATGGCTTTTGTAGACTGAACGGCTGGTTAGTGAAGGCGGGCGAAGTCGAGATTTTTAAGGTGATGCTCGCGTTGGCCGCTGGGGAAGCAATCGAGGAAAAGCCGGCAGAGTGGATTGAGGCGCATCTCGTGCCTATGACGGTAAAGCCTTAACAAGGAAAGAAGGTCCACAGCTCGGCGAGATCGAGTTGGAAGCCTGCGACAGGACCATTGCCTTCGAGAGTGGTGGAGGAAACGACGGTGACGGGCGCGGTGGGGGAAGTGTAAATGAGGACGCTGCGGTTGTCGGGGTCGATCAGCCAGCCGAGGGAAGCGCCGTTTTCGGCCCAGCGGAGCATTTTAGCTTTTGTCTTGGGGAGGGTGTCGGTTTCGGAGACCAGCTCGACGATGAAGTCGGGGCAGACGCGGGGGAAGCTCTTGTAGTCGCGACGGGTGTAGCGGTCGACTTTCTCCTGGGTGACGTAGGCGGCATCGGGGCTCATCATGGAGCCGTCGGGGAGATAGAAGCCAGTGTCTACGTCGTAAACGTGACCGCGCCGGTGGGTGCGCCACCAAGCCCTGAGCTGATAGGAAATTTCCGAATTGCCGAGACCGCTCGATCCGCCTGTGGGGCTCATCATCGAGATTTTGCCCTCGCGGGTCCGCTCGATCCGGGCGTCGGAGTGCAGCGCGCAGAACTGCTCGAACTGCTCGTCGGTGAGGGCGGGCTCGACCGTGATGAGCTTGGCGGCGAAGGGGTCGAGAGGCAGGACGGTCATCTGCATGGCGGCTCCTAGTTCAGAAAAAGGGTCCGATAGAGAGTATCCCGTTGGGCAGGCCGGAAGCCGGCATCGCGGATAATGCGGCGAAGCTCCTCTTCCGTGGTGCAGTTCGAGGTGCCCGCAGCGCGCACCACGTTCTCCTCGAGCATGACCGAGCCGACATCGTTGCCGCCGAAGCGCAGGCCCATTTGCAGGACTTTAAGCCCCTGGGTGACCCAGGAGGACTGCACGTTTTCGATGTTGTCGAGGTAGAGCCGCGAGATGGCGAGGACCTTCAGGTAGTCGACTGCGGTCGCTTCCTCCCAGCCGCGGCCGCCCAGGGCGGTGTTGTTGGGCTGGAAGCTCCAGGGGATGAACGCGGTAAATCCGCCGGTCTCTTCCTGCAGCCGCCGGACCTCCTCGAGATGGTTCACGCGCTGCTCGACGGTCTCGCCCACGCCGAACATCATGGTCGCGGTGGTCCGCATACCGAGCGCGTGCGCGGTGCGGTGTACGGCCAGCCAGTCTTCCGTCCGGCACTTGAGCCGGGCGATGCGCTTGCGGACGTCGTCGTCCAGGATCTCCGCGCCGCCGCCCGGGATCGAGTCGAGGCCCGCGTCGCGAAGCCGCTTGATGGTGTCGTGGAGCGAGATTTCGGAGTACTCGGCGATGGCCAGGATTTCGGAGGCAGAGAGGCAGTGGAGCCAGATCCGCGGAAAGCGCTGCTTGATGCCGGAGAACAGCCGCTCGAACCAATCGATCTTCAGGTCGGGGTGGATGCCGCCCTGCATCAACACGCCGGTGCCGCCCATCTCCAGCGTTTCCGCGATCTTCGCGTAGATTGTGTCGAAGTCGAGGATGTAGCCTTCGCTCGCGAGCTTGCCCTTGAGCGGCCGGTAAAAAGCGCAGAAGGTGCAGTACTCGGTGCAGAAATTGGTGTAGTTGATGTTGCGGTCGATGATGTAGCTGACCACGCCCTCGGGGTGCAGCCTGCGCCGCACAGCATCGGCGTCCATGCCCAGGCCGAGCAGGTCGTCGGAGTGGAAGTAGTCGAGAGCTTGGTCGCGGGTGATCGGCATGCCCTTAGTTTACCGCCGGGCCGGGGGTAAGCGAGACCAAATGCGCGTACACGATGAAACGCAGGGGGGCGGCCCCGATGTAGTGAAACGGGTAGCAGGTGACGAGCACCAGTTCCGGAGCGTCGGCGGTCGCGAGGACGCCGGCTTGCTCCGGCCGGACGATCTCCGTGCGGTCGACCCTATAGGTGTAGGCGGACGGGCCCCGGGAGACCTCGATCGCCATGCCCGGCCGTATGCCCGCGAGGGGGCGCAGGAAGGTGTCGCGATGGCCGGCGAGCCCGACCGTGCCTAGGCCGCCGGGCAGGGCGGTGCCGGGAATGTGGCCGACGCCGCGCAGGAGGGCGGCGTGGTCATCGTCGCCGACCACCGGGACGGCGAGGCCGAGCTCCGGGATGCGGAGCCGGCCGAGAACCGCACCTGAAGAGAGAACGGCAGTGCCGGCCGGCAGCGCGCGCGCGGCGGCATGGGCCTGCTGCCGGGCGAAGCCGCCGTACAGGGCGCAGGTGAGAGCCGCCGCCCAGCAAGCTGCCTCCCCGGCGTGCCGTAGAGGCTTACCGGCGCGCACGGGTCGCGCTCGCGCGAAAGGCGAAGGCCCCGCAAAGGGAGAGCGTCCCCAATAGGGCCGCCAGCGGCAGGTCGCCCGCTGTGTGAGGCAGGCTGGAGGGCCTGTGTACGGCGGCGACCTGCGACAGCTTTTTAGCGGCAATGCCGGCAGGCGCGCCGGGGCCGACGGGGGTGGGCGACAGCAGCCAGAGCGTGACGATCTTCTGCTCGTCCTCCGACAGCTTGACGCTGGTGATGTTGTCGGACTCCGGGTCGACCGCGGGCACGGTCGCCCCGTTTGCCTTGGCGACGGCGACAGCGTCGTTCTTTGGATAGACGAACTCGAGCGCCGGGAGGCCGGCGAACTTCCATCCGCGCAGGTAAGTCGCTCCCTCGGCTTGGGCCTTCCAGTCAATCTCGCCGGACTTGCCCGCGCTCAGGGTTGTGCTGGGGATCCCGAGAAAGAGGGTATGGGAGCGCTCCTCCGCGCCGTCGACCTGGAGAATGTAGCGGTCGGACAAGCGGTCGAGCACGTGGATGGAGTAGCTGCCCGGGGGCAGCGTCTTGCCCGGCACGGCGGCGAGCGCGGAAACCGTGAAAGAAGCAGCCGGGCGACCCGGGTCTGCGGCGAAGAGGCCGGCGGCGGGGAGCAGGAGAGCGAGGGGGAGCAGCGAAGCGCGGATCGGCATGGGGGAAACTCCACGGATGGAATGGGCGGCTCGGGCGACGTGCGGGCGTGCTCGCCGGGCCGCAGAAAGAGGCCACGTAAGTATGTGGCGCGAAAACCGGACCGGGATTGTCGCCCGGCGACGCGCGGGAGAGAAAATGCCCGCGCACAACTCGAATTAGCAGTTTTCTACAGCCTCCGTACCTACCCGGTAATCATTTCGGCTTGGTTTTGGGCGAGCATTCACATCACCGGCGTGCGAAAAGTAACTATCACCGAAGCATGTTTCGAGGGTTCGGCTGCCCGCGCGGACGTTACCATCTAGAACTGGAGGAAACAGGCGCGGGGATGAGGAAAGGTTTGCTGCTTTTGCCGGTTGTGTGTCTTGCGATGGGCCCGCTTCTGCGGGCGGAGGATGCGGGTCCAAAGCCGCCCGCGGCCGGAACGCCCCGCGACGTGCTGGTCTTCGAGAACGGCGACACGCTCCGGGGCAAGCTGGAGCGTGAGGTGACCGGCACGGTGTACTTCAGCTCCGACGAGCTGGGCGAGGTGACCGTGCCGTGGAGCAAAATACGCTCGCTCAGGACCGAAACCGGCTACGTGGTGCTCGAAAACAAGCCCAACGTGCGGCACAGCATCGTCGATGCCTCCCGGGGCGACCTGCGGGTGGAAGGGGGCCAGGTCCACGTCACCCCCGGGGGCGCGCCACCCTCCGAGCAGGGCGGCCACGAAGCGGTACGCGGCGAGCGGATCGTGCCCGGCCGGCAGCCGATCCCGGTCGGCAATGCCCAGTTCATCCTGGACGACCGAACCTTCGACCGGCAGGTGCGGAGGGAGCCGAACTTCTTCGAGGGCTGGAACGGCAGCGCGACCGCGGGGATCACGGTGGTGAAGGGAACCGAGAACCAGCAGGTGTACACCAGCGCGGTGGCCTTGACGCGCGGCGTTCCGACCGTGAGCTGGCTGGCCGCCCGCAACCGCACCACAGCGGACTTTTCCTCCTCTTACGGCAAGATCACGCAGCCCGCATATGTTGCCGGCGGCGTCCCGGTCGGGGCGGTCACGACGCTCACCTCCATCTTCCACGCGGATGCGGAGCGGGACGAGTACTTCTCGAACCGGGCCTACCTGCTGGCGCAAACCGCGTTCGACCACAACTACTCGCAGGGTCTCGACCTGCAGCAGATCTACGGCGCGGGCGTCGGCGTGACGGTGCTGAAGCGGGCAATCCAAGAATTGGACCTGAAAGCCTCGCTCCAGTACGAGAAGCAGCTGTTCTTCAGCGGTGCGGGCGGGACCAACCAGAACCTGATCGGCGCGACGTTCTCCGGGACCTACAAGCTGAAGCTCAAGAGCGGCATTGCGTTTTCGCAGCAAACCTCGTACTTGCCGGCCTTCAACAACACCCGGGCGTACTCGGCCAACGAGACCGACGCGTTGTCGTTCCCGGTGTACAAGAATCTGGCATTCACCGTGGGCACGATCGACACGTACCTGAACGACCCGCCGCCGGCCGTGCCGCCCGTCACGCGAAACTCGTTCCAGTTCACCAGCGGGGTGACGTACAACATCAAGTCGCGCTACTAGAATAGGCGGCCCTTCGAGCTGCCTATTCTTGGAAAGCTCTGGACAAGCAAGAGAACCGGGTCACCCTGAGAGGGTGTGTGAGAAGTCCCTCACACAGGAGCCTGCCCTCAAGGAGGGGTCATCCTGAGGAGCGCAAGCGACGAAGGACCTGCTTTTTTCCCGCTGTAAGCGCAATGCCCACGGGAAGCAGATCCTTCGCTTCGCTCAGGATGACCCCTCTTCCCTTACGCCGGCTTTTCACACACCCGCTCAGGAGTGAAGCGACGAAGGACCTGCTTCTGTTTCATTTCGGAGAAAAGCAGGTCCTTCGTTTCGCGCAGGGAGACCCTGCTCAGGGTGTTCCCGGTAAGGGGGAGTTACGGGTACACCACGACCCCGCTCAGCTTGTCCGCGTAGCCGCTGTTGACCGCCGCGCCCACGCCGTCGATTACGTGCGTGATCTGCCCGCTGCCGTTGAGCCACACGGTACCCGCGTCGTGGATCGAGACGCCCGGCGCGTTCGGCACGAGCATTGCATTGTCTTCGACGATATCGATGCCCTTGTTGAAGAACGAATACATGCCCAGCCCATACGCCTGGTGTGTCTTGACGCCGGACGTCACCTCATAGGCCGGGTAGCCGTTGGCGGCACCATCCATCCAGGCAGCCTGGTTCGGCACATCGTAGGGCAGCTCGTTCTGGAAGAAGACGGTCTGGCCGCCGTTGCCGTTCCACACCACCTCGGACTTCTGATAGTGCTCGACCGCGAGGCCCAGAGCCGTGACGTTGTCGCCGTTGACGACCAGGCCATGGTCGGCGGTGTTCACCGTCCAGCCCACGTCGCTGCCGTCGGCGGCGGTGCCGTGGTCGGCGCGCCAGGCCCAGATATCATCCAGAATCACGTTGTCCTGGTCGATCTCGAGGCTGGTGGTCGCGCGGCCCAGTTCGGCCCCGCCTACGCGCAGGTTGATGTCGCTGAGGGTGGTCGGGTCGAACGGAAAGTTGAAGTTGAAGCCGTTCGGCGCGCCTACCTGGAACAGCACGGGCGAGTTCTTCGGGCCCGCGTCGAGGATCAGCCCGGCAATCTGCGCGCCGCCGCCGAAGCGCGAAACCGTGATGGCGGCAGTCCCGTTCTGCGGGATCAACGTGGCGTACCCGAGGCCGAGCACGACCGTATCGGGCCGGTCGATTTCAAGCGAGCGGTCCAGGTTGTAGACGCCGGGGGTCAGGATCAGGTTCCTGCCCTGCGCCAGCGCCGCGTTGATCTGCCCGGCGGTGTTCGAGGGGCTGGCGATGAAGAAGGTGAACAAAGGCAGCGAGCGGCCGAGCGGCCGTCCGGCGGTCCAGGTGGTCCCGCGCGTGCCGCGCTGCGCGAACGGCGCGAAAACGCTGTAGTTGCCCTGCGAGTCTACGTACAGGAAAGGCTTTTCGCGGCTCACCGGGGTGGTCTGGAGCACGGTTTCGGGTGGGTTGGGGTAGGAGGGCGCGGGCGCGCCTTCGACGCCCGAGAAGACCATGTTCCACACGCCGCCGTCCCAGCTGCCGAGCGTGCTGTTGCGCGTGTACCACTGCTGCTGCGAGCAGGAGCTTGCCTTGCCGGTGACGACCAGGTCGCTCATGAAGCCGCCGGAGGCGTTGCCGCAGTAGGAGTTGGTGAGCTCGAGGCCGCCGTTGATCTGAAGCCGGCGCAAGGAGGCGGCCTGCGAAACGCCCCATTGCAGGGTGTTCGGCGGCGCGTTCTGGAGCGTGTCGGTCGTCGGGTTGATGGTCATGTTCTCGAGCGAGCGCCAAAAGGTGTCGGTCAGGTTGGCCTGCGGCCAGGTCGGTGTGCCGTACACGGGAACGCCGAAGTTCGGCGTGAGGAAGCCGTTGATGGTGACGCCGCCGGGCAGAAAGCCGAGCCCGGCGATCTGCTCGTAGTAGCCCACCGGAGCCTGGATGTTGTACGCGCCGGGCTTGAACAGGACCGCGTGGCGGTTGGGGCTGAACTGGTCTTCCTTCGAGATGGCGGTGAGCTGGTCCTGGATCGTCGCCGCCGGGGTCGATGGGTTGAAGATCAGGACATTGGGACCGAACGGGTTGCTCTGGGCGAAGAGCGCGGGGGAGGCGAGCAGGGCCGCGAGCGCGGTGCCGATGCGTGGGTTCAGCATAGAGATAGAGTCCTCGGGGATCGAAACAAGGGTTTGTTTCCGGATTGCGAGGGCGACTCTACGCCGGGTTTCGAAAGGCTGTCAAACCCGCGGGTGTAAGTCCTTTATTGCTTGTCGGCGGGCAGCGGCTGGGTCGCGACCTTCTGCTTGAGCAGGGTCATCACCTCCGGCGGGAGCGGCTTGTCGGCGTTGGCCAGCAGGACCGAAACCTGCCACATCTCCGTCTCGTTCAGGATGCCGGTGTAGGAAGGCATGCCGGAGAGGCGGATGCCGTTCTTGACCTTCCAGAAGGTTTCGCCGGCAGGGTCGTCGCTGACCCCGACCACCCCGTGTCCATGCGGCGCCCACAGCTGCGGCGCGTAGGGGAACATGGCGTTCGCGATGACCGAGTTGTGGCCGTAGGTGCCGTGGCAGCCCGCGCACTTGGCCTGGTACACGTGCGCGCCGAGCAGGAGGTTGTCCGGCGTGGAGCCCACGGGAATGGCGGTCGGCATTTCGCGGTCGATGCGGGCGTGGAGCGGCACGTTGACGATCTGCTGCTCGGCGGGCAGCCGCGGGTCCTTGACGGCGACCGGCGGATTGCCGAAGCGCAGCCAGCCCCAGGCGGCGACAGGGAGGGCGATGAGTCCGAGAAGCAGGCCGAGAATGAATCCGCGCATGGGTCGTGTCTCCACTCTTACTGGTATCAGGGAAAGCCGTTCGCGTCCATGGTTCCGTTGCGGGCGCGCACCATCGGAGGTAGGGATGTTTTAATGAAAGCTGCGTCGCGGGCGCGTTTCGCTCGTCCGCCCGTGAACCGTTTTGCCCTCCCGGAGGCACATCCGCTTGTTTCAGCTCGTTCCCCGTTTTTTTGCGCCGCTTGCCCTGCTCGCGGGCGCGCTCGTTCCTTTCGCTTCCTTCGGACAAACAGCGCAGCCCTTGCCGGGAGACACGCAAGACCCGACGCAGAAGCCCGCGCCCGCGCCCCCGCAGCAGCGGGCGCAGGTTTTGCGCGAGGCGCAGAGCCGTGTAGAGGCGCGCCGACGCCAGCGCGAGCAGCAGCAGGAGCAGGAGACCTACTCGCACCGGTTCGAGCTATTCGCGGGGGGCGGCTACCTGCGGTTTCGTCCGGGGCAGAACCTGCAGCACAACACTGAGGCTGCATGGAACGTGGGCTTTACCGATTGGCTCCGCCCGAAGCTGGGCGTCACGGCGGACGTGCGTGGGTACTATGGCACCGCGATCACGAACAACTTCGAGTTCCAGGTCTACAAACCTTCAGTGAGCCAGTACACCTTCATGGGAGGCCCGCAATACCGGTACTTTCAAAACCAGCACTGGGCCCTCGGCCTTCAGGGCCTGGCCGGCGTGGCGCACGGCAATTTTTCGACGGGGCTCGGCTCCCTGCGCGGCGCGCCCGTGGGTTTGTGGCCGGACGGCAACGCCTTCGCGCTGTCGGCGGGCGCGCCGATCGACTACAATCTGGGGCCGGGGCTCGCGGTGCGCCTGACCCCGAACTACCTGCTGACGAATTTCGGCTCGTCGATCCAGAACAACCTGGGGTTCACGGCGGGGGTGGTGGTGCGGTTCGGGCGACGGTAGCGCCTCAGTTTGGGACAAAACTTGACGAACGGCCTCGATATGCATCATGATGTGTATCAGGGTGGAGGTAAATCGATGACGACGCATACGGCGACGGTTGAGGACGAGAGGGCCAAGGTCTTCATGACCGGGCGCAGCCAAGCGGTGCGGATTCCCGCGGCCTACCGGTTCACGACGGATGAGGTGTTTATCCGGCGCAATGCCGAGACGGGGGAGATCGTGCTCTCGCCCGTGAAGCCGAAGCGGAGCTGGGCGGAAATCTTCAGGATGCTGGACGAGATCGGGGTGCCGGAAGATTTTCTGGAGGACCGGGACCAGGGTGAGCCGCAGGAGCGGCCCGGCTTGCTGGATTGATCTGGGTGGCTATCGCGGTTCGGTATCTTCTCGACACGAACACGTTCAGCTATATCGCAACCGGCAAGTCTCGGGCGGCCCGCGCTCGCCTCGTGGGGCTCGGAAACCACGAAGAGGCTTGTCTTTCCTCCATCACCGAAGCGGAAGTCCGCTTCGGACTCGCCAAGTGCGCGCGAACCTATGAACTCCGCCCGGGAATCGAAGGCTTGTTGAGCAAGCTGCCTGTTTTGCCGTGGGGCAGCCCCGAAGCGGGCGTTTATGGAGACTTGCGGCGCGAGTTGGAGGCGCACGGCAAGCCGCTCGGCAACATGGATTTGCTGATCGCTGCCCATATGATCGCCGCACGGGCCGTTTTGGTTACGAACGATAAAGCTTTTGCGCGCCTGCCGAATCTGCCCGTGGAAAACTGGGCTACGGACCTTTAAAGAATCCTCGACAGCCCATACCCAAATGCGGCCATGCCGATCGCGACGAGGAAAACTCGTTTGCCGACGCTGGCCGCTCGGTAGCCGCGCCGGCTTCCCGCGGGCGATGCGGCCGGAACCGGGGAAGCCGCGACGATGTCGCGCAGCAGGAGCCCGGTAAACGCGAGATACAGGCCGGCCACGAGGCAGACCCAGTGCGACAGGTTGTGGGATAGGTGCATGGCGCGGCCGCCTTCCTGGCCCGCAGGGGTGAAAACTCCCGCGGCGTGGGGCGCTCTCCTTCGCTTGCGCCTTCATCGCGCGCAAGGCTTCGAGTCTGACGGGTGAACTATACGGCTTCGGCGGCACGGGTTGCGAGCAGAAACTTTACGCCCGTGGTAAATGCTTCATTTTCAGTCGGCGGCTCCCGGCGCCGCATCGCGTACGCGGCTCCGGGCGTCTACTCTTGTATGGACATGGAGAACGCGGCGGAGATCTTCGACGTGCTGGTAATCGGGGCCGGGCCCACGGGTCTGGCGTGCGCGCTCGAGAGCAAGCGGCTCGGGCTCGACGTGGTGCAGATCGACAAGGGCTGTTTGTGCAACTCAATCTTCCATTACCCGTCGCATATGACTTTTTTCACGACGCCGGAGCTGCTGGAGATCGGCGAAGTCCCGTTCCCGAGCGTGAACCAGAAGCCGGCTCGAAACGAGGCATTGGAGTACTACCGCAAGGTGGCGGACCGGTTCGCGCTCGACATCCGGCAGTACCTGAACGTCGACTCCGTGGAAGGCGAGGACGGAGACTTTCGCGTCCGGACCACGGACCGTTTCGGGCGCGCGCAGACCTTCCGGGCACGCAAACTGATTGTGGCTACCGGGTACTACGACTTGCCGAACTACCTCGATGTGCCGGGCGAGAGCCTGAGCAAGGTCATGCACTACTACGACGACCCGCACCCGTACTATGGAATGGACGTGCTGGTGATCGGCGGCAAGAACTCGGCGGCCATTGCTGCGCTGGACCTGTGGCGGCACGGGGCAAAGGTAACGGTGGTGCACCGGGGGCCGGAGATGCACCGGCATGTGAAGTACTGGATCCTTCCGGACTTCAACAATCGGGTAAAAAATGGCGAGATCGATGCCTTCTTCAACTCCGAGGTGGTGGAGATCGGCCACGACTCCGTGCGGCTGAGGACGCCGGAGGGCGAGCGCGCCATCCCGAACCAGTTCGTGTTCGCGCTGACCGGCTACCACCCGGATTTCGACTTCCTTCGTTCGCTGGGGGTTGGTCTGCAAGGGCCTGACCGGCAGCCCGCGTGCGACCCCGAGACTCGCGAGAGCAACGTGCCCGGGATTTACCTGGCCGGGGTGATTGTGGCGGGCAACAGGACCAACGAGATCTTCATCGAGAACGGCAGGTTCCACGGCAAGGAGATCGCTGCCGACCTTGCCGGCAAACTCGCGGCACAGCCCACCGAGACGGAACTGGAAGAGGCGGCCCTGTAACTCACGCCGCCGCGTCTTTTACCTTGGCCAGCCGCCGGGCTTCCCGGGAGGAGATCCGCCGCATCCGGTCGGGTGCGTAGAAACTCTTGCGGCCGCAGTCCAGGCAGACCATGTAAGTTTGCCGGTCGATGGTGAACGGGCGCGACATACGGTCGTGCCCGCACCCCCACGCAGAGGAAACAAAGTTCAGTGCCGTACGGAGAACGCTCATCGGGGTTCTCTCCTTTGACGCGGTAGTTTGTACCTGCGCGAGACCGAGAGTACGGTGTGCGCGGCGACCGCGCCAGATACCGGACGGCACTCAAAGGTAATCGATTCCCAAAATGGGAATCACGCTTCCATTTGCACGACCAGCTTCCCGAAATGGGACGCATCCTGCATGGTTTGGAAGGCTTGCGGCATTGCGGCGAAGCGGAACTCACGGTCGACGACCGGGTGGATGCGGGTTTGCTCGAGAGCCCGGTTCAGATCCTCGAAGTCCACTCGCGAGCCCACGTAGATGCCCTGCACGCGGATCTGCTTGCGCAGGATCAGGGCCGGGTCGATCGGCTCGTCCGGCTCGGTCAGGATGCCGATTTCGGCGACCGCCCCGCCGATGCGGACCGCCTTGAGCGACTGCATGAAGGTACCCGCGCCCCCGACTTCAATGACCAGGTCGACACCCTCGCCGCCGGTCTGCTCCGCCACCCAGGCGGCCCACTTGGGGGTGGTCTTGTAGTTCACGCCGGCGTCGAGGCCCAGTGATTTTGCACGTTCGAGCTTCGCATCGCTCGAGGAGGTACCGAGAACACGCGCGCCCATCGCTTTCGCGAGCTGGAGCGCCGCGATGGAAACACCGCCCGTGCCCAGGACGAGCACGGTGCTGCCCGCGGTGATGCCCCCGCACTTTCGCAGAGCCGACCAGGCGGTAACCGCCGCGCAGGGCAGGGTCGCGGCTTCGGCGAAGGACAGGTACTCCGGGACGCGGACCACGCCGGACTGGGGCAGGCAGACGTACTGGGCGGCCATTCCGTCGATGTCGCCGCCGAGCGCGCCCTTGTACCTGACTTGAGTCGGCGGGCCTTCAAGCCAGTTTTGCATGAAGATGGCCGCGGCGCGGTCACCCGGCTTCAAGGCCGACACGCCCTCTCCGATTGAGTGGATGATGCCCGCGCCGTCGGAGAGAGGCACGCGCGGCAGGGGCATCCGGGGGTTGTACTTGCCGATGACGGTCAGCAGGTCGCGGTAGTTGAGCGAGCAGGCGTGGACCCGGAGCACCACCTCGCCGGGGCCGGGCTCGGGCATGGGCGCTTCGCGGAAGGCGAGTTTCTCGATGCCGAAGGCGGGGATGGTCCAAAGCTGCATGGGCGGGTCTCCTGTCTTGAATGGATGCAATGGAGGATGACAGAGGGGGTATATCAAGCTATGATGTGGGTATGAGAATCCTTGTGGACGTCAGTCAGCAGCAGGTAGTTTCGTTGAATGCACTCGCCAGGCGAACAGGGAAAGCACGGGCAGAGGTGATCCGTGAGGCGCTGGACAGGCATGTGGAGGCAAATCGCGCGCCTTTGTCGGCTTTCAAGGGACTTTGGGCCGACAATCCGGAAACGCAGGATGTGCAGGGTTATCTGGACAAGATCAAGGGCGAGTGGAACCGTGAATGGGACCGGTAAGAGCCCTGTTCGACTCAAATATCCTGATTCGGTTCCTCAACGAAAAAGAGCGCAGCATTTTGGACGATCTCCTGACGGGCAGCGAGAAGCCTTCAATCAGCCGCGTGACCTGGATTGAGGTCTTGACCGGGTCGCGCCAAGATGACGATAGATTGCTGCGGTCCTTTTTAAGCGGTTTCCGCATTCACGAGATGACCCCGGAGGTAGCGGAGCGCACAGCCCAATTGCGCCGCACGACCCGATTGAAGCTGCCGGACGCCATCATCTATGCCACGGCGCTGGAGACGGGCCGAACCCTGGTCACCCTGAACACGCGCGACTTCCCGCCGGGGACCGAGGCCGTCTTTATTCCGCCCGGCGATTGAACAAGTACGAGTTCGCCTGGTCGATCGAGGTGAGCGTGATGCGGGCGATGTTGACGTGGGCCGGACGGGTCGCGGCCCAAACGATGGTTTCCGCGATGTCCTCCGGGGTGAGCGGGGTGATGCCGCTGTAAACCTTGGCCGCGCGGGCTTCGTCGCCGCGAAAGCGAACACGGGAGAAATCGGTTTCGACCGCGCCGGGATCGATGGACGTGACCCGGACCGGGGTCCCCAGCAGGTCCTGCCGCAGGCCGTCGTTGATGGCGCGTTCGGCGGCCTTGGACGCACAGTACACCGCTCCGCCGGGGTAGGTCATCTCGCCCGCCGTCGAGCCCATGCTGATCACGTGTCCGCGCCCCCGCGCGACCATGCCGGGCACCACGGCGCGCGTGACGTAGAGCAGCCCCTTGACGTTGGTATCGATCATCTCGTCCCAGTCCGCCGGGTCGGCTTGGTGAACCTTGTCGGTCCCGCGGGAGAGGCCGGCATTGTTGATCAGCACATCGACCGCGGCCCAGGCTTCGGGCAGCCCGCCCAGTGTGTCCCGCACTTCCGGGCCCTGGCGGACGTCGAGCTCCAGGAGGTGCGTCCCGGCGGCACCGGTTTCGGTGAGCTTCGGCGCGAGCGCCTGGAGCCGGTCCATGCGGCGGGCGGCGAGAATGAGCCTGGCCCCTTCGCGCGCGAACGCATGGGCGCACGCCGCGCCGATGCCCGCGCTGGCACCGGTGATGAGGACGATTTGATCTTTGAGGCTGTTCATGCGGGGCTCCTGTTTTGCATCGCGCCTGCTCGCGAGAGATGCGGACAAGCGGGTAGGATGCGAGAGAAAAGGCCGCCTCGAAGGGCGGCCTTTTCCGCTGCGAGCAGCCCTACTGCTGGACACCGCCGGCGGGCGCGCTGCCCGAAGAAACGGCCTTGCCGCCCGAAGGCTCGGCCTGCTGCTGCACGCCGATCGCATTGCCGGAGACCACCAGCTGGACGCGCCGGTTTTGAGCGCGGCCCGAGGCGGACCCGTTGTCGGCGACGGGATTGTTGAGCCCGAAACCGGTGGCGGTGACGTTCGCGAGCGGCACACCCTGCTGGACGAGGAAGTCGCCCACGCCTTGGGCGCGGTTCTCGGACAGCTTCTGGTTGTAGGCCTCGCTGCCCACGTTGTCCGTGTAGCCCTCGACCTGGAGCTTGAGCGCCGGGTAGGCCTGCAGGATGCCGGCGACCTTGGCCAGCTTTACCTGCGCGTCGGTCTTGAGCGTGTACTTGCCCGTGTCGAAAAGCACGTCGGACAGGTTGACGATCAGCCCGCGCGCCGTTTCCTGGGTCTGCAGCACGGAGTTGAGCTGGTCCCGCAGTTGCTGGCGGGCCTGGGCGGTCTGGTCCACGGCCTGCGCCTGGGCCTGCTGCGCCTGGGCCGCCTTGGCCTCGGCTGCCGCGCGCTCGGCCGCGGCCTTCTCCGCCTGGAGTTGCGCCTGCTGGGCCTGGAGCTGAGCCTGCTGCGCTTCCATTGCAGACTGCTGCGCGGCCTGCTGCGCCTGCTCCTTGGCGCGCTGCTGGGCGGCTTCGTCGAGAGATTTTTGCTGGCGGATCGCGATCACGCGCGAGTCCTCGGCGGACTGCACGGCGGCGCGGGCAAAGGTAATCTCCTGCTTGCGCTGGCTTTTGTGCGGGTCGGCGGCCTGCGCGTTCTGGAGCGACTGGACGGCGTTCGCGTAGGTATCGGCAGCCAGACGGTCGGCCCCGGCGGCCTTGGCGATCTGTACGGCGTTGATCGCCTCGTACAGCTCGAGCGGGGACTGGTCGTTGCGCGTGATGGGGTTGGCGACCGTGTTCGCGCCCTCGGTGGTTGAGTAGGTGCCCTTCGGCAGCAGCGACGCATGCGCGTTCACCGTGTCGATGATGCCCTCGGTCTTGTTCTTGAGTACGGTGTTCTGCAGCACGACCACGTCCGAAGGCAGGCTCACGTCGAAGTACGGCTCGGCCGTGACAATCAGCGCGAACGCCTGGAGGTTGGTTGTCACCTTGAGGTCGACTGTGTGTTTGCCGCCGGTGGGCAGCACCTCGCCCAGTGCCTGCGGGTGGCCGTCGGGTGTGATGGCCCAAAGAACGTAGGTCAGGTATTCGACGCCGTAGCCGTTGGCCGGCTTGAGCCCCTCCATGTGGGCGTCGATCGAGATCTGCCCTTTGTTGCTCTCGACCGTCGCCGAGCCTTTCGCGTTCGGCAGCAGGGGCGTTCCGTCGAAGCCGATCTTGGTGGAGCCGGAGCGGTGAAAGTAGTTGATCGCCGGGATGTCGCGGCCCACGACCTGAATCTTGTACACGGGAATCCCGTTACGGACGGAGGAGGGACCTTGTCCCTGGGGAAATTTGTCGGTCGCGGTCGGGTTGAGCTCCTGCCCGTACACGAGGGAGCTACCGAGAAGTAGAGCAAGAGGTGCCGCTTTGGATAAGAAGTACATAGTTCGTTACGATCCTTTCGCCGCCCGAGGCGGCCGCGCTTATGCTTAAGCATTCGCGGGTTGGACGCGCTGCTATGAAAGATGCCGCCCGGGCACTCGCAGTCGCACGGCGAGCAGATTTTGCACGATCGTTGGACAAGAGTGCTCGCCGATTTGATGGGGTTCGGTCAGGAAGCCCTGCTCGGGTTGGACGCCTGGGGCTGGGCCGTCGGGAGCGGCGGTTTTTGCACCGGGACCACGCCGGGGACCAGTTTCTTCGCGATCGCCATCACCGCGAGCTCGAGCCGGGTGGAGATGCCGAGCTTTTCGAAGATGTTGGAAAGATGGCGCTTGACGGTCTCCTCGCTCAGGTTGAACTGGCCCGCGATGTCCCGGTTGGAGCAGCCGCGGACGATGAGGCCGACCACTTCCAGCTCGCGGCGGGTCAGGTTCCACTCCTCCGGCGTCGCTTCACGTGTCTGCGCTTTCAGCTCGTCCAGGATGCCGGAAAGCTGCTCGACGCGGTGGCTTTGCGCCCAGTACCCGCCGTCCATGACGGCCAGGAGGGCGGCGGCGATCTGCTCGGTCATGGCATTCTTGAACACGATGCCGCGCGCCCCCGCGTTGAAGGCTTCCATGAGCTGGTCGGGCGGGATGGACCCGGTGAGCAGCACGGTCCGGGTGCGCGGGGCCGCCGCGGCTACCTCCCGAATGGTGCTGAAGCCCGAGGAGTTGGGCATTTGCACGTCGAGGAGCAGGATTTCAGGCTGGAGGCTCAGCGCCTGCCTGACAGTTTCAGCGCCGTTATCGGCTTCCGCCACGACCGAGAAGCGGCCGTGCGCCGCGAGCACGTTGCGTACGCCGATGCGCACCACCGGGTGGTCGTCGGCAATGATCACCCGGATGGGCGCGGTGCGTTGCATGGATGGGGGGAAGAGCTCGGGCCGGTCTCTCAAAGGGCAACGTGCCTTTCTCGGAGCGCGGCTTCCAGAGCCGCGCAAGCCGCCAACATCGAGGAAAGTTCCTCCGCCGCCGCTGCCGGGTCCTCCGCCCGTTGCTCGAGCAGAGCGGCGCGGTGCGCGATCGCCGCGGCTCCGAGCATGCCGGCCGTTCCCTTGACGGTGTGTCCCAGGGTGCGGAGGCGCTCGGGTTCGAGCCGGACAGCGTGCTCCTCTATGCGGGAGCGTGTGTTGCACAGGAACTCACGGTAGATCTGGGCGAGCGTGGAGCCGTTCAGTGTTTCTTGAAGTGAACCGAACAGGGTGGTATCGAGAGACGGTAAGGGCGCGCAGGAAGGCAAGGGACTCGGCTGCCCCGGGTGCGTGGAGCGAACTCGCTCACCCGTTTCCCGCATACACAAACGATACCCCACAAGTAAGCCCTGTAAACATTACCGAGGTAATAGCCGTGGCACAGGGTAAAGCGAGCCGCGCTAAGCTTACGCCGCAGCCGAGAATCCGCGCATGCTCTTGAAACGATAGAGTGCGAGGTATGGATTCCCCTCGGAACGAAGAAGTGTGGCGCGAGCTGCGGGCGCTGCGGGCGCGGGTCGAGGCTCTGGAGCGGAGCGCGGGCGCGCCGGTCCCGGCCCCCTATGACGAGAAGCCGCCGGAGCTCTCGTTCATGCAGCCTGCGCGGCCCACGCTCGAGTCGCGCATCGGCTCGCAGCTGTTCAATCGCGTGGGCATCGTGGCGCTGCTGGTGGGCGCGGCTTGGTTTCTGAAGTACGCGGTGGATCGGGAGTGGCTGGGTCCTGTTTTGCGGGTTTGGGTGGGGTTTTTCGCCGGATTCGGCCTCCTCGGCTGGTCGGAGCGGTTCCGGCGGGGCGGGTATCCGGTGTTTTCGTTCTCGCTCAAGGCGGCGGGGACCGGGGTGCTGTACCTGTCGCTTTGGGCGTCGTATTCGTTGTTTCACCTGGTCGGGTTTCCGCTCGCGTTCGCGGGGATTGTGTTGTTGACGGCGGGCAATTTGTGGCTGTGTGCGCGGCAGCAATCCGAGGCGCTGGCCGGCGTGGCGATGGTGGGCGGGTTTCTGACGCCGGCGCTGCTCGGGGCGTCGGTGGATTCGGTTTGGGCGTTGGGGAGCTATCTGCTGCTGCTCGACGCGGGGTTCACGGCACTGCTGCTGGGTTCCAAGTGGACGCGGCTGCTCCCCGGGGCGTTCGTGGGGACGCAGGCGTACCTGCTGATGTTGGCCTTGCGCTCCGTCTCCGAGCTCGCCGACCGGGGTGCCGCCGTGCTGTTCGCGACGGTGTTTTTGGCGGGCTTCTCCGTGGCGGGGGAGCGGCCGCGATCGCGGTGACGGTAGCGAACGCCGTTCTGGGCACGTTCGAGCTGTGGCGGTTCGCGGGCTCGCCGGAGCCGGCGAAATGGGTGCCGGTCGCGGTGGCGGGGTGGTTCTGCCTTTTCCTTCTGGGGCGCTTCCGGGGCGCGGTGCGGGCGCTGCTGCCGTGGTTCGCGGGATTGGTGGTGGGCCTCGCTGCCCTGGGCGTGTGGACGGTGGGGTCGGGAGGAGGAGTGGTGTTCGGG
>CAXUEU010000019.1:0-33627 GCA_964250195.1 uncultured Acidobacteriaceae bacterium
CCCTGCCCACGCCGTCTGCCGGCCGAGCCCGTCGGGGAACTCCCGGCGGTCGTCCTCGGCCAGGGTCGACGCTCTCTCGCCGTCCCACATGGGGTACACCTGCGCGTTGAACTCCGCCCCGATCAAGGTCGCGAGCGAGACGAAGTACAGCCACACCATGGTCGCGATCCCGGCCCCCAGCGAGCCGTAGACCCGCGTGTAGTCCGCGAACCGCGTCACGTACCATCCGTAGGCCATAGTAGAGCCGAACCACGTACCCGTGGCAAGCAGCGCGCCGGGCAGGGTGCGCGACCAGGGCGGACGCACCGCGGTGGCGAAGTGGAAGATCACCTGGCACACCGCCACCCCGGCTCCGAGGGCGGCCAGCCAGCGGGCCGCCCGCCAGGCCGCGACCACCCAAACGCGCAGAGCATGGTTGGCCTGGCCCGCGCTTTGGATCATCGAAATCTCGATCTGGTGGCCGAAGACCACCAGGCCGGTCGCGAACAGCATGGGGATCAGCGCGGACGGGATGAGCAAGAGCGCCACCAGGCGCTCCTTCCAGAACGGGAACTGCCCGCGCGGCAGACGGTACGCCCGGCGGAAGCCCTCCATCAGCGACAGCATCACCCCCATGGCCGCGAGCAGGGCCACCGCCGCGGCGGAGGCGAGCAGCCGCCGGCCGCGCGCCCCGTTCGGCGCGAAGTAGGCCCCGGCGAGCGCCATCGTGTCGCCGGGCAAGAGGTCGGCGAGGAGGGCGCGCACGTCCGCGCGCACCAGCTCCGTCGTGGGGGCCTTGGCGAGCAGCGCGGCGGCCACCAGCAGCGCGGGAAACAGGCTCAAGAGCTCGGAGTAGGCCGCGGCCTTCGCGAGCGCGAAGCTGTTGTGCCCGAAGGCTTTGCCGAGCGCGCGCCCGAAGTGCCGCAATCCGTCCCCAATCATGGCTCCCCCAGCTTACAAGGGGCGGCGCGATCGCGCGCGGCCCGGCCCTTTCGCTTTCTCCCGTTCCGGGAGTAGGATTCTCCACCGTAAGGGGGACGCCCGCGCCCGCGGTCCCTGTCTTTTTCGAGCGCCCCTCTCGAACGCCCGGCTCCAGCGAACCGAGATCGAGGCCCGCCATGCAGCGCATCTCCGCCGTCTCCGCCCTTTTCCTCGTCACCCTCGCCGGCTGCGGCCGGCACTCCAGGTCCGAGCACTACTACCTGGTCGCCACCAACATCGGGCTGCCGTACTGGCAGGCCGCGAACGCCGGCTTGCAGCGCGCCGCCGGGGAGGCCGGCGTGTCGACCGAGATGCGCGGGGCCACCGCTTTCGACCCGGCCGTCGAGCTGCGCGAGTTCCGGGACATGCTCGCCCGCAAACCCGCCGGCATGCTCGTCTCGGTCGCCGACGCCCAGCTGCTTACCCCGGAGATCGACGCGGCCGTCGCCGCCGGGGTGCCCGTGATCACCATCGACTCGGACGCGCCCGACTCGAAGCGGCTTTACTTCATCGGGACCAACAACTTCCAGGCCGGGCGGCTGGGCGGGCAAAAGGTGGCCGCGGCGCTCGAGGGCAAGGGCAACGTCGTGTTCTTCACCAACCCCCGGCAGTCCAATCTCGACGACCGGCTCAAGGGCTACCGAGACGTCTTCGCCGCCTACCCCGGCATCCACGTGGTCGAGGTCTTCGACATCCACGGCGACTCCGGCGCCGCGCTCGACAAGGCCGGGGAGTACCTGCGCCGCGCGGGCCGGGACCGGATCGACGCCATGGTGTGCCTTGAAGCGGCCTCCGGCAAGGACGTCGCCGAAGCCTTCAAGCGGTCCGACGCGAAGGGCCGCACGCTGGTCGCGATGGACACGGACCGCGACCTCTTGATGAACGTCGGCAACGGCGTGGTCGACGCGACCATCGCGCAAAAGCCCTACACCATGGCCTACCTGGGCCTGAAGGCGCTGGTGGCCATGCACGAAAAGCCGATCCCCTTCAACCGGGACTACGCCGCCGACCCGTCCTCGCCCCTGCCCGCCTTCGTCGATACCGGGGTCGCCCTGGTCGACAAAAGCAACGTCGACCAGTTCCTGGCCAAGCCCTCGGCCGAGTCGGGCCAGTGAACGCGAACGGGCACCGGAAGACAGCCCCCGGTACCCGTTCGCTTCTGCCTTTGCCTGTTGGTTCCTGACTGCTACCTGTGCCCGTTGGCCGCCACCGGCTGCGCCGACGCGCCCGGCGAGTCCGCGGTGCTCGCCTGGAACCGCGAGTGCTTCCCGTCGTTCGGCTGCAGGGGGGACACGCCGCCCTTCCGCATCAGCTGCGCGGCGATCTCGTAGATCTCCTCCGGCGCATAGTCCGGCGAGAAAAACGTCGGCGCTTCCGTGTTCACCGGCCCTTCGGCCGCGTAGTCCGGTACGCCCGCAATCACTTCAAGCGGCTGGTTGTCGCCCCAGTCCGCCGTGCCCGACCACACGCCGGCCACATCCGCGTACTCGCCGTCCATGTTCCAGGTGTAGAGCTTGCGGTGCGAACCGATCGCCTGCCACTTCCTGGCCTCGGGGATCTTGGCGTCGTCGATGTTCGGCGTCGGCAGCATCTTGGTGATCTCGACGCCGGTGATCTTGCGCAGCGCGAGCGCATAGGCCGCCTGGTGCACGCCGCCGCGCACCATCAGGTAGCCGATCATGTCCCGGCCGGCCTGCGAGTCCGTCATCTGGTAGCAGCGGTGCTTGTGCAGCCGCGCGCCGGTCTCCAGGAAAAAGTTGTGCAAGAGGTCCGCGACCAGGTTGCCGCTCGAGAACACATGCTGGCCGCTCCAGAAGTGGCCCATCGAGTCCATCACCTGATGCCCGCCGCCGCCCACGATCGAGTGGTGCGTGTTCCGCAGGTTGGCGGCTTCCTTCTGCGGCGCGCTCGTCGGGTCGCCTTCCTTCAGGGTCCCGTCCAGCATCAGGTTGATCGCGGTCGAGACCAGCTCGACATGGCCCAACTCCTCCGCCGTGATGCTCGCGATCAGGTCATAGAAGGGCTTCAGTTTTTTCTTCTCCTTGAAGCCGAAGGACTGGTGCAGGTAGTTGTTCAGCGTGGACATCTCGCCGAACTTGCCGCCCAGCAACTCCTGCACGGCGGCCGCGCCGTTCGGGTCCGGGTTCTTGGGCTTCTGGAGGGGAATGAGCAACTTCTCTGTGCGCATGAACATTAGGGAAAAACTCCTTCGGGAGGTGCGGGGAACGAAGTGGGTGGACCGGCCGGCCGCCTCGTTCGGACTGGACGCCGGTAGGTCGTAGAGGACAGCAGTTAACTCCGATGCCACCCGCCCGAGGCCGCGAGTATGAAAACTGAGTACTGGCTTCCCGCGGATTTGGTCTCCCGAAAGCGAGTCACCCCCGGACGCGGACGCGGGACGGGGACTCGGCATCCGAGCCGCCCGTATTTCAAAAGGGGGGCCTGGACCCAGAAACCGCCCCTGCTATGCTCGGGAAGCATGGTTAGAGCCGATGATTAAGGGCCTCACACTCCTCCGTTCCGTGCCCGAGCCCGCCGCCCGCGAGCGTCTGCGCGGCTTCTTCGCGGCCCTCGGCTTCGAGCCCGGCCCGGATGCGGATTCGTTCCGCGCGCCGCTCGGGGCGGTCTCGCTCGGGAGCGCAACTTCGGAGCTTCCGCAAGCCGAGCTGCTGGTCGAGGTCACCGCGCTTGCCTCGATCCGCGAGGCTGCCGCGGCCTGGCTCGGGGGAGGCGAAAAACTTACGCCGGTGGAGCCGACGAGCTGGGGGGCCGAGCTGTTCACCGCGGAGCCCGTCGCGGGCTTCCCGGTCGCGTTCTGGCAGTGGGCCGACCCGCTCCGGGGCAAGCCGGCCGCGCTCGAAGGCGACCTCGTCGCGACCGGCATGCGCTTCGCCGTGGTGCTGGCGCGCTGGAACGCGGTGATCACCGACCGTCTGCTGCAGGGCGCGATGGATTGCCTCCTGCGCTCGGGCGCGCGGCGCGAGGACGTCGAGATCGTCCGCGTCCCCGGTGCCTGGGAGATTCCCGATGCCGCCCGCAAGCTCGCCGCGACCGGCCGGTTTCATGCCGTCGTGACCCTGGGCGTGCTCCTGCGCGGCGAAACCGCTCACTACGAAGCCATCTACAACGAGGTCGCGCGCGGCATCGGCCAGTCCCAGGCGGAAACCGGCGTGCCCCACGCCTTCGGCGTGCTGACCTGCGAAACGCTCGAACAGGCGCTGGACCGCGCGGGGCTCAAGGCGGGCAACAAGGGCTTCGAGGCCGCCTCCGCCGCCATCGAAATGGCCTCGCTCCACGCGAAGATCGAAGCTCCCCGATGAGCGCCCTGTCTCCCTTCTCCCTTCTCCTTTCTCCCTTCTCCCTTACAAGGAAACGCCCGTGAGCCAGCCGTCCGGCAAACGCCGCAAGGCCCGCGAGCTCGCCATGCAGATGCTCTTCCAGGCCGACGTGGGCAAGCAGTCGCCCGAGCAGGTCCGCAAGGTTTTTTGGGAAGCCCGCGACGAGGTGGAGCCGGAAATCCGGGGTTTCGCCGAGGACCTGTACCGCGTGGCCAACGTCAAGGAAGAGGAGATCGCGGAGCTGATCGGCAAGCACGCGCAGAACTGGACCATGAAGCGCATGCCCGCGGTGGACCGCAGCGTGCTGAAGCTGGGCCTGGCGGAGCTGCTGGGCTACCCCGGGACGCCCGCGCCGATCGTCATCAACGAGGCGCTCGAGATCGCCCGCCGCTACTCCGGGCCGGAGTCGATCAACTTCCTCAACGGCGTGCTCGACGCGGTTGCCCGGTCCCGCCGCGAAGCCTGGCAGCCCGCCGAGGGGCGCCGGGGATGAAGGTTTCACTCTCGACCATGCGCCGTCCCTTCACCCTCCACCCTCTCCCCTTCACCCTTGCTTTCCTCCTGCTCGCCGGCTGCACGGAGCACGCGACCGAGGCCGACAAGGCCGCCGCCGCGCACGCCGCCGCGGCCCGCCAGCAGCAGGCCGACGAGGCCGCGGCGGCCCGCAAGGGCATTCAAGCCGCCGAGGCTCGCCTTGCCGAGCTGCCGCCCCCCTCCAAGGGCCGCTACCTCCAGGTCCACGCGTCCGAGGCCTGGAACAACCCTTTCCTGGTCGTCGGGCGCAAGAGCATCGCGCTCCGGGTCGTTTTCCCGTCCGGCCTCCAGAAGCTGCCCGACAACGTGCTGCCGCAAACCGCCCTCATCCCCGCCGGGCCCAACAAGCGCGAGCTGTCGCTGCGCCTGATCGACCTGCCGGAGGCGCTCGCCGCGCTCGGCGAGGAGAGCTGGCCGTATGGGCGGGTGGTCGCGGTCGAGGAAGACCCCGCGACGCCGCGCCGGGAGCGCCCGCAGATGCGCCGCAATGTAGAGGCGGTGATGGCGATGCTGAACGATCTGGACGTTGTAGCGAACGAGTGGCCCTATGGGGCGCGGTGAGAGAGCGCTGCTAGCATTCTCCCGTGAGCTTCCCCGCCTTTCCCATCCTCCAAACCGGCCCAGTGCGCGAGCCCTTCGCCGCGGGCGCGGCGCTCGAAGCCGCCCTCCGGCTCGCGGTCCGGGGCGAGGTGCGCTTTGACGCGGGCTCGCGCGCGCTGTACGCGACCGATGCCTCGAACTACCGCCAGGTACCGATGGGGCTGGTGGTGCCGCGCGATGCCGAGGATGTGATCGCGGCGATGCGGGTGTGCCGGGAGCACGACGCGCCGGTGCTGGCGCGCGGGGCCGGGACGAGCCTGGCCGGGCAGGCGTGCAACGCGGCCGTGGTCTTCGACTGCACGAAGCACCTGCGCGGGATCGTCTCGGTCGACCCCGACACGCGCACCGCCGTGGTCGAGCCCGGCGTGGTGCTCGACCGCGTCCGCGAAGCCGCCGAGCGCTACGAACTCACCTTCGCCCCCGATCCCGCGACCCACTCCCGCTGCACTCTGGGCGGCATGATCGGCAACAACTCCTGCGGGGTCCACGCGCTGATGGGCGGCAAGACGGTGGACAACGTTGAGTCGCTCGACGTGCTGCTGTACGACGGCACCCGCCTGACCGTGGGCGCTACCCCCGAAGCCGAGCTCGCCCGAATCATCGCGGAGGGCGGCCGGCGCGGGGCCCTGTACGCCGGCCTCAAGGCCATCCGCGACGAATACGCCCGCGAGATCCGCGCGCGGTTCCCGCGCATCCCCCGGCGCGTCTCCGGCTACAACCTCGACGAGCTGCTGTCCGAGAACGGCTTCCACGTCGCGCGGGCGCTGGTGGGCTCGGAGGGCACCTGCGCGACCGTGCTCAAGGCCACGCTCAAGCTGGTGCCCAGCCCGCAGCACCGGCAGCTGGTGGTTTTGGGGTTCGCGGATCAGTTCCTGGCGGCCGACTCCGTGCCGCGCGTGCTGGAGTTTGGACCCATCGGGCTGGAGGGCTTCGACGGGCTGCTGGTCGACATGATGCGGCGCAAACACCTGGCGGTCGAGGATCTGGAGCTGCTGCCGGAGGGGCGCGGGTTCCTGCTGGCGGAGTTCGGCGGCTGGACCGAGGAGGATGCCCTCGCGCAGGCCGCGCGGTTTGCCGCCGCGTTCCCCGGCGCGCGCCGGTTCGCGGGGGCTGAAGCGGCGCGGGTGTGGCGGGTCCGCGAGTCGGCGCTGGGCGCGACGGTGTTCGTACCGGGCGAGCCCCACGGATGGGAGGGCTGGGAAGATGCGGCGGTACCCCCGGCCTCGCTCGGGCGGTACCTGCGGCAGCTGACGGCGCTGATGGACCGCTACGGCTATCGCAGCCCCATGTACGGGCACTTCGGCCAGGGCTGCGTGCACATGCGCATTAACTTCGACCTGCATTCGGCCGAGGGGATCGCGAGCTTTCGCTCGTTTATCGACGAAGCAGCGGACCTGGTGCTGGCGCTGGGCGGGTCGCTCTCCGGCGAGCACGGCGACGGGCAGGCCCGGGCGGCTCTTTTACCCAAAATGTTTGGCGCTCGGCTTATCGACGCGTTCCGGCAATTCAAACAGCTCTGGGACCCGGACAATCGCATGAACCCGGGCAAGCTGATAGACGCCTATGGGCCGACGGACAACCTGCGGGCGGGCGAGGGGTACACGTCGGCCCGTCCGGACACGCACTTCTCCTTCGCCGCGGACGGCGGCTCGTTCGGCGAGGCCGCCCTGCGCTGCGTCGGCGTGGGGGCCTGCCGTAAGGAGCACGCCGGGGTCATGTGCCCCTCCTTCATGGTCTCCGGCGAGGAGCGGCACTCGACCCGCGGGCGCGCCCACCTGTTGTGGGAGCTGATGCAGGGCGATGTGCTGGGTGAAGGCTGGGCGAACGAGGATGTGAAAGAGGCGCTCGACGGCTGCCTGAGCTGCAAGGCCTGCAAGACCGAGTGCCCGGTCAACGTGGATGTCGCGACCTACAAGGCGGAGTTTCTGGCGCAGTACCACCGGACTAGACCCCACGCCTTGCGCGATCACGTCTTCGGGCGCATGGACCGTCTGGCGCGGCTGGCCTCGTATGCGCCGGGCCTGGCGAACGCCGGGCGGCGGGTGCCGGGCGCGCGGGCGCTCGTGGGCCGCGTCCTGGGCCTCGCGCCGGAGCGGGCGCTGCCGCGGTTCGCCGCGCGGCCGTACACGCGCGGGCTCGGCACCGGCGTGAAAAAACGGGGTGATCCTGAGCGAAGCGAAGGACCCGCTTCTGACGCCGAAACGAAAACCGGCGTCATCCTTTGGCCCGACACCTGGAACAGTTACTTCCACCCGCAAGCCCTCGACGCGGCGGCCGCGGTCCTCCACGACGCCGGCATCCCGGCCTCCCCCCCGCGCGCGCACGTCTGCTGCGGGCGGCCGCTCTACGACTTCGGCATGCTCCGCGAGGCGAAGCGGTACCTGCGGCGCATTCTTGCCCGGTTCGGGGCGGAGATCGATGCGGGCCGGCTTTTCGTGTTCCTCGAGCCGAGCTGCGCGAGCGTCTTCCGCGACGAGCTGGTCAACTTCTTCCCCAACGACGCGCGAGCACAAAAGCTGGCCGCGCAGACGCGTCTATTCGCCGATGCGCTCCGGCAGCTGGCCCCGGCGTGGCGGCCGCGCCGCGTGGCCGCAGAAGCGCTGCTGCACGGGCACTGCCACCATCGCGCTCTCGGGAACATGTCGGCGGAGCTTGCCTACCTGGAGCAGGCCTGCGAAACCGTGCACGCGCCGGACGCGGGCTGCTGCGGCATGGCCGGGCCGTGGGGACTGGAGCGCGAACACTACGCCTGGTCCCAGGCGCTCGGCGAGCGGGTGCTCCTGCCGGCGATACGCCGGGCTCCGCCGGAAACGCTCGTGGTGAGCGGAGGCTTCTCCTGCCGGGAGCAGATCGCGCAGGGCACGGGACG
This sequence comes from uncultured Acidobacteriaceae bacterium, assembly GCA_964250195.1. Taxonomy (GTDB): domain Bacteria; phylum Acidobacteriota; class Terriglobia; order Terriglobales; family Acidobacteriaceae; genus EB88. Next base: position 8,302 of record CAXUEU010000019.1, read on the forward strand.
CGCCGCACTGCACTTGGCGGAGGTTCTGGCGATGGGCATTCCGGCATCCTAACCCGCATGGCTCTCATCGATACCGCCCTCCCCCTGGTCGCCAAACGCCTGCCCAAGGTCATCGACGCGCGCACGCACGGCTTGATCGATTACGCGCACGGTGCGTTTTTCCTCGGAATGGCACTCTTCTGCCGCAAGAGCAACCCGCGAGCGGCCGCCGCGGCGCTCGGCACCGGCGCGTTCATCCTCGGCGGCGCCGTGCTGACGGACTATCCGCTCGGCGTCCGCCGGGTGATCCCGTTCGAGACCCACGGCCGTCTGGACACGGGCTTCGCCTCGGCGTCCTGGGCGGTGCCGCGCGTCTTCGGCTTCGCGGACACGGCGGCGGCGCGCGTGTTCCAGATCAACTCGATCGCGGAAGCCCTGGCGGTCGGGATGACGGACTTCGACAGCGGGCGGGCCCGGGCCGAAAACGCGCTGTAACTTGGTGCCGGGAGGGGGGGTCGAACCCCCACGAGGTTGCCCTCGGCGGATTTTGAGTCCGCTGCGTCTGCCGATTCCGCCATCCCGGCTCGGGGCGTCGCCCGCTCAGTATCGCACAGGGAGGGCGCGGTCAGGCTCCGTGCAGAAACCGCCAAACCTCCCCGGCGCTGCGGCGGGCCTGTTCGCGGGTCAGCTCGGCCACCTCCGGCAGGCGTTTGGTGTCGAAGAAATTGCGGCCGATCCGGCCCTTCACGGCCGCGCTCGGCTGGAACAGTGCCGTGGTGCTGCCTTCGGCGCGCAGATAAGCCTGCTCTTGCCCGATGCGCGAGGTCGTCGCGATGGACTGGCCGAGCGGGTCGAGGATCACGACGCGGCGGCACCCGGAAGCCAGCTCGGCGTTGGTGGTGGACCCGATGCCGCCGTCCATCCAGACGCGGCCGTTGTGGTGCACCAGCGGGTAGGTGCAGGGCATGGAGCAGGACGCGGCGACCGCGGTGGCGAGCGGGACGCCGGACCGGTGATCCCAGGCCTGGAGCTCGGCGGTATGCGCGTCGATCACGGTCACGAGGAAGTCGCGGGCCGGGTCCCACGTGCCCTGGGGAACGAAGGCGCGCCCGACCAGCTCGACCCAGGCTCGCTCTCCGGGGACGTCCACCCGGAGCGAGCTGCGGCCCATGGACCTGCGGAAGCCCTCGACGCCGCGCGAGAAGAGCTTCGCCTTGAGGAACGCGAGCAGGAAGGGGAGCAGGTTCGGCGGCTTGGCGATGAAGGGGTCGAGCGGCTCGGCCTGGCGCGCGACCAGCTCGGCGAGCGAGCCGTGCACGGCCAGCCAGGAGCCGACGATGGAACCGGCCGAGGTGCCGACGATGCGGCCTTCGGTAAACGGGGCGAGCGGATCCGGGTTTTCGGGGTGCTCCGCGAGCCAGCTCTCGGCCCAGCCCCGGAGCATTTCAGCCTGCCACACCACGCCGAGCGGGCCGCCGCCGCCCAGGACAAGTCCTGCGTCTTTCGTCATTTGCACAGCCGTGGGATGCGCTGGGACGAGCTCGGCGCGAGAACCGGTGTGGGCTCGGGCAAAAGCGCCAGCCGCTGTCACTCTAAACCGACGGCTCGGCTTTGCTGTACTGGTAAGCGGGCTCGCGCTGCTCGGCGGCCACGGGCTCGCGGACCGAAGGCGCATCCACGTGCGGCCGGGAACCCTTGCCGCCCGCGCCCAGAAGCGTTTGCAGCAGGACGTACAGCACGGGGATGAAGAACAGGTTCAGGATCGTGGACAGGAGCATGCCGCCCACGATGGAGGTGCCGACCGAGTGGCGGCCGTTCTCGCCCGAGCCGTGCGCGAATACCAGCGGCATGACGCCGAGGATGAACGCGAACGAGGTCATCAGGATTGGGCGGAGGCGGAGCTCGGCGGCTTCGATCGCGGCATCCACGATGGACCGCCCGGAACGCCGCAGCTGCTCGGCGAACTCGACGATCAGGATGGAGTTCTTCGCGGACAGGCCGATCAGCAGCACCAGGCCGATCTGGCAGTAGACGTCGTTCGGGAGCCCGCGCAGGCTCTGCGCCAGCAGCGCGCCCAGCACGGCCATGGGCACGGCGAGCAGGATGATGAACGGCAGAGCGAAGCTCTCGTACTGGGCCGAAAGCGTCAGGTAGACGACCAGGATACCCAGGCCGAAGATGATGATCGTTTTCCCCGCGGACTCGATCTCCTGGAGCGCGAGTCCGGTCCAGCTGTAGCTCATGCCCTGCGACATGGTTTGCTTCGCCAGGTTCTGCATGGCGGTCAGTCCTTCGCTCGACGACAGGCCGGGGGCGGCGGAGCCGTCGATCTCGACCGAGCGAAACAGGTTGTAGTGGCTGATGACCGAAGGGGCCGAGGTCTCCTGGAGCGTCGCGAAATTCTGCAGCGGCACGAGCCCGCCCGCGTCCGACCGGACGTAGAACTGGCGAATGTCGGCCGCGGTGCGGCGGAACTGCTGGTCGGCCTGCGCGTACACGCGGTAGGACCGCTGGTTGAAGTCGAAGTTGTTGACGTAACTGGAGCCCATGTAGACCGACAGGGCGTTTGAAATCTCGGAAAAGGGCACTCCGAGCGACTTGGCCTTTTCACGGTCGATGGAGACCGTCAACAGCGGGTCGTTGGCGCGGAAGGCGGTGAACAGCCCGACGAGCTCGTGGCCTGCCGAGGCGCGGGCGACCATGGTGTGGGCGACGCGGTCCAGGTCTTCGAGCGTGTTGCGGCCCAGGTCCTGGAGCTCGAACTGGAAGCCGCCGAAGGAGCCGATGCCGGAGATGGCCGGAGGCTCGAACGGAATCACCAGCGCGCCGGGAATCTGGAAACAGAGCGGGCGTATGCGCTTGATGATCGCGGCGGCCGTATCACCGGGACCGGTGCGCTTGGACAAAGGCTGCAGCGGCAGGAAGGTGAGGCCGTAGTTGGGCGAAGTGCCCGCGAAGGAGAAGCCGGCGATCGAGAAGGTGCCGAAAATGTCCTTCTCCCCCTTGAGCAGGGTGGCGGCGATGCGGTCCTGGATGCCGCTGGTGTAGGCGAGCGAAGCGCCCTGCGGCGACTGCGTCTGCACAAGCAGGTAGCCCTGGTCCTCCTGTGGTACGAACGCGCTGGGGACGGAGCGGTAAACGACTACCGTCGCCGCGAGACCGCCGATGAACAGCAGCAGCATGACCCAGCGGAAGCGGACGACCTGATGAATGGTGCGCCCGTAGCCGCGGACCACCTTCCGGATGCCGCGGTCGACCAGGCCGAGGATGCCGCGCTTGTGCTCCTCCCGGCGCAGCAGCAGCGCGGCCAGCGCGGGCGAGAGCGTGAGCGCGTTGAAGGCGGAGATGGCGATCGAAAACGCGATGGTGAGCGAGAACTGCTTGTACAGCAGACCCGTGGTGCCGGGGAAGAACGAGACCGGGATGAACACGGAGATCAGCACGAGCGAGGTCGCGATGACGGCGCTGGTGACCTCGCTCATCGCGATCGAGGTGGCTTCGTGCGCGTCGGCGATGCCGTCGCTGATGTGGCGCTGCACGTTCTCGATGACCACGATCGCGTCGTCGACCACCAGTCCCGTGGCCAGCGTGATGCCGAACAGCGTGAGGGTATTGATGGAAAAGCCGAAGATCTTCAGGAACGTGAAGGTGCCGATCAGCGAGACCGGGATGGTGACGGCGGGGATGATGACCGCGCGCCAGTCCTGGAGGAAGAAGAAGATGACCGCGATGACGATCACGATTGCTTCAAGCAGCGTAATGACGACGTCGTGGATGCCCTCGGCGACCACCTCGGTGGTATCGAAGGCGACGATGTACTTCAAGCCGGGCGGGAAAGTCTTGGAGAGCTCGGCGAGCACGGCCTTGCCCTGCTTGTCCACCTCGAGCGCGTTCGCGTTCGAGAGCTGCTGGACGCCCACGCCGACCGCGGAGACGCCGGAGTACTTAATCTCCTGCGCATAGTCCTGCGCGCCGAGCTCGGCGTGGCCGACCTCGAACAGGCGCACGACGCCATTGGGGGTGTTCTTGACGATGATGGCGTCGAACTGTTGCGGCGTGGTGAGCCGGCCGATCGCGTTGACCGTGATCTGGAAGCTCTGTCCGGAGCTGTTGGGGGCCTGGCCGAGCTGGCCGGCGGGCACCTCGACGTTCTGTTCGCGAATCGCGTTGATCACGTCGGTGGCGGTCAGGTTGCGGGCGGCCAGCCGCGTGGGGTCGACCCAGATGCGCATGGCGTACTTGCGCTCGCCGAAGATGACCACGTCGCCGACGCCCTGGATGCGCTTGAGCGCGTCCTTGATGTAGACGTCGATGTAGTTGGAAATGAAGAGGCTGGAGTAGCGGTTGTTCTCCGCGTAGAAGCCGGCGCCGAAGACGAAGTTGGAGTTGGCCTTGGTGACGGTGATGCCGCTTTGGTTCACCTCGGCGGGCAGCTGGCCGGTGGCGGAGGAGATGCGGTTCTGGACGTCGACCGCGGCGATGTCCAGGTTGTAGCCGGTCTGGAAGGTGGTGGTGATGGCGCTGGTGCCGTCGGACCCCGAGGTGGAGGAGATGTACTGCATGCCCTCGACGCCGTTAATTGCGGTTTCGAGCGGGCGCGTGACCGCCGACTCGACCACCTGCGAGTTGGCGCCGACGTAGTTGCTGGTGACGTTGACCTGGGGCGGGGCCAGCTGCGGGTACTGCGCGATGGGCAGCGTGGGGATGCACACCGCGCCGGCCAGGATGATGAGCAGCGCGCAGACGGATGCGAAGACGGGGCGGCGGATGAAGAACTCGACCACGGTGGTTCCTTTCTCTTGCTAGCCGAGCGGGTGGACGGGCATGCCGTCGACGAGCATGGACAGGCTGGACAGAATCACTTTTTGCCCCGGGGCCAGGCCGCCCTCGATGGCATAGTCATTACCCACGGTATCGCCGAGCTGAACCGGAATCTGATGCGCGCTGTACTTGCCGGAGGCGTCAGCCTGAGCGACATAGACGAAGGCCTGCCCGCCCAGGCGCGTGACGGCGAGCACGGGGATGACCGGCTTCGGCTTCGACGACCAGATGACGCGCGCCTTGACCAACTGCTGGTTGCGCAGGCGGGCCAGCGCGGAAGAGGACACGGGGGCTTTGATCAGGATGCCCTGGAGCCCGTTGTCCACCTGCGGCGACAGGAAGTCGACCCTGGAGGTCTCGACCGGGTTGCCGTCCGCGTCGAGGATGCTCACCGGCAGGCCCAGCTTGAGCTCGCCGGCGCGCTCGGTGGGGACGTAAATATAGGCTTCGAGGTCGGTGTTCGCGTCGAGCGTCGTCAGGAGGGTGGTGGGGGTGACGTAATCGCCGATGTGCACGGGGACGTCGCCGATCGTGCCCGCGAACGGGGCGACGAGCCGGTAGTAGCCGAGCTGCCGCTTCTGGGTGGAGGTGGTGGCCGAGGAGGACTCGTAGTCGGCCTTGGAGTTGCGGAAGTTCTGCAGGGCCTGGTCGTAGGCGTCGCGCGAGATGATGCCGGCCTCGAAGAGCTTGCGCTGCCGCTCCACCTGGGCCTGGTTGTACTCGTACACGGCGAGCTTCTGCTGCTCGGTGGCGGCGGAGGACTGAAGGGTTGCGGCCTGCTTGATGGGGTCGATCTCCATCAGGGCCTGACCCTGAACGACATGCTGTCCGGAGGTGACCCGGATGCCGGTCAGATTGCCGTCGACCTGCGGCTGGATATTGGCGGTGCGCCGGCTTTTGATGGTGGCGACGTAGGTGTCGCCGAGCGGGACCGGGGAGTTGCTGACGGTTTGCGTCTGCACGGGCAGGCCGCCGGGGGGCAGCGCGAAGCCGCCGCCCGCGGCACCCGCTTTTTTGTGGGCGCAGGCGGCCAAGGGAGCGAGCACAGCGAGAGCGAGCGTGGCGAGAAGGGCGGGACGTGCTTGGATGGTCACCGGAATACAGTCCTCACAAAATGCAAAGCCGGGCCCGGCGGAAGGGCCGAGAAAGGTTTGCTGGTCGGCTGTTGGATGCGGTGGGATGATTCCGGCTGCAAATAGTTGCCTCGCCGGGGCCGATTTTGCCGCGGGATGCGGAAATGCGAGCCGCCGCGAGAGGCGCTTCAAACTCTTAAATAAATGCGACCGACTGCAGCCCCGCCACCTCGAAACGCTTGCGGCAACGGATGTTCTTGCAGGCCAGCTGGTCGTCGCGGCGTACCATGTAGGACTGCGCTTTTGCGAAGCGGGCGCGGTCGCGCTCGTCGGCCCCGCGGCCCAGCTGGGGTTTCTTGCGCCGCACCAGCCAGCCGACCTGGTACTCGTCGGCTTTGCCGCAGTGCGGGCAGGTGAGCGTGTGGGTGCGCTGCTCGGGTGTTTCGTTGAAGAAATCTCGCTCTTCCATACGCCGTATTATCCAGCATGGGAGGCGAGCGATGAAGAACAGGAGACCCCAGCGGTTTTCGGTCGCGAAGGCGGTGAAGCGGAACGCGCGCGAGCGCGTGGGTACCCCGCCCCCGGAGCGCGTCCTCCCCGGCGCGCGGGAGCGTGCGCGCGGCCGCGCCGGGCGGTACAAGCGGACCCTGGCCGGGGAGCTCATGCTGCGGGACGAATGACGCGCCCCGTTCCATTTCGGGAATCGCCGCGGTTGGGAATCGGCGTCCTTATTCCGCGCGTGCCGGCAATCGAAGGTAGGATTGGCTTAGGGATCAGGACTCAGGCAGGCATGGCGACCCGGCTCGGGCTCGGACTTTCTAGAAAAAGAGGCAGGATGCGTTCAGAGCTCGTATATGCGGCGGGGTTGAAGATGGAAAACAGGTTTCTGATGGCGGTCGTGACGATGCAGGCGGTGCGCAAGCTCCATATCGCGTCGACGCGGACCGAAGACACCGCGAACCATGTCTTCTCGGAGCTGGCCGCGGGGCGCGCCCTCGACGTCAAGCTGCCCGAGTTGAAGCCGCAGGCGCCGATCGAGCCGCTTCTGCTTTCGGTCGGGATTTGACGCGCGATTGACGCGGGGACCGCGGGTCGCCTAATCTATAGGTCTTGCGCGGTCCACGCTTCCATTCATGGGAGCGCATGGCTTAGTGGGAACAGCCGGGAAGCGCCGCTCACCCCGAGAAACTCTGGGATCGGTCTGGACTTGGACCAGGAACGGGCCCGCGGAAACCGCGGCCGCGAGTGAGCGCGGAAAGGCAAGAGGAGATCGAGATGTCGACGTTTATTCCGAGCGCGCTGGACACCGACCGCAAGTGGTTCGTGGTCGATGCCGGCGGCAAGACGCTGGGGCGGCTGGCCACCGAGGCCGCCAGTATCCTGGCCGGCAAGCGCAACCCCAAGTATGTGCCTTATATCGACATGGGCGACCATGTCATCGTCATCAACGCCGACAAGGTTCGCCTGACGGGGTTGAAGTCCGAGAAGAAGGTCTACCGGCGGTACACCGGCTTTCCCGGCGGCCTGCGCGAGGAGTCGTTTCTGCGCCTGATCAACCGGCGTCCGGAAAAGGTGATCGAAGAGGCGGTCTTCGGCATGCTGCCGAAGACCAAGATGGGACGCCAGATGGGGACCAAGCTGAAGGTATACCGGGGCGATAAGCACCCGCACCAGGCGCAGATGCCCGAGGTGCTCGAAGTGGAAACCCGGCTCGGGAAGGGAAGGGCGTCTTAAATGGCGGATTTGGTTCAATTCTACGGAACGGGGCGGCGCAAGTCGGCGATCGCGCGTGTATTTCTCAGGCCCGGCAACGGCGGCTTCAAGGTCAACGGCAAGGCGCATGAGGTCTACTTCGTGACGGAAGAGCAGCGCATTTCGGCCAAGCGGCCCTTGATCCTGACCGAGTTGGTCGCAACTTTCGACGTGATCACGACGGTCAAAGGCGGCGGCGTGGCTGCCCAGGCTGACGCGGTCAAGATGGGCATCGCGCGCGCCCTGCTCGAGTTCAACGCGGAGCTGCGGCCCACGCTCAAGACCGAGGGCCTCTTGACCCGCGATGCGCGCATCAAGGAGCGCAAGAAGTACGGGCAGAAGGGTGCCCGCAAGCGCTTCCAGTTCTCCAAGCGCTAAATCTCGGCTGTACCCCGGACCCGGTTCCGGCAACTCAACTCTCCCGGCAACGGGATCCAATCGGGGGCTTCGGCTCCCGATGCAACTTACCCAAGGAGGCTGTTTGGCAACCATCACCATGAAGGAACTGCTCGAGGCGGGCGTCCACTTCGGGCACCAGACCAAGCGTTGGGACCCGCGCATGAAGGAGTACATCTTCGGCGAGCGCAACGGGATCTACATCATCGACCTGCAAAAGACGCTCAAGATGTTCAAGGACGCGTCGAAGTATGTGACCGACCTGACCTCGACGGGCAAGGTCGTCCTGTTCGTCGGCACCAAGCGCCAGGCGCAGGACGCAATTGCCGAAGAAGCGAACCGCTGCGGGATGTTCTACATCAACCAGCGCTGGCTGGGCGGCCTTCTGACCAACTGGATAACAGTCCAGAAGTCCGTGAAGCGGCTTCAGGAGCTGGACGAGATGGCCACCGACGGCCGCTACGATCTGCTGACCAAGAAGGAAGTCATCAAGCTCGAGCGCGAGCGCAAGCACCTGCAGGCGAACCTGGCCGGCATCAAGAACATGAAGCGGCTGCCGGACGCCATTTTCGTCGTCGACTCGAACGCGGAAGCCATCGCGGTCAAGGAAGCACGCAAGCTCGGCATCCCGGTCGTCGCGGTGGTCGATACCAACTGCGACCCGACCGTGGTCGACTACGTCATCCCGGGCAATGACGACGCGCTGCGCGCGATTCGCCTGTTTACCTCGAAGATCTCCGACTCGATCATCGAAGGCGTGCAGATGGCGACCGACAAGCAGTACATGGACATCGCCGGCGTCGCGCCGGAAGCGGCCTTCACGGAAGCCACCTTCGCGGGCGGCAGTCTGGAATCGGGCGCGGACACCCCGGAGACGGCCGCGGGCGAGCCCGAGGTCGTCGACCTGGAGTCGGCGCTCGGCGGCGGCATCCGCAAGGCTCCCGTGAGCGCGGGTGTCATCGCGGAGCCGGAAGCGGTCGAAGGCACGGTCTAGCGTTTTCGCGGGAAAGGCAAAGAGCGTGGGCCGGTTTCCGGCACCGCGCTCTTTGCACGTAAGGAACGGCGCCGATGCGGCGCGGGAAAAAGGGTGAACACAGTGGCGGAAACAGCGGAAAAGATTCCATCGAGTTTGGTCAAAGAGCTGCGCGAGAAGTCCGGCGCGCCCATGGGCGACTGCCTCAAGAGCCTCCAGGAGGCCAAGGGCGACATGGAAGCGGCATTCGTGATCCTGCGCAAGCGCGGCATGGCGTCAGCGGCGAAAAAGGCCGCGCGCGGCACCAATGAAGGCGCGGTCGGCACCTACATCCATGCCGGCGGCAAGATCGGCGTGCTGGTCGAGATCAACTGCGAGTCCGACTTCGTCGCGCGCACCGATGACTACCAAGACCTGATCAAGGACATCGCGATGCACATCGCCGCGACCGACCCGCGCTACATTCGGCGGGAGGACGTGACCGAGGCCGACCTCGCGCGGGAAAAGGACATCTACCGCGCCCAGGCCGCCGAAACCGGCAAGCCCGCCCCGGTGATCGAACGGATCGTCGAAGGCAAGATGACCAAGTTCTATGAGGAGGTCTGCCTGTTGGAGCAGCCCTTCATCAAGGAGCAGTCCGTCACAATTAAGGAGATGATCGCGGCCAAGGTCGGCAAGCTGGGCGAGAACATTTCCGTGCGGCGGTTCGCGCGGTTCAAGGTCGGCGACCCGGTCTGGACCGTGGCGCAGGTCAAGGCGGATGATCTGCCCTCCAGTTCGGCGGAGTAGCTCATCCTGAACGGAGAGAAGCCCGGCCCGGCCGGGCTCTATCTTTTTGGGGTGAAAGCTTCAAGATCCAGGCAAAACCGTCCCTGCGGCCGGCGGTCTCTTCGAGACGTATGCTCTTCGGCATCTTACTTCGCAGGAGCTCTTCCTTGGCAGCCATTCTCCGCGCCGCGTTCGCCTACTTCCTCCTGGTCTTCATGGTTCGCATCGTGGGCCGCCGGCCGGGTAAGCAGATGAACCCGTTCGAGTTCGTTCTGATCTTCTTTATCGGCGGCCTCGCGCTCACCTTTACGGTCGCGGACGACCGCTCGCTCACCAATGCTTTCACGCAGATCATGACGATCGGCCTGGCGCACTATGGCCTGGTAATCCTCCGTCAGCGGTACCCCGGGGCGGCGCGGCTGCTTGACGGCACGCCCATGGTCTTGCTCGCCAAGGGCGAGTGGCGCGAGGAAGCGATGCACGGCATGCTGATCGACCCGGACGATGTGATGACCGCAGCGCGCGAAAAGGGCATCTCTACATTGGACGGGATCGATTACGCAGTACTGGAACGCAACGGGGAAATCACGATCGCGCCGGCCGCGCAGGAGTAGGCACAGCATGGCAATCGAGACACCGACACGGCCGATTGAAGACAGCGTCGCCAAGGTCAACAATGAGGTCGCTGTGGGTGAGGACCTCGCGTTCCAGCGCCGCTGGTGGAAGTTCGAGCGCGCCGTCTGGCTTTTCCTGGCTCTTCTTGTCGTGCTCGACGCCGCGGGTCTGTTCGGGCGCGGGCCGCTCTCCAAAACACACAAGCAAACCGCGGACGGCTTGCTCAGGATGGACTACGAGTGGGTCGAGCGGTTCGGCACGCCCTCGATCCTGACCCTGCATTTTGCTCCTCGGGCAGTGCAGGATGGGGTCATCCGGCTCTGGGTCAGTGATGCCGTGGTTGTCACGCTCGGCAATCAGCGGGTCGTACCGCAGCCGCAGACCTCCGTTACCGGGAATGGCGGGGTGCTCTATACATTTCCCTCCACCGCGCAGCCGAACTCGGTTGCGTTTGCGCTGGAGCCTGCCCACATCGGGCGTACGCGCTTCGAGGTCCGTCTGGTAGGAAAAGGCACGGTTGCCGCGCCCGCATCCAGCCTGGAATCCGGCGTCTTCGTGATGCCGTAGGAGCTTGCGTATGTCTACAGTGCTCCATGCCGTTACCGGCTACTTTTTTCTCTTGTTCATCGTGCGCATGCTTTCGCGCCGGCCGGGCGGGCAGCTCACGCCGTTTGAGTTCGTGATCGTGTTCCTGATCGGCGGGCTGATTATCACGTCGACGGTGGGCAACGATAAATCGGCAACCAACTGCGTAGGCGCGATTTTGACCATCGGCCTGATGCACCGGGTGACCGCGCGCGTGCGGGCCTGGTCCACGCGGCTGAGCAAGGTGGTGGACGGGTCTCCCATCGTGCTGTTACAAGAAGGCGCGTGGCAGACAGAGGCGATGCACGGCATGCGCATCGACGATCAGGACGTAATGGCGACGGCGCGAGCCAAGGGTATCCGCAGCCTGCAGGGCATTCGGTACGCGGTGCTGGAGCGCGTAGGTTCGGTCAGCATCATCCCCCAAAGCGAGAAGCGCAAAGATGGTTGAAGAACAAACCGTAGAAACCATGGTCCCGGCGCGTCTGGACCGCCTGCCGTTCAGCCGCTGGCACATCCGGATCGTCATCGCGCTTGGGACGTCCTGGCTGCTCGACGGCCTCCAGGTAACCCTCGCCGGATCGCTCGCGGGCATTCTCGAAGACAAGCGCGGACTGGGCTTTACAGCCCCGCAGGTCACCGCCGGGGCGACCGCCTACCTGGCCGGTGCGGTGCTGGGCGCGTTGTTCTTCGGCTATCTGACGGACCGCCTGGGCCGTCGCAAGCTGTTTTTAGTCACGTTGGCCACGTACTCGATCGCGACGCTATTGACGGCGGGGGCCTGGAACTTTTGGAGTTTCGCGCTGTTTCGCGCGCTTACCGGCTTCGGCATCGGAGGGGAGTACGCCGCGATCAACTCGGCGGTGGACGAGCTGATCCCCGGCAAGGTGCGTGGGACGATTGACCTCCTGATCAACGGCACCTTCTGGCTGGGTGCGATTCTGGGTTCGCTCGTGTCCTTTGAGCTGCTGCGCGGGCGCTTGCTGCCGCAGGCCGTCGGCTGGCGCGTGGCCTTCGGGACGGCGGCCATCCTCGGCGGGGCGGTACTGCTGCTGCGGCTGCGCGTCCCGGAGAGCCCGCGGTGGCTCATGCTGCGAGGCCATGAGGAGCGGGCCGAGCAGATCGTGGGCGCGATCGAGCGGGACATCCGCGCCGAGGGCAGAACCCTGCCGGAACCGGAGGGCGAGCCGCTGTGCCTGGCGGTGCGCGACCACACACCGTGGGGCGAGGTCTTCGGCGACATGCTGGGCGCGAACAAGATGCGCTCGCTGCTGGGGCTGATCCTGATGGTGGGCCAGGCGTTCTTCTTCAATGCGATTTTCTTCACCTATGGCCTGGTGGTTAAAAACTTCTACGGCGTATCCGACGCGCGGGTGCCCCTGCACCTCCTGCCGTTTTCGGTAGGCTGCTTCTTCGGGCCGGTGGTGCTGGGGCCCCTTTACGACAAGTGGGGACGCAAGCCGATGATCGCGCTCACCTACGGGCTTTCGGGCGCGCTGCTGCTCGCGATGATTTTCCCTTTCACCCACGGGATGTTGAATGCCCGAACGCTCGACATCGGTTTCTCCCTTATCTTCTTCGTGGCTTCGTCCGCCGCCAGCGCGGCATACCTGACGGTAAGTGAAATCTTCCCGCTGGAAATCCGGGCGTTCGCCATCGCGGTGTTTTACGCGATCGGTACGCTGGCCGGCGGCGTGGGCGCGCCGGTGCTGTTCGGCGAGCTGATCGCCACGGGCTCGCGAGCCAACGTGGCCTGGGGCTACGCGCTCGGCGCGGGGCTGATGCTGGCGGGCGCGATTGCGGAGCTGATGATCGGGGTGGAGGCTGCGGGGATGGGTCTCGAGTCCGTCTCGAAGCCGCTCCAAAGCAGACCCGCAAAACTACCAGCGCAGTAAGACGAGTTGCCCGCAGAAGCCAGGCCCCATCGCCGCGAGAATGCCGTAGGAGCCGGGGGCGGGCCGCCGCTGCTCGATGGTGTCCTCGAGCACGAACAGCACGGACGCCGAGGAAAGATTGCCGACTTTGCGCAGCGACTCCCAGGAGAGCGCGCACTCCTCGCGAGTGACGCCTGCGGCCTCGGTCATCGCTTCCAGCACTTTAGGTCCCCCGGTGTGCAGGACCCAGCTGGTGATGTCCTCGCGCCGCAGACCGTTTTCCGCCAGAAATGCGGCCAGGTCCACGGGCAGGTGCTCGCGGATGATCGCCGGGACCTCGGGCGAAAGAACCAGCGTGAAACCCTCCTCGGTGATGTCCCAGCCCATGGCTTTTTCGGTATCGGGATAAAAGCTGGAAGCGGCGACGACCACCGTCGGTCCGGCCTGCTTCGGCAGCTCGACTTGTGAGCCCGCGATGATGACCGCGGCCGCGCCGTCGCCGAATAGCCCGGTCGCGATGAAATTGGCGACGGAGAGGTCGCGCCGCTGCCAGGTGAGCGAGCACAGCTCGACGGAAAGCAGCACGGCAACCTTGTCGGGGTAGGCGCGGACATAGTCGTGCGCCTGCGCGATGCCGGACGCCCCGGCGACGCAGCCGAGGCCGAAAATGGGGGTGCGGCGGACATGGCCCGGCAGCCCCATCCGGTTGCACAGGTGCGCGTCGAGCGAGGGGCTGGCCACGCCCGTGACCGTGACGGTCAGCAGCGCGCCGATCTGCTCTTTTTCCAACCCGGCGCGCGCCAGAGCCTTGCAGATGGCCTGCTCGCCCAATTCTTCGGCGACGCGCAGCCAAGCCGCGTTCAGATCTCCCCAGCGCTCCATTCGGGCGTACTCCTCGATGGGCAGGGCGAAGTAGCGCCCGTCCACGCCGACCCTCTGGTGGAAGCGCTGGAGCAGGGCCGGGGACTCGAGCTGCGGGCCCCAGTGCTTGTTGAGCTCGTCAAAGACCTGTTGCTGGGTGTAGTAGCGCGGGGGCAGTGCGGATGCGACGGCGGCGATTTGGCTCAAACGGGGCTCTCCGGCGGGGGCGCGACCGGGAGGAGTCTTGCTGTTCTCTACCGATCTTTCCCCATGCTACGCTCGCCGGCGGCCTTCATGAGGCGGAGAGGTACGCGCCGAAGCGGTACAGGAAGCGCCTGTGCAGGGTAAACGGCCGTCCGGTGGCCCGGAGCAGGGCGCGTACCTCCCGGAAGGAGTGCGCCTGCCGGACGGACACGGGGCCGTCGTGCCGGGAGAGCCGGCTGGGGTCGAAGGGCGCCCGCAGCAGCGCCAGCGCATAGTGTGTGCGGGTGCGGCGCAGATCGTTGACCACGACCGCCACGCGCGCCACCCGCAGAGCCTCCCGGAGAAAACGCCGGGCCTCCTCCGGCGCGAGATGGTGGAGAAATAGGCAAGAGCTCACCACGTCCACGCTCTTCGCGGGCAGTGGAATCGCGAGCGCGTTGCCGGGCAGCAGACGCGGCGCGGGCAGGAAGGCCGGCCATTGGGAGGGAAAGTGGCTCGCGTTGAGATCCAAGAGCGTGGCCTCCACCGTGACGCCGCGTCGCCGGAGAGCCAGGGCCGCGGTCGACAACGGCTCCGCGAAGCCGGCCGCCACCTCCAGCACCTGCAAGCGCGAACGCCCCCGCGCCGCCTGCTCCAGCAGGAGCCGGTGCGTGCGGTTGCCGCCGAACAGGCGATTGACGGAGGAGATGGAGCGCAGCGCGCTCGCGACCTCGGCGGGCGTGCCCCCGTCGCTGTCGAGCAGTTCGACGGCCGGTTTGCGCGGGAAAGCCAAGACACTAAAGTACCGTATCGGGGTTGGGGCCGCCAAACGCCGTGCGATACTCGAAAACGCGGGCGGTTCTCGTCGACACGAGGAGCGGCCGGCAACTTTGCACGCGGCTTTTCCGTCAAGAAAAGCCGCATCGCAACAATTCTGTCCCTCCGGGACGCATACGAGAACTGCCCATAATGTACAAGCGAGTCGTGTTGAAGCTGTCGGGCGAGGCCCTTGCCGCGGGCCGGGGTTTCGGCGTGGACGTCACCCTGGTGCACGAGGTGGCGCGGGAGATCGCCGAGGTTGCCGCGAGCGGGGTCGAGGTTGCGATCGTGGTCGGCGGGGGCAACTTCTTTCGCGGCGTGGCCGAGCAGGCCAAGCACATGGACCGCGTCTCCGCGGACAACATGGGCATGCTCGCGACGGTGATCAACTCACTCGCCATCCAGGACGCGATCGAGAAGACCGGCATGCACTGCCGGGTCATGTCCGCGATCCAGATGCACCAAGTCTGCGAGCCTTACATTCGGCGCAGAGCGGTGCGGCACCTCGAGAAGGGCCGCGTGGTCGTCTTCGCCGCCGGCACCGGCAACCCGTACTTCTCGACCGACACCGCAGCGAGCCTGCGCGCCATGGAGATCAAGGCTGACGTCCTGCTCAAAGCCACCAAGGTGAGCGGCATTTATACGGCCGACCCCAAGCTCGACTCCACCGCCACCAAGTTCGAGGAGATCACCTACATGGAGATCATGCGGCTCGGCCTCAAGGTGATGGACATGACCGCGGTGAGCCTGTGCAAGGACAACAGCATGCCCATGATCATCTTCAACATGGGCGAGCCGGGCAATATCAAGCGCGTGATCCGGGGGGAAAAGATCGGCTCGCTGGTTACCGCCTGAGTTTTGCCGCCTTGCGCCTCCGTTTTACGTCAAGATGAGCAGCATGGGAGAGCGTCCGGCAACGAGCGGGGAAGCACGGCCGGCTTTGCTGGCCGGCGGTGACGACTCGCCGGAAGCGCCCGCGAGTTCCGCGCGTACGGGCCGAAACCGCCTGCCCGCCCTGACCGGCCTCCGCGCCTTCGCGGCGGCGAACATCGTCTTCTTCCATTTTTCCAACCCTGCCTGGTTCGGGCCGCTCGCGCCGGTGGTCGACAACGGCTACACCTCCGTCTCGTTCTTTCTACTGCTGTCGGGGTTCATCCTCGCCTACAACTACAGCGACCGCGCCCGGCGGGGCGAGCTGGTCCGTCGGCGGTTCTGGATCGCGCGCTTTTCGCGGTTGTACCCGGTGTACTGGCTGGGGCTTCTGGTCTCGCTTGTCGCCCTGCACGACGAGTGGCTGGTCCGGACGCACCGGGAGTTCCTGGCCGGGGTCGCGGCGACGCCGCTGCTGGTCCAGGGTTGGAGCCCCAACCTCGCCACCTTTTGGAACACGCCCGCCTGGACCATGGGCACCGAGGCCTTCTTCTACATTCTTTTTCCGTTTCTGGCCCGGTGGCGCAGGCCGCGGACGAACGCGGGCACCGTCGGGCTGCTTGGCTTCTGGTGGGTCTGCGGGCTCGCCTTTCCGCTCGCCTACATGTGGGCCAACCCCGACGGCGACCCCAACCCGGGCCGCTACACCGACGGGTGGTGGCTGCGGGCGCTCAAGTTCAGCCCCCCGCCGCACCTGCCTTCTTTCCTGTTCGGGATGACGCTCGCGGACCTCGATGCACGTATTCCGCGCGTGGGCCGACTCCGCCTGGGACTGGGGCTCGCCGGCGTGGGCGGCATCTACGCCATCCTGCGCTACGGCGGCGCGATCCCCTACGTCCTGATGCACGACGGGCTCTTGATGCCCCTGTTCGCCTGCGCGATCCTGGGCCTGTCCGGGCGCAACCTGCTGGCCCGCGCGTTCGGCTGGGCGCCTCTGGTGGCGCTCGGCCAGGCGAGCTACTGCATGTACATCCTGCACTTCAACCTGTGGGCGCTGATCCACTCCGGCGGCTTGTTGGAGCGGACGGGCCTGGCCCGCATCGAGCCCTGGGGCAGCTACGCGCTGCTGGCGCTGGGGGCGGGGCTGGCGCTTGTGCTGGTGGAGCGGCCCGCGCAGCGGTGGATCCGTGGGAAGCTGCTCTAAAGACGAGCATTCCTTGGAACGACTACCGCCGCCTGCACCCATCAAGCAAAATGGGTCATCCTGAGGAGCGAAGCGACGAAGGACCTGCTTTTCTCGCGTGGAGGTGGAGAAAAGCAGGTCCTTCACTGCGCTCAGGATGACCCATTGAACCGAGTACCGGCACCCCGCGGAACCCTACTGAGGCGAGTTGTTGACCCCCGCCGAGATGATCGGGTGATTGCCGTGGACGACCGCCGTCAGGCAGGTCGCCATGCCAGTCCCCGGATAGTAAGTACCCTGCGTCGCCGCGAGGCCGCCGGTGTTCGGGTCGAGGATGAAGCCGTTCAGCGTGCCGTCCACGAAGTTCGAGGTGTAGACGAAGCGAGCCAGCGCCGGCTCCACGAAAACACACGAAGGCTGGGCCTGTGTCGTACCCGTACCCGCGGTCGCGAGCGAGGAGAGCGCGCCCGTTTGCGTATTGACCGCATAGCCGGAGATGGTGCCGCCCGTGCGGTTGGCCACATAGGCATACATGCCGCGCGGCTCAACCACGATGCTCGACGGTGCCGTGCCTGCGGCGACCACCGGGGTCGGCACCGTGGTCAGCGAACCGGAATTGCTGATGCCATAGGAGATGACTTGGTTCTGTGCCCGGTCCGTAACGTAGAGAAAGGTATTGTACGGGTGCGTGGCAATCGAGGAGGGCGAGGTGCCGGCGCAGAAAGGGCTGTTCGGCACAGGGGTGAGCACGCCTGAGGGCAGAACGGGGTTATTCGGGTCAAACGGAATGCTGTAGCCCTGGATGCCGCCCTGGCCCGCGCTGCAGCGTCCGTTGCCCGTGCCGGTCTGGCCTGCGGAAAGGGTATCCGTCACGTACGCGTAGTTGCCGTTGTTGGTGAACGCCGCCCCGGTGGGTGCGTTGCCGAGCGGGATGAACGAGCTGGGCTGGCCGTTCACGGTCTGCGTCACGGGCGAGCCGGTCAGCGCGGCATCGGTAAGCCCGGAATTCGGCGCGGGCGGGATCTGGTAAACGGAGAGCGCGCCTGGACTTACATTGTTCACCGAGAAATTCGGCTGGTAGTTCTGCAGCACAAGCAGCAGGCTGCCCAGGTACTTGTTGCCCATGCCTGGGCGCATGTCGAAGTACGAGTGGATCGCGAGCCACTGCGGCCCGGAGCCGGGCAGGTTGATGGTGTGCTGCCCGTAGAGCTTCGCGTCGGACCCGATGCCGAACTGGATGACCGTATTGTCATCGAGGTTCGCTACATAGAGTGTTTGCCCCGTCCCGGATGCGACCAAGGAAACCGGGTTGCGCCCCGCCGGGTAGGGCGAGTCGGGGATCTGGGTCAGCGCGCCGGACTGCGAGTCCACGCGGTACACGTTGATCTGGCCGGGGTTGTTGGTCGAGGAGGTCGCGTACAGGTAGTCGACCGTGTTGCTGGTGCCGCAGGAAACCAGACCCGCGCCCGCCGCCGCCACCGCTGCCAAGGCCGGCAAGCGCCGGCTCATCTGTTTCCAAATCATCTTCGGTAGTCCTTGTAGGCCCCGCGCGGGCGTCCATGCGGCGGGGCTGTCTTGTGTAGGGCGGCGGATCACAGCACGCTCGAGATGCCGAGGCACCAGGAGGGTGTTCCCACGGTCGGCACGGTCGCGTTGGTCCTGAGCGGCGTCAGCACGCCGGTGTTGGGGTCGATCCGGCGGCCGGTGATGCTGTTATCGAGCGAGCCGGCGACGTAGATGTACTGGTTGGTCGGGTCCTCGAAGAGGCAGACCGGCCCGGAGACCGTGCCCTGGTAGGGTGACTGCTGGGTGACCGAGTCGAAGAAGCCCGTGGTGCCGTTGACCGAGAAGCCGCTGATGTCGGAGTTGGCGTTGGCCGTGCCGCCCGCCGGGCCCGCGTTGACCGCGTAGACGTACTTGCCGGTCGAGTCGGTGAGGGTCTGAACAGGGCCGCCCGCCTGCGAGTTGTTCGCGATGGGGTAGGGCGAGCCGGTGACCGCGGTGAGCGCGCCGCTGGTGCCGACGGTGTAAAGGAAGATGCGGCCCGGGGGAGTGCTGCCGGGGCTCGTCGAGTCGATCAGGTACACGTACCGGCCTTGCGTGTCGCCGGTGATCGCGGTGATGTTGGGTGGTGGGGCGGGCGGGGCGGTATTGGTGATCTGGCTGGTTTGAGTCGGAGTCAACTGACCATTGGTCGCGAGAGCGTAAACGTTAACGGTTTCAGTATCGTTACTGGTAGGGGAACCAGCATCCATTGTGTACAAATAGGCCCCGGCGATGCGGAAGTCAACCGGGTTGCAGCCGACGGGGAAGTAGGTCAGGTTTTGCTGGCGCTGGTTCTGCTGGACGCCCAGGCGGCCGGTCGAGCCGTCGATCGAGAAGACCGTGATCGCGCCCACCGGATGGTAGATGGCCGGGTTGGCTGCGTCCTGGCAGGGGTAGTTGGCCGATGGGCCCACCTGCGAAATCGGCGAGCTGGTGCCGCTCGCGATGCCGGGGTTGGAGTAGCGGTCGAGCACGAACAGGTACGCGCCCGCGGAGTCGGCCAGCACGCGGATGGGGCCGAAGCCCTGGCTGGTGTAGGAAAGCTGCGGAGACAGTTGGCCGTAGCCGCCGATCGAGAACAGGGTCACGTTGGCGCTCGAGAAGCCGGTGATGGCGCCCTGGAGCGGGTTGGCCGCACCGTTCACGGTGGCGTTGGTGTCCGTGGTGGGGGTGCCCTGGTTCAACGCGTAGAAGAAGCGATTGCCGGAGGGGATCACCGCGCGGACCGGGTTGAGGCCGCCCGAGCCGATGGGCGAGCCCTGGACCGGCAGGAGGTTGCCGACGTTGTTCAGCTCGCGGAACTCGCCGATCTGCCCGGCGGGCTGCCCGGCGGCGCTGGTTCCCAGTACGTAGGCGTAGCCGACAGTCTTGTTGTTGGAGCAGGAGGTGAGGCCAAGGGCAAGGCCTGCGACCCCGGCAACTGCCGAAAGGGTGCGGCCCAAACTGCGAAACTTCATGCGCTTCCTTTTGTCCTGCCGGCCCACGAACGGAGCAGGAAACGGTGATGACTGGTGCCAATTATAGCCAAACGGCATACGGGCGCGTCGAGACGCCGGCCAACGGCGGCAAGGTTGCCGGCTCGGAGGCCGGGGGTGGCCTCCGCGTCCAAGTGTGGAGCGGCTTACAGTCACGAGCCTACCAGACTGCCTTACCAGACATGGCAGGCATTGGCGGGCATCATCGGGTCGCCGGGCTTGCAGCTGAACGCCTGGCCGAACTTCTCGAAGTTCTGTACCGTGCCGTTGGCGCGGAACTCCCCCGGCGAGTGCGGGTCGGTCTTGGCCGCGACGCGCTCGGCCGCGTCGGTGATGTTGGAGCACCAGATCTGCGCGAAGGCGATGAAAAACCGCTGGTCCGGCGTGAAGCCGTCGATCTTCTCGTTGCGGGCCGCGGGCGGCTGCTCCGCCAGGGCTTTCTGCAGCGCCGCGTACGCGATCCGAATGCCGCCGTTATCCGCCGTGTTTTCGCCCAGCGTCAGCTTGCCGTTCAGCTTCTGCCCAGGCACCGGCTCGAACGCGCCGTACTCCTTCACCTCGCAGTCGGTGCGCTCGGTGAACTTCGCCTTGTCCTCCGGCGTGAACCAGTCACGCACGTTGCCCTGCGGGTCGTAGCGCGAGCCCTGGTCGTCGAAGCCGTGGGTCATCTCGTGGCCGATCACCACGCCGATGCCGCCGTAGTTGACCGCCGGGTCGATGGTCTGCGAGTAGAACGGCGGCTGCAGGATGCCCGCCGGGAAGTTGATGTCGTTCTGCGGCGGGTTGTAGTAGGCGTTCACGGTCGGGGGCGTCATACCCCACTCGCGCTCGTCCACCGGCTTGCCGATGTGGCCGAGCTCCCAGTCCTGGTTGAAGATCTCCGCCTTGTGGAGGTCGGCCGCGAAGTCCGACGGGGTGACCTCCACCGCGGAGTAATCGCGCCAGTGCTCCGGGTAGCCGATCTTGTCGCGGAAGGTCGCGAGCTTCTTGAGCGCCTCCTTCTTGGTCGCGTCCGACATCCACGGCAGCTGCTGGATGTCGTCTCCGAGCGCGGACTTCAGGTTCGCGACCAGCTTCTCCATGCTGGCCTTGTTCTCGGGCGGGAAGTTCCGCTTGACCCAGTCCTGCCCCACGGCCTCGCCGAACTGCACGTCGGTGAGCCGGGTGCAGCGCTTCCAGCGGGCCTGCTGCTCGGCCTGGCCGCGTAGGGTCTTGCCGAAGAACGCGAAGTTCGCGTCGTCGAACGGCTTCGACAGGTAGGGGGCGGCTTCGTTCGCCGAGTGGAAGCGCAGGTAGCTCTTGAGCGCGGGCAGCGGCTGGGCGTCGATCACGGTTGCCAGCGTCTTCAGGAACTCAGGCTCCGCCACGTTGAGGCTCGTGAACCGGGGTGCCCCCGTACCCGCGAAGAACGCGGCCCACTCGAAGTCCGGGGTCAGCTGCTTCAGGTCCGCAGCGGGCATGGGGTGGTACACCTTGTCCGGGTCGCGCAGGTCCACGCGGGGCAGCGCGCCTTTCGCGAGCGCGGTTTCGATGTCGAGGACCGCCTTTGCTTCGGTCTCCGCCTTGGCCCGGTCGTCGCCCAGCAGCTTGAACATGGTGACGGCGTAGTCGCGGTACTGCTCGCGCAGCTTCACGGACCGCTCGTCGGTTGCCAGGTAGTATTCGCGGTCGGGCAGGCTCAGGCCGCCCTGGGCCACGAGCGCGATCTGCTTGGACGAGTCCTTCTGGTCCTGCTGCACGCCGAAGCGGAACAGCCCGTCGGAGAAGTAGCGCTTGTCGCCGAGGAAAGCGGCGATGGCTTTCTTGTCCGCGATCGCGTCGATGGCTTGGAGGCTCGGGTCCAGCGGCTTCGCGCCGAGCGCGTCGGCCTGGTCGACGTTCATGCAGGCACCGAAAAACGTCCCGTACTGCTTCTGCATGGCGTCCTTCGGCGCATCGGCGGCCTGCTTCAGCTCGGTATAAAGCAGGTAGTTGTTGCGCTCGCCGAGCTGGTTGAAGGTGCCCCAGCGCGCCTGGTCCGCGGGAATGGGGTTTGCCTTGCGCCAGCCGCCGCAGGCGTACTGGTAAAAATCCGTGCAGGGATTGGCCGTTTTATCGAGCGAGGCGGGGTCGAAGGACCGCAGCGTCTTGGGCGGGGCCGGGGCGACGGTAGTGTCGGCCGGAGCGAAGGATTGCGCGCAGGCGAGCGCGGGAACGAGCAGGGCGGCCGAGGCAAGGGCGTGGAGACGCATGGTGGGGCACCTTTCGGGCAAAAAGGAACCGGCCGGGGGCGGCCTTTGTTACAGAAAGTAACACGGAGGTGGGACGCAGCAGCTTTCAGAGGCGATCCGCGGGCAGCAGCTCACGAACCAGCTGCATGGGTATGTACAGACGGTCGGGCTCGGACGGCAGCGGGC
Organism: uncultured Acidobacteriaceae bacterium; assembly: GCA_964250195.1. GTDB lineage: Bacteria > Acidobacteriota > Terriglobia > Terriglobales > Acidobacteriaceae > EB88. The sequence goes on from CAXUEU010000019.1 coordinate 30,470, forward strand.
GAAATGTATACGCGAGATAAAAGGCGCGCGCACCTTCTTTGGCGTCCACAACGACTGCCCAGGACGCGACATCGCTCGCACTCATGAGAACTCGCCCGAGTGCGTGCAACAGGAGGATCTCACCCAAGCCTTGGCCGCGCGCCTTGAAGTTGACCGCCAAGCGCTCCAGCAGGGTTGCAGGAATGGGCCGGCGCGGCAGCTTCTTCGCAATCTCCCGAGGTAAGTCTGCGGGCTGAACGGCGCACGCTGACAGAGTGTAGAAGCCCGCGATCGTCGCGCCATCCATGGTCAGCACAGACACGGCGGACAGGTTGCGCTCCACGTCCTGGCGTGCCTGTTTCTGCAAGTAGGCGTCCAGGGCAGGAACGCCGCAGGTAAAACCTGCCCTGTCGTGCCGGTCGTGGAGCGCCTCAACGCGGTAACCCTGTGCGCGCAAAACCGCAGGACTTACTCGCGTACGAACTCCTTGTAGTGCTGAGCCGCGGCCCTCAGTCGTTGATTCGGCTCCCAAGGATGCTCGATCGCTTCGATGAAGGCTACCCAGTCCCTTTCTTTGAGGACCCAAGTTTCGTGCTGCTCAATGGTTTTGGCTGCTGCTTCGTCCGCAGCCTGCACGACAAAGTCCGACACGGACAGCCCCTTGTGGCTGGCGGCTCGCTCGATGCGGCGCCGCTGCTCGGGTAGCAGCCGGGCTTCCAGCCGTGTGCTTCGCGCAATTTTCTTGGAGATCGGTACCGTAGCCATGATGCCTCAATTGTACGACAGTTATCCGTACACCTTTAGTGTAGACGAACAACCGATGAAAACAAGCGTGAAGAAGCCAGGTCACTCATGGCACCGAAACGGCTCGCCGCGCCATCATCACCAAACGTGGCAGCTCGTCTCCGGCATCATCGGCTGGCCCGCGTGGCAGCCGAAGGCTTTCCCGAACTCGGCGAAGTTCCGCACCACCCCGTTGGTCCGGAACTCGCCCGGCGAGTGCGGGTCGGCCTTGATCCGCTTCAGCACGTTGTCCGGCTTCGAGTTCTCGCACCACACCTGCGCGAACGCGATGAAGAAGCGCTGGTCGCCGGTATAGCCGTCGATCTTCTTCGCACGCTGTTCGGGAGTTTCTGCTTTCTGCAGAGCGGCGTACGCAATACGGATGCCGCCATTGTCCGCCGTGTTTTCACCCAGCGTCAGCTTGCCGTTCAGGTGCCGGCCGGGCACGGGCGAGAACGCCTCGTACTCCTTCACCTCGCAGTCGGTCAGCTTGTCGAACTTCGCGCGGTCCTCCTGCGTGAACCAGTTGCGTTTGTTCCCGTGTCCATCGAACTTGGAACCCTCGTCGTCGAAGCCGTGGGTCATCTCGTGGCCGATCACCATGCCGATCGCGCCGTAGTTCACCGCCGGGTCCGCCGTGAGCAGATAAAACGGCTGCTGCAGGATGCCCGCGGGGAAGTTGATGTCGTTGTTCGCGGGGTCGTAATAGGCGTTCACGGTCGGCGGCGTCATGCCCCACTCCCCTTCATCGACCGGCTTGCCGATGTGGTCGAGGAAGAACGCCTCGTTGAAGACGCCCGCCCGGTGCGCGTCGCCGTACCAGTCCGCCGGCTTCACGATGACGCCGGAGTAGTCGCGCCAGTGGTCGGGATAGCCGATCTTCTGGCGAAACAGCGCCAGCTTCGCCTCCGCCTCCTTCTTCGTCGGGTTCGACATCCAGGGCAGGGTTTCAATGTCGTCGTGGAGGGCCGACTTGAGATTCGCGACCAGTGCCTGCATGTTCTGCTTGGCATCGGCGGGGAAGTTGCGCTTGACCCAGTCCTGGCCGACCGCTTCGCCGAGCGCCCCGTCGGTGGCCCCGGTGCAGCGCTTCCAGCGCGCCTGCTGCTCGGCCTGCCCGTCCAGCACGCGATCGTGAAAGCCGAAGTGCGCTTCGTCGAACGGCCGCGCGAGCAGCGGGGCCGCGCCGTCGAGCGTGTGAAAGCGCAGGTAGTTCTTGAGCGCGGGCAGGGGCTCCGCGTCGAGCACGGCACTCATCCCCTTGAAGAACTCCGGCTCGCCGACGTTCACGCGGGTGAACTCCGGCGCCTTCGCCGCCTGAAACAGTGCGGTCCACCGGAACGCCGGGGTCAGGGTCGCGAGCGCGCTCACCGGCATGGGATGGTAGGTCTTGTCCGGGTCGCGCTGCTCGTCGCGGGGGAGACTGCTTTTTGCAAGCGAGGTTTCGATGCGGAGCACGTCGTCGGCCGTCTTCGCGGCGTCCGCCGGGCTCGCGCCGCCCAGCTTCATCAGCTCGACGATGTAGGCGCGGTACTTGATCCGCACCTCCTTGAAGTCGTCCGACAGATAGTAGTCGCGGTCCGGCAGGGTCAGGCCGCCCTGGTGGATGCCCGCGATATAGTGCGTGGCATCCTTTTGATCGGGCTCGGGGCCGAACTCGCCGAAGCCGCTGACCCCGTAGTTCGGGTCGCCGATCAGCCCGGCGATGCCCGCCTTGTCTTTGAGCGCGGCGACCGCCTCAAGCGAGGGCCGGGCCGGCGCGAGCCCGGCTTTGTCGATCGCCGCCGTGTCCATGCACGCCGCGAAGAACCCGCCGTACTGCGTTTCGAGCGGCGTCTTCGGCGCGTCGGCCGCCGTCTTCAGCTCGGTGTAGAGCAGGTACTGGTTGCGCTGGTCCAGGATGGAGAACGTGTTCCAGGAGGATTGGTCGGCCGGGATCGGATTGTTCTTGATCCAGTTGCCGCACGCATACCGATTGAAGTCCACGCAAGGGTCGGCGGTTTTGTCGAGCGAGGTCGTGTCAAAGGACCGCAGCGCCTTGGGCGGGGCCGGGGCGGCCGAAGCGTCGGCGCGGGGGCCTTCGGCCGGCGCGAGCGAGATGACGAGCAGAGCGGGGGCGAGGCAAAGGAGCAGGCGTTTGCGCATGGGTTTCTTCTTTCCGCGGCCCCGTGAGACCGACGTCTTCGTTTCCGAACCTACGATGGCGGCCCCGGCGCGAAATGCACCGCGTAATCGGGCTGTCAAGAGGCTGCATAGAGTTCTGTATCCAAATGTCAACGGCGGTCACATAGACGCACGATTGTCTCGCGCAACCTTTTTTATAACTCCTGCTTACAAGGGCAACACCGCCCTGCTATAACGTTGCGGCGAGGACGAAGGGGTCCGGGCGCTACTCG